>CAZKLF010000005.1:32149-83662 GCA_964553665.1 uncultured Mariniplasma sp. | reverse complement strand
GCTAGAGAACTCACAAAAACGTTTGAAACGATTATTAGAACCACTTTGAGTCAAGCATTAGAAATAGAACATAATCCAAAGGGCGAATATGCAATCATTATCGAAGGCGACCATTTGAGTCAAACCGAGTTTAGTGAAACAATCGTAGAGCATGTTTCAAGATTGGTTAAACAGGGCGAAAGTGAAAAAGATGCGATGAAGTTAGTTTCAGTAGAACGCAGCATTCCTAAAAGTGAAGTTTATCAAGCATATAAAATTGACAATAAAAAAACTTGATTTTTGAATGAATTCATATATAATAAGATTATTATAGGCAATGAGAAAAAGAGTAAGCAGATGTAAGCGTCAAGAGAGTTCGTGTTTGGTGAAAACGAACCCTACATCTGATGAACATGGTTTTCGAGCCTTTTGATCGATATGTAGATCAAAACGTATTCCTGCGTTAAAGGATTAGAGTGCTAGCATTGCTAGAACTAAGGTGGTACCGCGAATATTTCGTCCTTAGAATTTTTAAGGGCGATTTTTATATTTTTATGGAGGTTATGAAAATGAGAAAAACGTATTATTTAACAACTGCAATTGCATATGCATCTGCTATTCCTCATATCGGAAACGTATATGAGGCTATTTTAGCTGACGCTATTGTGAGATTTAAAAGATTAGATGGGTATGATGTTTTTTTCCAGACGGGTACTGATGAACATGGACAAAAAATAGAAAACGAAGCGGAAATTAATGAATTATCACCAAAGACTTATGTAGATCATATTTCTTCAGAAATTAAACGTATCTATAAAACAGTTGGCGTGAGTTACGATCAATTCGTTAGAACAACCGATGAAAGACACATTAAATCAGTTCAAGCTATATTTAGAAAGTTATACGACCAAGGTGATATTTACTTAGGTGAATATGAAGGTTGGTACTCTATTGCTGAAGAAGCATTCGTCCTAGAAAAAGATATTGTTGATGGAAAAGGACCTAATGGTGATATTCCAGTTTGGACAAAAGAAGCGGCTTATTTCTTGAAACTAGCTCCTTATCAAGAAAGACTACTTAAACATTTAGAAGATCATCCTGAGTTTATTGAACCCGAATCGAGAAGAAATGAAATGGTTCAAAACTTTCTGAAAGAACCACTTCCTGACCTATCAGTTTCTAGAACGTCATTTAAGTGGGGTATCCCAGTAGAATTTGCTGAAGGTCATATTGTTTATGTATGGATTGATGCATTAAGTAACTATATCACAGGATTAAATTATAATCCTGATGAACCAAATGCTACCGAATTTGATAAATACTGGCCTGCTGATGTGCATTTAATTGGTAAAGATATCTTAAGATTCCATACAATATATTGGCCAATCATTTTAATGGCCTTAGGATTAGAACTTCCTAAACAAATTTTTGGACATCCGTGGATTTTATTTAACAAAAACAAAATGAGTAAATCAACAGGAAATGTAATGTATACAGATGATCTTGTGCGTTATTTTGGTGTGGATACGATTAGATATTATGTACTTCATGAAATTCCATTTGCACAAGATGGTAATATTACATATGAATTATTGATTGAAAGAAATAATAGTGATTTAGCAAACACGATAGGTAATCTTGTCAACAGAACGATTGGTATGGCACATAAATATCGCGAAGGTCTCGTCAAGAGAGTCATTCTAGATGAACCATTCGAGTTAAGCTTAAAAGAAAAATGTTTAGAAGTGCTTCCAGCTATTAGAACACATATGGATGAACTCAAGGTTGCCGATGCTCTAGAAGAAGTTGTCAAGCTTGCGAGACATGCAAATAAATATATTGACGTTTCAGAGCCATGGAAGCTATTTAAAAATCCGGAAAAACAGGGTGTATTAGATCACGTTTTATATCATTTGATTGAAACAATTAGATTTATCACAGTAACCTTACAACCTTTTATTCCTGAAACATCTAAGAGGATCGCTGCACAAATTGGAGCAACCAATTTGAGTTTCGAGTCCTTAAATGAATTTGGTCAATACCAAGAGAAAACTTTAGGTAAACCTGAAGTATTATTTGAACGCTATGATATAGCTAAAAAATTAGAGGAGATCCTTAAAGATAGAGATGAATAAATTTAGAACATGGTTTCATTCTGAAGCCTTCATAAATAAAATATTTCCTGAAGTTGAAAGATTGCTTGCAGTTGTCATCTTTACGATCATCTATGGTATTGGGGTATCGTGGTTTCTTGAAGCTTCAGTTGTGCCACTTTATACAGGTGGTATTCCGGGTCTTGGGCAGCTTGTTAGAGATGCTATGTACGTATGGTTTAATGTTGAAGTTGGGAATCACTTCTTAGGACTCTTTGTTATCATTGTCAATATTCCTATCTTGCTAGTAGGCTGGTTTGGTATTTCTCATAGATTTACAATCTATAGTATAATATCAGTTTTAGTTCAAGCAACTATTTTAAGTTGGTTCCCTAAGATTAATATGGGACTTGATAGTGTTGAACATGTATTTGCAGCTGCGGTGCTTGGTGGTCTATTAATTGGTATTGGTGCTGGCGGTGCACTTCGTTATGGAACATCTACGGGCGGACTCGACATTCTTGCCCAATGGTTTTCTTTTAAAAAAGGAAAGTCAGTAGGTTATATTTCGATGTTGATGAATCTTGCTATCGCTTTAATAGGCGCTTTCATTGTTGGTGGGACTGTTGGACCAAGTGGCATAGCCGTCTCAGGTGGTGTTATCGCATCATATACGGTCATTCGAATTATTGTATCAACCATCATGACTGACCGCTTGCATACATCCTATCAATTTTTATCAGTTGATATTATCACAGCAACACCACAAGTGTTAGTTGATGAAATTTTGCAAAAAGTATACAGAGGAGTTACTTTGATGAAAGTCGAAGGAGCATACTCTCATTATGAGAAGACATTAATCTACGTGGTCATATCATCTTATGAGCTTCATACGCTTGTTCAGATGGTAAAACGCGTCGATCCAAATGCATTTGTAGTTACCAGACCAGTAAAAAATGTTTTCGGTAATTTCAAGCATAAAACGATTGCATAGAAGACCTCAAGCGAGGTCTTTTATTTAAGAAATACAATTAAATCGACTAACATTGTAAAAGTATACCTTTTATTGATATAATGACATTAGACACAAAGCGATAATCACTATTGTTAGGAATAGGAGAATAGTTTGATGATCTATACATGTACGCTTAACCCAGCTATTGATTACATCATGAATTTATCAGTATTAGAATCTAATAAGATTAATCATATAAAGCACGCTTTTTTTAGAGCAGGCGGTAAAGGTATTAATGTTTCAGTTGTTCTTCATAATTTAGGAATAAATAGTGTTGCTTTAGGGTTCATAGGAGATTTCACGGGATCATTTATAAAAAATGATCTTAAAGAGTATACGCGCATTAAACTCGATTTTATAGATATCCCAGGACGCACGAGAATGAATATCAAAATCAATCATGGAAATAAAGAAACTGACGTCAATGATAGAGGTCCCAAAGTATCAAACCAAGATTTTAATAAGTTATTAAATCAAATAGATCAGTTAACAGAAAATGATTTACTCATCTGTTCGGGTAGCACATGCCAAGGGCAACCCGCTGCTTATCAAAAGATTGCCAAAATATGTGATAAAAGAAATATTAAATTTATTATGGATGTACCAGGAAAAGAGATTCTAGATTTTATAGATTACAAACCATTCTTAATTAAACCAAACCTAGAAGAACTCGAAGATTATTTTGACATTAAAATTGGATCAATGAAAGAGTTAATCGATTATGGAAAACGATTGGTAGACATGGGTGCATCAAATGTTTTAGTATCTATGGGCTCAAAAGGATCAATTCTTTTAGATAAAGACCATATTTATAGAGCCAATAAAATTCACGGGCAAGTCGTTAACACAACGGGTGCCGGTGATTCAATGATTGCAGGTTTTGTAAATTCATATATTCAATATGAAGATATTAAGAAAGCATATTTATATGCTGTATCAGCAGGGACAGCTACTGTCTTTGGTGAAGGGTTAGCAACAAAAGATACATGTAATATGTATCAGGATAAAATAAAAATAAAGGAGATACACTCATGAAAATTCGCGATTTAATTGATCTTCCACTTATAAAAACCAAATTAGATGCAAAAACAAAGGATCAAGTCATCAAGGAATTGGCTAAAATGCTCCATGATGACGAAAGAGTATCAGATTTAGAAATGTTTTTAGAAGATGTATATGAAAGAGAAGCTCTAGGTTCAACAGGCATTGGATTTAAAATTGCAATTCCACATACAAAATCTAAATATGTTACAAAGCCATCCCTCGTTTTTGGTAGATCAGAAAATGGTATCGAATTTGAAAGCCTCGATGGAGTCCCTGCTGAATTATTCTTTTTGATTGCAATGCCAGAATCAAATATTAATCCTCATTTAAAAGTTCTAGCTTTACTATCTAGAAATTTAATTCACGAAGAGTTTAGAGATCAATTACTTCAAGCAAAGACTAAAGAAGAAGTTCTTTCAATACTTGAAACAATAGATAAGGTATAAAGTATGGTTAAAATCGTTGCAGTTACTGGATGCCCGACGGGTATCGCGCATACATATATGGCAGCTGAAATGTTAGAAAGTACCGGGAGAGCATTTGGGGTTCAATTAATTGTTGAAACTAATGGAGCAATCGGTATTGAAAATCAATTAAAAGAAAACGATATCAAAGAAGCGGTTGCTGTTATTATAGCTTCAGATATTAAAGTGCAAATGGATAGGTTTAAAGGAAAAAGACTTATTGAAGTTGATGTCACAAGAGCTATTAGTGATGCAGCATCACTTATTGAAGGTGCACTAGAAGGACATTATAAGATTTATTAATTTGGAGATCAAATGAAAAAAAGATGGAATATATATAAAAATATGATGAGTGGCGTCAGCCAATTACTCCCGTTTGTTGTTGCGGGGGGTATTTTTATTTCCCTTTCATTTTTAATAGACTCAAGTTTTTCTAATTCGCCAATAGCTTTATGGTTTAATGATACTGGAACTTTAATTATGGGCTTGTTACTTCCCGTATTAGGAGGTTTTATAGCATATGCAATCGCAGATAAGCCAGGTCTTGTCCCAGGGTTTGTAGCGGGTGCTTTAGCTACAACTGGAAACAGTGGATTTCTTGGTGCATTAATTGGTGGATTTGTTGCGGGGTATATTACACTTTTATTAATCAAGATATTTTCAAAATTGCCTCGTGTATTGCATGGGTTAAATCCAATGCTTATTTTTCCTGTTTTGGGCACACTATTCGTAGCATTAATTATGATAGGTGTCAATATAGCGGTAGAACCTGTAACAACAGCAGTTCAAGCCTTTTTAAGCAACTTAAATGGAGTTGGTGCAATCTTAATAGGACTAATTGCTGCGGGGCTTATGGCCATTGATTTAGGGGGGCCAGTTAATAAGATTACATATATGATTGGTATAGCATCTATCATTGGTGGATCTCAATCAATTCTAATGGCAGCGATCATGGTTGGTGGTATGATACCCCCACTTGGTATTGCTGGTGCAACATTGTTATTTAAAAATAAATTTAACGAGAAAGAAAGACAATTAGGGAAAAAAAATTGGGCGATGGGATCTATCTTTATAACTGAAGGAGCAATTCCTTTTACAGAAGATGGTCCAAAAATCACTATACCTATTTTAGTCATTGGTAGTGCTTTGGCTGGCGCACTTGTTGGCCTATTTCAAACCTCAATAGCAATTCCTCATGGCGGAATATTCGTTATCGCGTTTATGCATAATTGGTGGGGATTTGTGATAGCACTCGTATCTGGTATGATTGCGACTTCAATTTTGTTAGGATTGTTCCTTCCAAGCAAACAAGAATAAAAAAATATCATTTCATGAGTGTGAAAACGGATGAAAACCATTTCGTATTTTTACTCAAATATATCTTTTTATTGTTTTCATATGTAGAAACCACAAAAGCTATTTTTGTGGTTTTTTTATTTTTTAAAATATACCTAAAGACAAAAAAAGAGAACACGAATTTACACTTACTGTGTAGAGAAAAAAGAGGTTTAGTTTAGATTTTTTAATATCTAAACTAAATATATTGAACTTCCAAAATAAATCACACATTTCACCTTGAAAAGTCTTGACATCTCAAGCATAAGGTGTATAATTATTCATGGAAAATACAATTCATAAAAGGAGTTTAATATGTCAAATAAAATTGTAATTATCGGCGGAGTTGCCGGTGGTGCATCAGTTGCCGCGCGTGCGCGCAGACTCGATGAACAAGCGGAAATTGTAATGTTTGAAAGAGGGCCACATGTGTCTTTTTCAAATTGCGCACTTCCTTTCTTTTTAAGTAAAACGGTGGATAAAAGTGAAAACTTAGTCATGATGACACCAAATCAGTTTCAAGAGCAATACAATATTATTGCTAAGGTCAATAGTGAGGTTGTAAGAATTAAACCTGAAGAACATAAAGTTGTTGTTCAAGATGTTTTAACTAAAGAAACATACGAAGAATCATATAATTCTTTATTCTTATCACCAGGGGCTAATCCTATTTTGCCTAACTCAATTAAAGGCATTTATTTGGATCACGTCTTTCCTGTAAGAAACGTTGTCGATATTGTTAATATTGACAATTATGTTCAGGATCACAAAGTGAAAGATGTTGCCGTCATTGGTGGTGGTTATATCGGGCTTGAAATTATGGAAAATTTAAAAATGGCTGGACTTAATGTGACATTGCTTGAAGCAGCTAATCAAATTATGAGACCATTAGATTATGACATGGTTCAAATTATTCATAAGGAAATTATGGATAACGGTGTTAATTTAATCGTTGGAGATCCACTTTGTGGAATTAAAGAAGACAAAATCATTACTGCAAGTGGACATGAAGTTAAAGCTCAAATGGTTATTATGGCTATCGGAGTTACACCAGAAATCGAACTTGCTTTGTCCTCTGGTATCGAATTAGGTGTTACTGGAGCAATCAAAGTAGATTCTAATTACCATACAAATATTAAAGATATTTATGCCGTTGGTGATGCGATAGAAGTACACTCATCACTTCTACATAAACCAACAAGACTTACATTAGCAGGACCTGCACAAAGACAAGCAAGAGCTGCTGCTGATGACATGAACGGAAGAACAGTTCAAAACAAAGGTGTTATTGGGTCAAGTTGTGTTAAAGTCTTTGAATTAAATGCAGCATCGACAGGATTAAACGATAGAGATTGCACTGAAAATAAAATAGAACATGATTTTGTTTATTTGATTCCATCAGATCGTGTTGGTATTATTCCTTCGGCGAATCCAATGCACTTAAAATTAATTTTTGAAGTTCCTACAGGGAAAATACTTGGGTGCCAAGCAATAGGTAAAGGTAATATTGTTAAGCGTGTTGATGTTATTGCAACAATGATAACTATGAATGGTAAAATAGACGATTTAAAAGAATTAGAACTTTGTTACTCACCATTATATTCAACTGCTAAAGATCCACTTAATCATGCAGCTTTAGTAGCATTAAATATATTAAATCGTGAATTTAAACAAGTTAAAGTATCAGAAATTAGAAATATTGTTGAAAACGATGGATATATTATTGATGTTCGTGAAAAAGAAGAATGGGAAGAGGGACATATTAAAATTGCACACAATATTCCTATGAGCGAATTTAGAGAAAGATTGGATGAAATTCCTAAGGATCGTCCTGTATACGTACATTGTAGATCAGCACAAAGATCTTATAACGTTGCAAGAGCTTTAGGACAATTAGGATTTGAAAACATTTATAATATCTCTGGATCTTATATGGGTATTTGCTATAATCAATATTTCGAAGATGTAACATTAAAACGGGATAAAATTGTCACAGAATACAATTTTAAATAAAATAAAATAAAATGGAGGAAAGATGAAAAATTTAAGTAGAAAACAATTGATTGAAGCAATTGTTGGATTTGCACTAGTTGCATTAGTGTTAGTTTTAGGATTTGCTGGAGTATTTGCTTCAGGTACTGTATTTGTTAAGTTATTAATCGGTCTAGGACTTGGTTATGCTTTAACAAGAGGAGATTATGGGTTCGCTGGTTTATCAAACAGAGCATGTAGAAAAGGTTCTACAAAGTTATTAAGATCTTTATTAGTAATGTTTGTAGTTTCTGCAATGATTGTTGGCGCATACATCATTGGTGGAAAAGATTCAGGGTTATGGTTATGGGTTAACCCAATTTCTTGGGGATTATTATTTGGTGGTATTTTATTTGGTATTGGTATGGCATTTTCTAGTTGCTGCGCAACTGGTGTGTTACAAGATGTACCACTTGGATTACCTAGAGCATTGATTACATTATTATTCTTTGGAGTCGGCGTATTTCTTGGATTCCCATTAATGACTACTGGTTTCGCTCAAAATTCATTATTTACAACTGATAACGCTTTAAGTAGAGTTGAAGGTGTATGGATGGTTGACTGGTTCAGCAATGGTGGAACTAACATGGCTGCAGGTGTTATAGGAGCTTTACTGGTTACTATATTATTTGCTGTTGGTGTAGGTTATCTAGCAAAATGGTATCAAAACAAAGTTTCTAAAAACTTTCCAGCTCCAGTAGCTGAAGTTGTTGAAGAAGAAGTTTCAGTTTGGAATAGATTCTTTGTTAAAAAATGGTCATTAACTCAAACAGCTTTAATCATCGCATTATTATTTGGCCTATTATATGCCGTTTCAAGTACAGGTTGGGGTGCTTCAACTGTATATGGTAACTGGTTTGGCACAATCTTAGCTAAATCTGGCGTTAGCGTTCAGTCTTTAGTTGATTTCACTGGAAGACCTGCATCATCATTCACAACAGCTTTATTTGATAGTGCTGGTTATATGCAAAATATTGGTATTATTCTTGGTGCATTTGTTGGATTGTTATTATCAGGAAAATTTGTACAAATGTTCAAATCTGGACTTAAGATTAAACCTTTAGAAATCTTATTATTTGCTGCTGGTGGTTTATTATTAGGTTTTGGTACTAGATTATCACTTGGTTGTAACGTGGGTGCTTTATATACACCTATCGCTAACTTCTCATTAGCTGGTTGGTTATATTTATTCTTCCTATTTGGTGGCGGATATCTTGGTAATATGATTAGAAAGTCATTCTATAAAAAAGTTGATCCATGTCAACTGAACTAGTTTTAAAAAAATGTATAAGTCTTCAATCCTTTGATTGAAGACTATTTTTATCGAAAAAAGTTGATATTGTACTGGTATATACGTTATAATATTTACAGTAAAGAACGGGAGAGATCAAATGAAATTTAATAGAATTATGGTGTGGCTGTTTATTATTTTCATATGGTTCATTTTTACACTTCCGGGATTAAACCTTGTGAACGAAACCTTGGTACCTTCTCCCTATAAGGTATGGCTAGCTTTTATAGCGATATGTAAGGATGGGTATAATCATATTCCTTTTATTCAACATTTAGGTGCAAGTTTTGGAAGGTTATTTCTCTCTATATTTTTAGCTATTATTACAGCAATCCCACTAGGGTTAGTTTGTGGGCACATTAAAAAGATTGAAACTGTTGTTTCAGCAGTTGTTGAATTCATTAGACCATTGCCGCCATTAGCATATTATATGCTTTTAATATTATGGTTAGGTATAGGGAATACATCAAAGGTTGTTTTACTTTTTATAGCAGCATTTGCTCCAATTTACATCAGTTGTGTACAAGCTGTGAAGTTAGTTAGAGAAGACCATATTTTATCAGCTAAAACACTTGGAGCAACTCGTCTTCAAGTTTTTACAAATGTAGTTTTCCCAAGTTCTTTACCTAATATTTTTACAGGAGTAAGAACTGCAACAGGTGTTGCGTATACTACACTTGTAAGTGCTGAAATGGTTGCTGCTGTATCAGGTATTGGCTGGATGATTTTGGATGCATCTAATTATTTGAAATCCGATGTTATTTTTGTAGGTATCATCGTAATAGGTATTTCAGCAATTCTGTTAGACAAATTGCTGCAATATGCAGAAAATAGAATTGTTTTTTGGAAAGGAAAAGCTTGATGAAAAAAATAACATTAATCATGGTAATCATACTGATGAGCTTTTTAACAGCTTGTGGAAATAATGAGATGGAAGTTAATTTGGGATTGTTGCGCGTTCCTAATGATGCGATGCTTGCAAAAAATATGGGATTATTCGAAGAAAAATTTAACGAACTTGGATACAAAGTGAAATATTACTATTTTGATTCCGGTGTTGATGCAAACAAAGCAATTGTTTCTGGAGATATTGATTTTGCGACTATGGGAAATATTAATGCGCTAATCGCTTTAGGCAATCATCTTGACGCTGAACTTGTTTGGATACATGAGACATTAGGTGATGTTGAGGCATTAGTTGCAAAAAATAGTTCCAATATTACTACCGTAGATGATTTGAGTGGGAAAACAATTGCAACCACATTCGCTTCGACAGCACATTATGTTTTACTTAATGTATTGCAAGAAGCGGGGATTGATGATGCTCAACTGCTAAATATGAAAACTAGTGAAATCGTAGCTGCTTGGAATCGTGGCGATATTGATGCAGCATATACATGGCAACCTTCTTTAGGTATGCTTCTACAAGACGGCGCAGTTTTAGTTTCTAGTGCGGACATGATTGAAAAAGGGTATATGACTGCAAATGTTGAACTCGCTAGAAAATCATTTGCTGAAGAACATCCCGAACTTGTTAAGGCATATATTGAATGTATGCATGAAGCGTATCAATATTTTGAAGGTAATCAAGTAGAGGCAATCAATAAGCTTGCAGCGGAACTTGAACTTGATAATGCTGAAATTACAATTGAGGTCAACGGATCAATTTGGACAAGCTTAGAAGAAATGCAAAGTAGTATTTTTGTTAGTCAATATGTGGATACGATGCTTTCTCAATGTGTATTTCTAAAAAATCAAACATTTTTAACAAGAGATATTACTAGATCTGAAATGGTTGCGTTTTTAAATAATGCCTATGCATTGGAAGTGCAAGATGAATAAAATAATAGAAGTCAAACATGCGAGTGTTAATTATGATATGAATTTGGAAACAAATGATGCCATTCACGATGTTTCATTAGATTTATATAAAGGCGAATTTGCCTGTATTATTGGCCCTTCTGGATGTGGAAAGAGCACATTGTTAAAAGCGATTGCCGGTTTCGTTTTTCCATACGAAGGGGATATACTCATGCATAACGAAAAAGTCGTTGGTCCAAATAGCGAAAGAGGTGTCGTTTTTCAAACGCCAAATTTATTTCCATGGTATGACGTCAAACACAATGTATCGATGGGTCCTAAATTTGATAAACTATCCGATGAAGAAGTAAATAGAGTTTGCGATAAATATTTAGACCAAGTTGAATTATCTCAATACAAAAATTCAAAAGTGTTTGAACTATCAGGTGGAGAAAAACAAAGGATTGCTATTGCGAGAACCTTAGCCTCACATCCTGAGGTGATCTTGATGGATGAACCATTTAGCGCATTAGATAGTTTCACGAGAAAGAAAATGCAAATTATGATTCGTAGATTATGGATTCAAAATAAAGTAACAATATTCTTTGTAACACACGATATCGATGAAGCTTTGTTACTGGGCACTAAAATTTATGTGATGAGAAGAGGCAAAAACGATATTATTAAAAGCTATAATAGTGATTACACACACAGACTATATAAAGATACAAAATTACCTGTTCATCAGGAAGATAAATACATCAAACTCAAAGATGAAATTTTATCACTTCTAGAAGACTGAATAATACATTAAAAAAGGAATTTCGGATTGCTTTAAATGCTTAAGGGAAATTTTAAAAATTTTACTGGCATAAATGCACCAATGGACACCCTAAGTGATCATGAAAGACCTAAATAGGTACAATTTGTCATTGTTATTGATACAGGGCGTAGAGAACTACCTATTAGAGCAGATTTTATAGAAAAAAATATACCGACGAGTAAGAATGAAAAAGTCATTATTGACATGAACGTTAAACGCATATTTATTGAAGAAACCAACCCGAAAGTATAAGGTTGGTTTTATTTCACTTAAAAAAATAAATATATCATTTTCAAACGGATTATAATCTCAAAAAATTAATTAAATTCATACTCTAAACTGTTGACAATTGACCGTCTCTATAGTATTATATGATAGGTACGTTTTAAAATTATATTCCACAAGCCCTTATTTCACAAATAAGAATATAAGGAGAATCACAATGAAATCATTTATGGCAAACGCATCTACAATCACACGTAAGTGGTATGTTGTAGACGCAGACCAAAAGACTTTAGGTCGCTTAGCTACCGAAGTTGCATCTGTTTTAAAAGGTAAACATAAACCAACCTACACCCCACATGTAGATAGTGGTGACTATGTAATCGTAGTAAACGCAGATAAAATCGTATTAACTGGTAAAAAATGGGACAAGAAGATGTATTATAGTCACTCAGGCTATAATGGCGGTCTTACTGCTACACCAGCAAAAAAAGTCATGGCTAAGTTCCCAACGCGTATGGTTGAAAAAGCAATTGTTGGTATGTTACCACATACTACTCTAGGCAGACAAATGGCAGGCAAACTTTTTGTTTATGCTGGCCCAGAACACAAGCATGCTGCACAACAACCAGAAGTATTGGAGGTATAAGAAATGGCAAAACAAGAAAAAGTACAATATCTAGGTACGGGACGTCGTAAGAAGTCTGTTGCAAGAGTTATCCTTACAAATGGTAAAGGGGCATTTATTATTAATGGCCGTACATTTGAAGAGTATATCCCTTCAGCAGCAACTCGTTTAGATGTTACTCAGCCTTTGGTTTTAACTGAAAGCGAAGGAAAATATGATATTTCTGTTAACGTCCATGGAGGCGGTTTAACAGGCCAAGCCGGAGCAATCCGTCATGGTATCACTAGAGCTTTAATGGTTATCAATCCAGAATTGCGTTTAATCTTGAAACCAGCTGGACTCGTTACACGCGATCCACGTTCTAAAGAACGTAAAAAACCTGGTTTAAAGAAAGCAAGAAAAGCTTCACAATTCTCAAAACGTTAATTCGTTGGGACCCATTTGGGTCCCTTTCTTTTTTTCTCGTGCTATAATGGGAATGAATCATATAAGAGGTCATTCTATGAAGTTAAACTACCGGAACACAATTTATGTAGGATTAATCTTTTTCATTATTGCGATGTTTTGGCAAACATATGATTTATTGATTGCTAGAACATTAATTGACAAGTTTGGACTTAATCAGACATGGTCTGGTATCGTTATGGCATTTGATAATGTCATGGCGGTTATTTTGTTGCCGTTATTTGGGGCATTATCTGATAAGAGTAATAATAAAAAAGGTAGAAGAACTCCTTATATTATTGTAGGTACAATTTTAGCGGCATTTGCTTTTATGGCTTTGGCATATACTGACGCTGTACAAACCTTAAATATTAAAGCAACTGATATTATTGAAGATCATTATGATGTTGCTTTTGATTCAACGGCGGATATTAGCGAAACTGATCATTGGTATTTGGTTGTTGATAATATGACTTCTGAACGTGAAGAAAGTTATGATTTAGGTAGAATAAGCGGAAAGAAGATTGATGATTGGGAAACAGATGTTAAAAATCCAATGCTCAACATTTTAGATAATGATGGCGATAATTTGGATGCAAGAGAACTTTATAGCATTAAAAATCTATATTATGGGTATCTTAGCGACCGAGCTTGGGAAGTTACATCAAATAACTTACCGAATCTTATTGTATTTGCATGTATTTTGTTTGTCGCTTTGATTTCCATGACGATTTTTAGATCTCCCGCAGTAGCACTCATGCCAGATATTACAATTAAACCTCTACGAAGTAAGGCAAATGCGGTAATTAACTTGATGGGAGCATTTGGTGGGATTACTGCTGTATATGTGATTATGATTAGTGGTATCAATAGAGGAAATTACGATAATCACGTGTTTGTATATATATTCGTTGGTATTCTTATGCTATTGATTCTAGGCTTGTTCCTTTGGAAAGTTAAGGAGCCTAAATTAGTTCAAGAGCAACATGATCTAAGTGAAAAATTAGGACTTTACAGTGGTATATATAGTAAAATAGAGTCAACACCTCAAATGACTTTAAAAAGAAGAATGTCGTTATATTTCTTGTTAGGATCTGTCTTTCTTCTATTTGCAGGATATAATGCAGTTATGTCTAAAATTGCAGATTATTTACCTAAAGTATTAAATCTTAATTTTTATGATTTTCCATTTATTATCGCTCAAGTATTTGTTATTGTGACGATTATGCCAGTAGGTATTCTTTCTATGGCTTTAGGAAGAAAGAAGACTGTGATGTTGGGTATGATTTTGCTTGTGGGAGCTTTATCAAGTGTTGTATTTTTACATGAAAATCAACCTTGGATCACTGCGGGAATTATCGCAATAGCTGGTATGGGATTAACGATGATTAGTATTAATACCTATGTCATGGTTGTTGAAATGAGTAGAGGTGATGTTGGTAGATATACAGGATATTATTATGCCGCATCAATGACTGCTCAAATATTCACTCCAATATTTTCGGGAATCTTAATGGATAAATATGGAAGACTAATCTTATTTCCATATGCAGCTTTCTTTGTTGTATTAGCATTTATTGCAATGATTTTCGTTAAACATGGTGAAACAAAAAAAATAAGTCGAAACTTAACTGAAGTTTTTGATGTCGAATAAGGAGTTCATATGAAAATACTAGTTGTAGGACATTCAAGTTCTGGGAAGTCAACATTTGCAAAAAGACTTGCTGAACATTATAAATTACCTTTGTTGCATATTGATAAAATCTATTTTGGACCTAAATGGTCAAGAAGAAATAGAGATGATGTTGAATGCGAAATCATTGATTTTATCCGCCAGGATGAATGGATGATTGACGGGTTATATAGAAAATATGCAACGGAAAGATTTGATCTATGCGATCAACTTTTCATCTTTGACTTTAATCGGTTTAAATGTCTTTATGGAGCCATTGTTAGACGTATAAGATATCACAACAAAAACCGAGATACAATCGCCGATGGATGTAAAGAGCGTCTTGATTTGAGTTTTATTTGGTGGATTCTATTCAATGGCAGAACCAAGAAATCAAGAGAGCTGTTGAAACATTATAAAGAAAAGTATAAAGATAAAGTTAAAGTCTTTAAAAATAGAAAGCAGATTAATAAGTATCTTATATCGATTGGTTATGAGGGTTCATTTAAATATGAATAAATTCATATAAGCGTTGTTTATTACTTGATTATATCGTATAATATTAAATGCACGTGAGGATGGGATGAATATGAAAAAAGTACGCGTTAGATACGCACCAAGTCCAACAGGACTATTACACATAGGGAATGCAAGAAGCGCATTATTCAATTATTTATACGCACGTCATTTTGACGGCGATTTTATTGTGCGTATCGAAGATACCGATGTTGCGAGAAATGTCGCAGGCGGTGAAAAATCACAGTTAGATTATTTATCATGGTTAGGTCTTGATTGGGATGAATCACCTGAAATAGGTGGTGCTTATGGACCTTATCGTCAACTAGAAAGATTAGAATTATACACGAAGTACGCTAATGAATTATTAGAACAAGGACTTGCAGTTAAGGATTATAGAGAAGATAGTGATACGTTCGCTATTCGCTTTAAAGTCCCAGAAGATACGGAGTACGTATTTAAGGATCTTGTTCGCGGAGAACTTAGATTTCAAAGTAAAGATGTCGAAGATTGGATTATCATGAAAGATAATGGTATTCCTACCTATAATTTCGCAGTTGTCATCGATGATCACTTAATGGAGATTTCACATATTTTACGTGGAGAAGAACATATTACGAACACACCTAAACAAATGATGATTTATAAAGCATTTAGATGGGATATTCCTAAATTCGGACATATGACAATTATTGTTAATGAACAAAAGAAAAAATTGAGCAAAAGAGATGAAAATGTCGTTCAATTTATTTCAGAATATGCATCTATGGGATATCTACCAGAAGCGATGTTTAACTTCATCTCATTACTCGGTTGGTCTCCAAAAGGTAATCAAGAAATTCTAAGCAAAGAAGAAATTATTGCACAATTTGATCCTGGAAGACTTTCAAAAGCTCCAGCGATGTTTGATAAAGAAAAACTTGCATATGTTAACAGTAAATATATCAAAACATTATCACATGAAGAACTTGCAAAAAAAAGTAAACCATTTCTAGAAGAAGCTGAAATTAAAATCAAGAGTGAAGCGTGGCTTTTAATTCTTGTCAGCATATTCCAAGGTAGAATGACTCACATTGGAGAAATTGTTAAGCTTTATCAATCGTTTTTCCATCAAGACTTCCATTTGAGTAATGAAGCTCATCAGTTTTTAGTGGATAACCAAAGTCTTAAAGTTTTAGAAGCTTTCCATAAAAATCTTGAATCTAGTGACTTTTCAGAAGAAGTCATTGAAACATTAATTAATAAAACAGGATTAGATACACAAACAAAAGGAAAGCCATTATATATGGGGTTAAGAATATCTACAACTGGGGATATGCATGGTCCTAGCTTACCAGTATCGCTTGCCTTATTAGGCAGAGAAATTGTATTAAATAGACTTACAAAAACTATGACTAAACTTAGAGGTGAAGCATGAAAAAGTTTTTAGGAATCATTATCGGTGTTTTCTTTCTTGTAGTAATTGCAGGATGTCAAGCAAAAACAAGTGCAACAGTTACATTTGCTGATGAAGAAATCACGCAGACAGAAATCACATTTTCTGTTGAAATTAATGACCCAGATGAAGAGATTACTGGGTTGATCACAGTTAATCTACTTAAACCAGATGGTACAATTGCAAAAACGGATCAAATTGATGATCAAGATGAAGAAATTGTAGATTTTTCATTTTATTCACTTGAAAACGAGGTAACATATACTGTTGAAGTTAAAGCAACCGTTGGAAGAGACGCAATTGTTATTGGAACTGTAGAGTATACAACACTTACAGCAAGTATTATTCATATTACGACACCTGAACAGTTTTTAAATATGAATACAAACCGTTCGGGAAATTATGTTTTAGATAATGACTTAGATTTTACTGATGTGGCATTTGCATCACCATTCACATCGTCATTTTCTGGAGTATTTGATGGGCAAGGTTATACAATATCTAATGTGACATTTTCTTCAATAACAACTTATACGGGCATATTTGGTTATGTATCTTCAGGTACCATTAAAAATCTTAATATTGAGAATGTAACGATAGGAACAGCAGCTGAACCACTTTTGATACTTACATCATCTAGAGTAGGCATTCTTGCAGGTTATGTATCAAGTTCAACCGCATCTATTGAAAATATTTCAATTACAGATAGCGAGATAAACTATTCAAGTGCAAGTATAGTACAAGCTTATGTTGGTGCTGTCGCAGGTGAGTTTAGAGCAAATCTTGTAGGATTAACAGTAGATAATGTATCAATTACTGTTACATCAACATCTTATGGAAGAATCAAAATTGGAGGAGCTATTGGCTTACTTCAAGAAGATGGCAGATTGAAAGAAGCAACCGTGAATGCTGACATTCATTTTATAATGGCTGGTAGCAATCTTAAAAATAGAGATATCCAAGTTAATATTGGAGGCGTTATTGGTGATCATAACGCAAGAAACAATTATAAATCAGTAGAAAACATTGCAAGTTTGAGTGATATCGTTGTTGATTTAGACTTTGGAACAACCAATGATACAACCTTTGGTAATTATGCTGTCTATGTTGGTGGTATTGCTGGTATCGCGATGAGTAATGTCGTTAATGGATTCTATGGTGGTTCAATTACACTTAACCATGAAAAGAATGATAATGAAGAAGATGTTGTTAAATCTTTCTTTGTTGGCGGATTATTCGGATTTTATGCATCAAATAAAGCATTATTACAAATCGTTCGTTTAGGCAACGGTCAAACCATGGATATCAATATTTCAGATGATGTGACATTAAAAGCTTCACAAACATTAGGAGATAAGGCGTCAACTGCTGTCCATGTTATCGGTATTTATGGAGATACAAGCTTAAATGTTAACTTAGTCTCAATGGTTGGTAGTGACACCTCAACAATCTATACGGAATTAACTGATTATTTCACTAGTGACTGGATTTTAGATGCATTTGATGCAGTTGATTTACCAGGATAAAAACGATAAAACGATATCATATGATATCGTTTTTTTATTATATTACGTGCTATAATAATGGTGGTGATAAGGATGAGAATATCAAAAACTAGATTTATCAATTACATCAGATGCAATAGATACCCAGCTTTAGATGAAATCTATAGAGACAAGCAAAAAGCCATTGTTTCTTTTTCTGATGATCCAGAATTAGAAGATTTAATTGGAGAAGAAAACAAAGAAAAAATGAGCGGGTTACTTGATGATATGATTGATGAAGATGGTAATGATCTACTCATGAAAAAAGATGAGCAGATGGAAACCATGTTGCCATATTACAATCAAATAGAAGTCATCAGTGGTTTGGCAATTCAAAACAGATATCACGGAAAAGTCATCTATAGTTTGGATACTTACCAACAAAAACGTTTTGAATATGAGTATGAAGGTTTTAGATTTTATTGTTTCTTGGATGGTTTTCAAGAAGATGAAGAAACAGTTAGAGTCTTTGAAGTCAAGGCAACCACAAGTAAAAAATTTATTGATCTACACTATAAGAATGATGATAAAGAAAAAACGCCACTTTTCGAGTATAGTCCAGAAGGTATTTTAATGCTTCAAGAAGATATACTTGGCGATATAAGTGGAGACTATCAGAAAAAGGTCCAAAGACTTAGAAATAGATTAAGCAAAGAAGGACGTTACGTTTATGATATATCCTATCAAAGATATGTCTTAGAGCACGCATTAAAGACTGATAAAAAAGTGAAGTATTACTTGGTTGTTTTAAATAGTGAATATATCCATGAAGGCCTTTATAATAATAGGAATGAACCAATATACACGGATAATCTTGTTACATTAATTGATGTTACAAGTTTAACTAAATCGATGATGCCAATCATTGATTCTGATATCCACATCGTTTTAGACCGTTTGGATACATTAAATGCAAATCCTGTTGATTTAGGTATTCATTGTCAAAGAAAAGATTCTAGACAGTGCAAATTTTATCCTATTTGTTATAAGGATGTACCTGAAAAGAATAGTTTATTTACATATATAGGTGGCCACAATGGATTTAAGGATGAACATGATGTTAAACATGATCGTTTTGATTTACTTAACGAGGGTTACTTAAATGCCACTGACATTCCTTTTTCTTGGTTAAAAAGACATAATAATATCATTCAAAGAGAAGTCATTGAATCAGGGGCTACATTTTATCATTATGAAAAAATTAGAGCTGGTATTGAGGCTTTAAAATATCCGATTTATCATTTGGACTTTGAAACATTTCCTTGTCCTCTACCAAGATTCAAAGGAGAAAAGCCTTATAGTCAATCTTTATTTCAATATTCGATTCATATTGAGCATGCTCCGGGAGTTTGTGATAAAGATAACGATAACGATAGTTATATTGCTACCAAGCATATTGATTTAAGAAAAGATCTCGTAGAGCATATGTTAAATATTATTAAACCAGATGGCGGATCAATCATGGTATATAATCAATCATTTGAGCAGACTAGATTAAAAGAGATGGCTTTTATCTATCCAGAGTATAGAGAAAGATTATTAGATATGGTTGAACGGTTATTCGATTTGATGCACTTGCTTAAGGGGAACCAAAAGCTATATGTTCCTTTGGGATTTGATGAAGAATTGGCTAAGACTATCAACTATTATCACAATGACTTAAATGGTTCATTTTCAATTAAGAAAGTACTTCCTGTTTTTAGTGATTTAAACTATAAGGATTTAGGCATTGCAAATGGTACAGAAGCACTGGTTGCTTACGCAAGATTTCCTTTGATGGATGAAACAACCTTTAATCAAACATATGAAGAACTATTGGAATACTGCAAACAAGATACATGGGCTATGGTTAAAATATTAGATGAATTAAGAAAAATATAAGGAATAAACCACTCGTTTATGAGTGGTTTATTCTTTCATAAAGCCAATTTCGGAAAAATAAGCCAAAGTCTGATGCTTTTCTTGTTATTTTCTTTGTTTTCCACTATAATAAAACAAAGAGGAGGGCACTATTATGCTCAAGATTTATAACTCTCTTTCTTCGAAAACTGAAGACTTCAAACCGATACACGAAAACAAAGTGACAATGTATGTTTGTGGACCTACTGTATATGGTGACATTCATCTGGGTAATGCCAGACCCGTCATCTTTTTTGACGTTGTAAAAAAATATTTAAAATATAGTGGGTATAAAGTTCAATTTGTATCAAATATCACGGATGTAGATGATAGGATTATTGAGAAGGCTAAAGAACTGAAATTAAGAGAAAAGCAATTAACAGATTTATACACGAAAAATTTCATTGATATGACAGTTGCACTAAATAGTGCATTGCCAGATTTAATGCCAAAAGCTACAGAATACATACCTCAAATGGTTTCATATATCCAAGATTTGATTGATGATGGGTTTGCTTATGCAGTCCCTAGTGGTGTTTACTTTAGAGTAACTAAAGATGAAGACTACGGTATTTTAAGCAAACAAAATATGGATGAATTGTCATCAGGTGTACGAATTAAACTTGAAGATGAAAAGGAAAATCCCCGTGATTTTAGTATTTGGAAAACAACAGATGATGGATTGGTCTTTAATAGTCCTTGGGGTAAAGGTAGACCGGGATGGCACACAGAATGTGCTGTGATGAATCATGAGATTTTTGGATCTGAAATTGATATTCATGGAGGCGGAACTGATCTTAAGTTTCCACATCATGAAAACGAGATTGCTCAAACTGTTGTTCACGATCACCACCATTTAGCAAGAATTTGGATGCATGTTGGTAGATTAGATGTTAATAACATTAAAATGAGCAAATCGATAGGGAATATATCACTTGTTAAAGATTTAATTCTTGACTATAATCCTTTAGCATTTAGACTTTTAATTGTCGGTCACCACTATCGTCAACCGATTAATTATAGCGATGACCTTATGGTGCAGTTTTCTAAAGAATATGATAAAATAGAACGTGCATTGAAAAAAGCATTTTTAACGATGTCTTTAGAAGATATCGAAGCACACTTAAGTATAAGTGCTTTTATTGAACAATTTAAAATGCATATGGATGATGATTTTAATATTCCTAATGTCATGACGGTTGTTTATGAAATCATTAAATTGATTAATAAAGAAAAGGATACTCAAGTAGTAGCCAGTCTTTATCAAACTGCAAAAGAAATTTTGACAGTTCTTGGCATTATGCCATATTTCTCGATGAATGAAAGCACACTTAACTTATATCGTGAATGGGAACAAGCAAGAAATAATAAGGACTTTTTAAGAGCCGATCAGCTAAGATCAGAGCTTGCAGAGCAAGGATGGATGTAATTTGAACGGACTCACACTCGCTTATATTGGTGATGCATACTATGAATTGAATGTACGCATGCATCTGATTGATAAAAAACTTACGAATGTTAATGACTTGCATAAACAAGCCATACGTTTTACGTCTGGAGTTGCTCAAGCGAAAATAATGAATTTCTACATAGACACATTAGCAATTACAGAAGATGAAGTAGACCTATTTAAGCGTGGAAGAAACGCAAGTGGACCAGGAAGAAAAAATATAGATGCTAAAACATATCATGAAGCGACTGGTTTTGAAGCATTAATTGGTTATTTATATTTAAATAATAAAGTGCGCGCTGATGAATTAATTAAAAGCGGCATTAGATTTATAGAGGAAGGAGATATCTATGGAAAAAACAGTTGACAAAAAAGCGAATTCTAAAACAGCTAACGCTGAACTCAAAGCACTCATTGAAGATTCTGCTAATAATGATGTAGAAATCTCTAAACCTAAACCTAAACGTAAAAAAGGACCCAAGACAATTATTAAAGAAGAACTCGTTCAAATGAAGGGGGATCCTTTAGGACTGTACGTTCCATTAAATGAAGAACCAAAAGAAAGTCTCAACGTTAAAGATAAAGTTAAGAGTAAAGATGAAATTATAGTTGAAAGATATAATCCCGATGTTGAATTAGGATTAACGACTGATGAAGTTGAACTAAGACTCATGGCAGGTTTAGCTAATATTAGTGACTCTGGTAGTAGTAAGAGTATTCCTAATATTGTTTCAACCAATATCTTTACATTTTTTAATTTTTTAAATTTCGCGATTGCAGCATGGTTAATTTCAGTTGGAGCATCTATTTCAAATTTATTTTTCATGGGTGTTATTACTGCGAATATCACAATTGGTATTATTCAAGAAATTAGAGCTAAAAAGACAATAGATAAATTGTCTTTATTATCAGCACCTACAGCAATTGTTATCAGAGATTCTGATGAATTTGAAATAGCGGTTCATGATGTTGTTATTGACGATATTTTATTTTTAAGTTCAGGAAAACAAATTCCTGCTGATTCTGTTATTCGTCATGGCTCTATTGAAGTTAATGAATCACTATTAACTGGTGAATCAGATGCCATTATTAAGAAAAAGGGCGATACCCTCTATTCCGGAAGCTTTGTTGTTTCAGGATCATGTCATGCTCAAGCTACAGCAGTTGGTAAGGACATTTACATTCAAAAATTAACAAACCAAGCTAAACGTTATAAGAAGCCTCAATCGGATTTATTAGGATCACTTAAAATCATTATTCGCGTTGTCGGTGTGTTAATCTTGCCATTGGCAGCAACATTATTTTATTTAATGTGGACAGCATTTGATTGGGATGCATCGTTAACTATTGCTCAAAGACTTGCAAGTGATGAGTATTCACTTATTGTTAGACAAACAGCAGGTGCAATGATTGGGATGATTCCTTCTGGATTATTCTTGTTAACTTCAATGGCATTAGCCGTAGGTGTTATCAGACTTGCTCAGAATAATACACTTGTTCAAGAATTATATTGTATTGAAATGCTCGCTCGAGTTGATACCCTATGTTTAGATAAGACAGGTACAATCACAGATGGTACGATGACAGTTAAGAGTATTATTGAATATAAGAATGATACTGGATTGGCACTTAAAAATGTTATTTCAGCAATGATTAACGCTCAAAATGATCAAAACTTAACATCCAATGCACTTTCTGAAAGATTTGGAACAGCAAAAAGAATTAGACATAAACGCTTAATTCCATTTTCTAGTTCTAGAAAATTTAGTGCAGTTCAATTTGACCGTTATGGTACGTTCGTTATTGGAGCACCTGAATTTGTTATTAAAACTAATTATAGTGCAATTGAAAAGGAAGTTGATAAACAATCTTCTGAAGGTTACCGTGTATTAGTTGTTGCTCATTCTCAGGGCGTGATCAAAGAAACAAAGATTGAAGGTAAAATTGTTCCTATTGCATTAATTATGATTGAAGATACGATTAGACCTGATGCAATTGAAACCATAGAATACTTTAAATCTCACAATGTGGAAGTTAAAGTGATTTCTGGTGATAATCCTGCTACAGTTTCACGTATATCACAGCGTGCAGGTATCGAAAATGCAGAAAAATACATCAGTCTTGAAAGTGTGCAGGACAAAGAAGTTGTCCGATCAGCATCAAGATATACAGTATTTGGAAGAGTATCTCCTCAACAAAAGAAATTATTAATCGAATCAATGAAAAACAACGGTAAAACTGTTGCAATGACTGGTGATGGTGTCAATGACATCTTAGCACTTAAAGAAGCAGATACATCGATTGCAATGGCATCTGGTAGTGAAGCAGCAAGAAATGTATCTCATCTCGTCTTACTTGATTCTAATTTCTCTTCAATGCCTAAGGTCGTTAGTGAAGGTAGAAGAGTCATTAATAATGTTCAACGTGTTTCTACATTATTTTTAACAAAAACTATTTTCTCATTCTTACTTGCAGTTGTTGCAATCGCAAGACATGGATCTTATCCAATTCAACCAAGTCAATTGGTATTAATTGATTACTTGGTCATTGGTATTCCTTCATTCTTCTTAGCACTTGAAGCAAATAATAAACTTGTTAAAGGACGTTTCTTATTAAATATCATTAAAGCGGCTTTACCGGGTGCTTTAGTTGTTATGATTAACAGTTTGATTATCTTTGCATTTGAAAGTTCTCTAGAAATGACTTCTACAGTTATTTCAACTTTAATTGTTATATCAGCAACCGTTGTGTCACTTATGGTTCTATATAGAATATCAACACCATTTAATAAGATGAGAAGAACTTTATTCATCGTCATGGTAACGGCATTTGTATTAGCAATTGCCTTTATTCCGTACTTCTTCGATTTTGCACCGTTCTATAGTCAGGATATTAATCCTACCATTCCGTTAACGATGCCTCAAATCTTATTACTCGTCGTTTTAGCGCAAGCTAGTTATCCATTGATGTATATTTTAACTAATCTTTATGGATGGATGAAAACCTTTGTTAGAACGGTATTAAATAAGCTCGCAGATATGCAATAAATATAAAAGGGCGCAATATCGCCCTTTTATTAACTTATTTTTATCAAAGAATTTACCGATTTTAAAACTCTTTTTCTATAGAATAACCTTGGAGGGATAAATTATGCTTGTATACGGAAAAAATGTTATCAAAGAAGCTGTTTTTTCAGAAAGACCCATTTATAAACTATATATAGATGATAAGTTTTCTGATCATCATTTTCTTGATTTTCTAAAGGATAAAAATATTGAGTTTACTCGTAAGCCAAAAGGTGAACTTAATAATTTATCAAAAAATGCAGTTCATCAAGGTGTTGTAGCTGAAGTTAAAGATTACGATACTTATGAACTTGAAGATTTGATAGACTCATCTAAGATTCAAAGATTTATTATCTTAGATGGTATTGAAGATCCTCATAATCTAGGCGCTATCATGCGTACTGCTGAAGCAGTCAATTTTGATGGCATCATTTTGAGCAAGAGAGGGCAAGTACCACTTAACGCTACAGTTGCAAAGGTTTCGTCAGGTGCGATAGAACATGTACCTGTCATATTAGTAACCAATATTAATCAGGCGATGCTCAAACTCAAGCAAAACAATATTTGGGTTATTGGAACTGATGGTTCTACTGAAAAAACATATCACGATATGCCCTTAGATCTATCACTTGCTATTGTTTTGGGTAATGAAGGCGATGGTATTAGACCACTTGTTAAACAAAATTGCGATATGCTCGTCAAAATTCCAATGTATGGCAAGATTAACTCACTTAATGTCAGTGTGGCTGCTGCATTAATGATGTACGCAACAATAAAATAATATGCGATATTTGATGAATGATTATGAACTGATTTATCTCATCCAAAATGAACGAGACGACATTGCCATGTCTTTTATGTTCAAAAAGTATCATAAATTCATCTGGAAACAAGTACATCTTCTCAATGTTGATCCAAAGGAACATGACGATCTTCACCAAGAAGGCATCCTCATGTTACATAAAGCGCTTCAAACATTTGATGAATCCAAAAATAAAAGCTTTACACGATATTTTGAACTTATTTTAAAAAGACAGCTTTACAGAATGAAAAAAAATATACCTAATTACTATTTATATGATAATACCGATTTTTGTAAAGGTGCATCCTATATAGAAGAAGAACCCATAGAAATCGAGTTCTCATCTGAACTAGAATTAATTGTGCATGATCTCTATTTTCTAAAAAGAAGATCTGTATCTGAAATTATGAGACAGACCGGATATACAAAAAAACAAATCTATAATACAGTCTTTAGAGTGAAAGAAAAATATAAAAATATGTTATAATGTCATTGTTAGTTGACTAAGTCATTTTTAAGTGTTAAAATACATTTACGAATGACCACAAAAGGTGGTTTTTTAATGCGTGAAAAAATAATATTAGTATGTTCAGAATGCTTAAGTAGAAATTATAATACAACAAAGAATAAACAGACACAAAAAGAACGCATACAGGTCAATAAATTTTGTCCCAAATGCAATAAGCATACAATACATAAGGAAAGTAAATAGGAGGCTATTATGGCAATCAAACAAAAACCAGAAGAACAAAAAAGTAAATTACTTGAAGTATTAACCACAGAATATAAATGGGAGAATCTACTTCTAGGAGTTTTGGCAACTTTATCAGGCGCTTTAGCAGTTATGATTATCAGTGGTAGTACATTACTACAAATCAATTCGAATTTCCCAATTTTAGGACAAGGAAATAATGGTATAATCTTCGCATGGGTTCTTCTAGCTATCTCAGTGTTTGGATTACTCTTAGTTGTTTATCCATTCTTTTTACCAGCAATTCCTGAATTAAAGAAAATTACTTGGCCTTCATGGCCTAAGTTTTTGGATCATTCTGTCCGAGTTATGATTTTCTTATTCGTCCTAACGGGCATGTTATTACTATATGATATACTAATTATCCGTTTACTTGGTGGTATTCTATGAGTCAAACTGTTAGATGGTATATTATTCAAACCTATTCAGGTTATGAGAATGCCGTCAAAGTTGACTTAGAAAGACGCGTTGAAAGCATGGGAATGTCTGATCTTATTTTCAGAATAATCGTCCCTGAAGAAACCGTTATTGAAAAAAAGGCTGACGGTACAGATAAAGAAAAAATTAAACAACTCTTTCCAGGGTATGTTTTCGTAGAAATGATGGTTACAGACGAATCATGGTTCGTTGTAAGAAATACACCAAGAGTTACAGGTTTCCTTGGTTCATCCGGTGGAGGAACAAAACCAGTTCCGCTTGCTCCAGATGAAATCAATCAGATTTTACTTAAAATTGGTGTTATTAGTAAACCAACATTTGATCATTTATTAGGTAAGCAAGTTGAAATTATTGATGGTACATGGCTTGGACTTAAGGGTGAAGTTGTTGCTGTTGACAATGATCAAGAAAAAGTGGTTGTTGATCTAGATTTATTCGGTAGAGCAACTCCAACAGAATTTAATGCAAATCAATTAAAAGAACTATAAAAAGTGGCTCAGCCACTTTTTTTATTTACACACTGATGAAGATACTTGAATTATTCAATTATTGCAAAAATTTAAGCATATTTACTGAAACTAATTATTTTTAGTGTTATAATTGTTAACGAATATGGAGGTATTAAAATATGAAAATTGAAATTTGGTCAGATTTTGCTTGTCCTTTTTGCTACATCGGAAAAAAGAGATTCGAACAAGCACTTAATGAATTTAAACACAAAGATAGTATTGAAGTTATATACAAAGCTTATCAACTTAACCCTAATGCACCTAAAGTGATGGAAGGTACAGCGTATGAAAGTTTTGCTAAAGGACATGGTACAACACCAGAACAAGCAAAACAAAAATTTGAGATGTTTACACAAAACGCAAAAACGGTAGGTATAGAATATCGTTACGATATCATTCAACTAACAAACACATTTGACGCACATCGTTTAGCAAAATGGGCGAACCAATTTGGGAAAGAGGACCTACTAACGAATCGTTTGATGAAGGCTTATTTTACAGATGGATTAAACATTGCAGATCATCAAACATTAGAAAATTTAGCTAAAGAAATCGGATTAAATGAAGTAGAAGCACACACTGTTTTAGCATCGAACCAATACAAAGATCAAGTCTTAGCAGAACAACAAGAATCAAAACAATTAGGTGTTCAAGGTGTTCCATTCTTCGTTCTTAATCGTAAATACGGTATTTCAGGGGCTCAACAAAAAGAGTATTTCACCCAAGCATTAAATCAAATTTGGCAAGAAGAAAAGCCACTTGATACTTTAAATGGTGCAAATGAAGATGCTGCTTGTGATGATCACGGCGAATGCGGATTTTAATACCAAAAAAATAATACTCCACCGGAGTATTTTTTATGCTAAAATAGAGGTAAGATTTAAACAGGAGGTAACAAGATGAGACTGATTGGAAATATTATATGGTTTATCTTTGGAGGTGCTATAGCGGCTATTTTATGGCTTGTATTAGGCTTTTTATTATCAATAACCATTATTGGGTTACCTTTTGGTTTGCAGTGCTTTAAATTTGCAAAACTTGTTTTATTTCCATTCGGGAAAGAAGTTAAAACTGATTTTTTTGACCATCCGATCATGAACGTAATTTGGGTTATTTTGTTTGGTTGGGAAATGGCGCTTGCTTACTTAGGTTTAGCTGTTGTTTATGCTGTTACGATCATTGGAATACCCTTTGCAATCCAATGGGTTAAGCTCTCAATTCTTGCTTTATTTCCATTCGGTTCAAAAATCAGATAGAAACCCAAGTTTATTGTTGACAAAGTATACCCTTAATGATAGAATAATATCGCGTGTGAAAGCACACCATAGTGGAAGATTAAAATCATACCACATACTTATGTAAAGAAGGAGGTTGTGTCTCATGGCAAAAAAAGTTGTAAAAATAGTTAAATTGCAAATTGCAGGGGGAAAAGCAAACCCAGCTCCACCAGTCGGTCCAGCACTTGGTCAAGCACAGGTTAATATTCCAGCATTCTGTTCACAATTTAACGCAGCAACACAAGATCAAGTGGGCTTTGTTGTACCAGTAGTAATTTCGGTATATGATGACCGTACATTCTCATTTATAACAAAAACTCCACCAGCAAGTGACTTACTTAAAAAAGCAGCAAACATCAAAAAAGGCTCAAACAATGCTAAAAAAGATATAGTTGCAAGCGTGACTCGCGAACAAATTAAAGAAATCGCGGAAAGAAAGATGCCTGACTTAAATGCGTACACAGTAGAAGCAGCAATGAAAATTATTGAAGGTACAGCACGCAATATGGGCATCACAGTAGTAGACTAATTTAGATCGCTAGCTATCTGAATTGTGGGAGGATATCCCGCTAGACCACATTTTAGGAGGAAGAATATGAAAAAAGGAAAGAAATACCTTGAGGCAGCAAAACTTATTGATCGTACAAAAAAGTATGCTGTTGACGAAGCCGTAGACTTAATCAAAAAAACCGCATTCGTTAAGTTTGATGCTACAGTTGAAATCGCGTTCCGCTTAAATCTTGATCCAAGAAAAGCAGAACAAAACTTAAGAGGCGCTATCGTTTTACCTCATGGTACCGGCAAAGTTTCAAGAGTTATCGTTATTGCACAAGGTGAAAAAGCAAAAGAAGCTGAAGCAGCTGGAGCTGATTACGTTGGAGCAGCGGAACTCATCCAAAAAATCGCAGGAGGCTGGTTTGACTTTGATGTCATGGTAGCAACCCCAGATATGATGGGACAACTTGGTAAATTGGGACGCATTTTAGGACCTAAAGGCCTAATGCCAAACCCTAAGACAGGTACTGTAACAATGGACGTTGAAAAAGCCGTTCATGAAATTAAAAATGGTAAAATCGAATATCGTGTTGATAAAGTCGGTAACATTCACGCACCTATCGGTCGTGCATCCTTTACAGCTCAACAGCTTAAAGAAAATGTTAAAACACTTTATGATCAACTCGCTCGTATCAAACCAACGACAGTTAAGGGTACTTACATGAAGAGCATTACAATGTCTTCAAGTATGAGTCCTGGTGTGCATCTTGATGCAGAATCATTAAAAGCACATAACAATTAATTAAATCAGCCAAAGACAGTAGGTGCTAAGTGCTTAATTTCCTACCGAGGTGAAAATCAAATTTTGATTCTCTCTTATGTCTTTGTGCATGAGAGAGATTTTATTTTTAGAAGGAGGCATTTCATGCAAAAATCAGCTATCAAACTTAAGGCGCAAGCCGTAACAGAACTAAGTGAAAAGCTTGGACGTGCTACAACAGTTGTTGTCTTCGATTATCCTGGTCTTAGTGTAGAACAATTTACACAATTACGTGGCCAATTAAGAGAAGCAGACTGTGATGTCACAGTATATAAAAACAACATTTCTAGAAGAGCTTCAATTGCCGCTGGATATGATGCATTAGCAGATACCTTTTCAGGTGCTAAAGCATTGGCAATTAGTTATACAGATGTTGTTGCTCCCGCAAAAATCATTTATGAATTTGCTAAGAGTAACAAAGTTGTTAAAATTCAAGCAGGAATTGTAGAAGGTAAAGTAGCCAACGTTGAACAACTCAACGCAATCGCACTATTACCATCGAGAGAAATATTGTTAACAATGTTGGCAGTAGGTATGTTAACTCCAGTAAGAGAACTTGCTATTGGTCTTAACATGATTAGTAACCCAGAATAATAATTAGGAGGAATATAAAAATGGCAAAATTAACAAAAGCAGCTTTCGTTAAAGCGCTAAAAGAAATGACTTTATTAGAAATTAATGAATTAGTAGATGGATTAAAAGAAGAATTCGGTATTGATCCAAGTGCAATATCTGCAGCTCCAGCAGCAGCAGCGGCTGAAGTTGAAGAAGAAAAGACAGAATTCAATGTAATTCTTAAGACTTATGGTGCAAACAAAATTTCAGTTATTAAAGTTGTACGTGCAACTACTGGTTTAGGATTAGCTGATGCTAAGACTTTAACAGAAACTCCAGACGGATTGATTAAGGAAAACGTTAAGAAGGACGAAGCAGAAGCATTAAAGACCGCATTACAAGATGCAGGTGCTACTGTTGAAATCAAATAACTTCTAATTAAGGCAGATTATAACCTGGGAAATATTCTCGGGTTTTTTCGCTGTTATGAGGGGGACTCATGAGTCACTATTATATAAACGATAATAAGCTTGATCATAAGATAAAAAGTTATGAAGTTGAAGTCAGCGGTATAACCTTAAACTTGTTCACAGATCTAGGTATTTTTAGTAAGGATTATCTAGATTATGGGACGCGTGTCTTACTAGAAACGGTTAAGTTTGAAGATGCACAAAAAACAGTGATTGACATGGGATGTGGGTATGGACCCATCGGTATTTATATTGCCAAATCATATCCAGATAAAAATGTCTATCTCTTTGATGTCAATGAAAGAGCAGTTGAAATGGCTCTAAAAAATCAAGAAGAAAACGCTGTAAACAATATTCATATCAACGTTAGCAACCTCTTTGATCAAGTCAATATCAAAGCGGATGCTATTCTGACGAATCCACCGATTCGAGCTGGGAAGCAAACTGTCTTCAAATTATACAAAGATGCTTACTTAAACTTGAACGATGGTGGTGTTTTGTATGTTGTCATTCAAAAAAAACAGGGTGCTCCATCTTCAGTGAACCACTTAACAAGTATTTTTGGGGAATGCGAAGTTATTGAAAAAAAGAAGGGGTACTGGATACTTTTTGCAAGAAAGTAAAAAATATCTAGATGCTTTCATATGAAAGTAAAAAATATCATTGACTATTTACAAAGTATATGATAATATTGTTAAATGCATAATCATTGTTTCTTTTTACTAATATTACATATTAAATACTGAATTCCAAATACGATAGGAGTGTGGATTATGGGATATCGAAGCGTCAAATACGGTAAAAAAGCAGAACGCAGAAATTATTCAAGAATGCGTTATGATATAGATTTACCGGACCTCATTGAAATTCAAACCAAGTCTTTTAAGTGGTTTATAGATGAAGGTATTAGAGGATTATTAACAGATATTTCGCCCATTGAAGGACATAATGGCGATTTAAAATTATATTTTGAGGAACATTTTCTTTCTGAACCTAAATATGATGAACAAGAATCAAAATTGCGTGACGTTAATTACGCGAAACAACTCTCAGCTCGTGTAAAACTTGAAAATGCCGTAACAGGTGAAGTTCGTGAAAATGTTGTGCTTATGTGTGAAATCCCTTATATGACACCATCGGGGACTTTTGTTATTAATGGCGCTGAACGTGTCGTTGTATCACAAATAATTCGTTCTGCAGGTGCCTATTTTACAAGTGAATTAGATAAGAAATTAAACCAAGTGAAGTTTATGGCTCAAGTTATCCCAACTCGCGGTGCTTGGATTGAATATGAACTTGGTTCTAAAAATATTATGTATGCTAAGCTTGACCGCTCGAAGAAAGTACCAATGACTACCATGATGCGTGCTTTAGGTTTTTCTACTAAAAAAGACATTTATGAAATATTCGGTAAATCCGTTTATATGGATGCTACTTTTGATAAAGATGAAACTAAAAATGCTGATGAAGCTATTGTTGATCTATATTCTAAATTAAGACAGGGTGAAAAAGTACCTGCTGACGCTGCTAGAGAATTCATAAGAATGCGTCTTTTTGAACGTCGTCGTTATGATTTGGCTGCTGTTGGGCGTTATAAGTTTAATAAGAAGCTCGATGTATTATCGCGTATTTTAGGAACTTATACTGCAACGGATGTGATTAATCCTGAAACTGGTGAAGTTATCGTTGCTGAAAAAACAAAGATTACTAAAGAAATTATCCAAATACTAAGAGAAAACCGTCACATTCTAAGAAAACAAGTTATTTCTAAGGAAAATTCACTTCAAAATGAAACAACTGCAGAAATTCTAGCAACAAGACTTCCTGATGGTGGAGAAACACTTTACACAAAAAATAATATCGTTAATTTACGTACTGGCGAAGTTTTAATTTCTAAAAATACAGAAGTGAACGAAGAAGTTCACGCTATATTAAGAAGAAACCGTCAATCTTTAGATGAAAAAGTTATTAAATACTTCTTCGGTAAAGATGTTTATGAAAAAGAAAGAGAACGCGAAGGTGTTATCGTTGAAATGCTTGATGTTACGGTTAAAGATCCAGAAACAGATCGTATTTATGCTGTTAAGGTTCTTGGTAACGATCAAAGAGAAATGAAAGAACATATCACGTTATCAGATGTTGTTGCAAGTATGAGTTATTATTTAAATTTATATGATGGCTTAGGATCAACTGATGATATTGACCATTTGGGTAATCGTAGATTACGCTTAATTGGTGAACTTCTTAAAAATCAATTTAGAATAGGTTTAGCAAGAGCAGAAAAGAATATTAAAGACAAGATGTCTACGACAACATTTGCTGATGCTACACCTTCAAATATTATTAACATGACACCACTTGCTGGTGCAATTAAAACATTCTTTGGAAGCTCTCAGCTTTCACAGTTCATGGATCAAATTAATCCACTTGCTGAACTTACTCAAAAGAGAAGAGTTTCTGCACTTGGTACTGGTGGTTTAGCTAGAGATAGAGCGGGCGTTGAAGTACGTGACGTTCATAACTCTCACTATGGACGAATATGTCCAATTGAAACACCTGAAGGCCCATCAATTGGGTTGATTAGTTCACTTGCTACATATGGTAAAGTTGACCAATATGGTTTTATTCAAACGCCATATTTAAAAGTTGATCGTTCTAAAGGAACGCATGTTGTTACACCTGAATTTGATTATTTGACTGCAGATGAAGAATATGATGAAGTTATCGCATCAGCAGCTACTGAACTTCATGAAGATGGAACAATTATATCTGAAAGAGTTATTGGTCGTTTCCGTGGAGAAACTTCAATGTTCGATCCTGAAGAAGTTACCTATATGGATGTTTCGCCTAAGCAGATCGTATCTGTTGCAACATCAACAATTCCATTCTTGGAACACGATGATGCATCACGTGCACTTATGGGTGCGAACATGCAAAGACAAGCAGTACCGTTACTTAAACCGGATTCTCCAATTGTTGGTACGGGTATTGAATATCGTGCAGCAAAAGACTCGGGTAGTGTTGTTGTAAGTGATACATCTGGGTTTGTTACTTATGTAGATAGTACAAAAGTTGTTATTACTCCAGAACCAGAACAAAAGATTATGGTTGGAAATAATGTTTTATATGATCCTAAAAAGCCATATACATATGAAATGGCTAAAACCTTAAGCGATTACGGTATGGGTGAAAGCAAAACATTTAATTTAATCCGTTTCTTTAGATCAAACCAAGATACGTGTATCTTACAGCGTCCTATTGTTGAATATGGAGAATATGTTGAAAAAGGTGATATTCTTGCTGATGGTCCATCGACTGATAAAGGTGAACTTGCATTAGGAAGAAACGTTACTGTTGCATTCATGACTTGGGAAGGCTACAACTATGAAGATGCCATCATCATGAGTGAAGATTTAGTTAAAGAAGACGTATATACATCGATTCATATCGATGAATATGATATAGAAACAAGAGAATTAAAGACTGGCTCTGGACGTGAAGAAATTACACGTGAAGTTCCAAATGCTGGTTTAGATGCATTAAAGAACTTAGATGAACGTGGAATTATTATTGCGGGATCTGAAGTTAGAGAAGGAGATATTCTTGTGGGTAAAATTACACCTAAAGGTGTATTTGAACCAAGTCCTTCTGAGAAGTTAATTCATGCAGTTATTGGTGAAAAATCAAGAGAATACAGAGACTCATCATTACGCGTACCTCATGGTGGCGGTGGTGTTGTTCAATCCATTCAATATTTCTCAAAGAAAAATGGAGATGCATTGCCAAGTGGCGTTAATGAATCAATCCGCGTTTATGTTGCTAAGAAGAGAAAAATCTCTGAAGGTGATAAGATGGCTGGACGTCATGGTAACAAGGGCGTTATTTCCAAGATTCTTCCTAGAGAAGATATGCCTTATATGGAAGATGGAACACCTGTTGACATCATGTTAAACCCTCTTGGAGTTCCATCACGTATGAATATTGGACAGATTTTAGAAATTCATTTAGGAATTGCAGCTAAAAACTTAAATGTTAAAATTGCTACACCTGTATTTGATGGTGTTGATGATGCTGACTTGATTAAGATTATGGCTGAAGGCGGTATTGATCCAGATGGTAAACGTGTTTTATACGATGGACGTACTGGTGAACCTTATGAAAATAGAATTTCAGTTGGTGTGATGTATATAATTAAGCTTTCTCACATGGTCGACGATAAGTTGCATGCGAGATCTGTTGGGCCATATACACTAGTTACACAACAACCAATGGGTGGTAAAGCCCAAAACGGTGGACAAAGATTCGGGGAAATGGAAGTTTGGGCATTATATGCTTATGGTGCTGCTCATACCCTTCAAGAAATGCTTACTGTTAAATCGGATGATATGCTTGGAAGAAATAAGGTCTATAGTGCGATTACGCATGATAAACCTGTACCTCAAGCAAGTATTCCAGAATCCTTTAGAGTATTAACCAGAGAATTCCAAGCGCTGGGTCTTTATGTTGAGCTAATTGATGCGAATACAGGAGAAAATGAAGCTGGTAAATCACTTGTCGATAACAATCCGAGCAAGTTTAGAGGAGGATTTCGTTGATGGCTAAAGAAAAATTAACATTACATGTCGAATCTTTAAAGTTATCTGAAGAAGCCCTCAAAGCCCTCAAGTTATCGGGTATTGATCAACTCGAAGACTTTAATACGTTTAATTTGAAAGAATTGAATTTATTGCTTGGTGATAGTTTTGAAGAAATTAAATCAATATTACGTCGTTACGCATTACCTAGAAATTTAGACAATTTAAATATAAGTGCTGAAAGCGTTGAGATTTTAAGAAGTGTGAAGATTCAAGACTTAAAAGAATTTTTAGAATTTGATAGACACACACTTTATCATTTATTTGAAGAAGATGCAATTTTGCGTCAAGAAATTAACAACATATTAGAACTTTATGGTTTTGATCCACTTAATGAACATATTCATGAAGCAGAAGCAGAAGTTGTTACTGAAGAAGAAACTGAAGAATTTGCTGATATTGATTTATCAGAACGTATTCACCGTCAGATTCATCCAGCCAGAAAAGGATATGGAAGCCGTTCATACAGCCATTTAAAGATTCGTCTTGCATCGCCTGATGAAATTAGACAATGGTCATATGGTGAAGTTAAAACGCATGAAACAATCAATTATAGAACATCTAAACCTGAAGAAGGCGGATTGTTCTGTGAACGCATTTTCGGACCTACACGCGATTATCAATGTGCATGTGGTAAGAAACAAAGCGGTAATAAAGGCCAAATTTGTCAAAAGTGCGGTATTGAAATTACTGAATCTAAAGTACGTAGAGAACGCATGGGACATATTGAATTAGAAGCTCCAGTCGTTCATACATGGTATTTAAAGAACTCTCCATCTCGTTTAGCAATCTTACTCGGAATTAAAGCTAAGCAACTTGAAGAAGTTGTTTACCATGCATCATATATCGTAACTGATGCAGGAACTGCACCATTATCCAAAAAACAGATTTTATCTGAACTAGATTATAGTTCTTTAACTGAAGAATATGGTAGCAGATTCACGGCCTTAACTGGCGCAGAAGCTGTTAAAAAGTTACTACAAGAACTTGATTTAGATAAAGAAGTTAAGACATTACGCAAAAAACTTAAGACAAGTTCTAAACAAAAAAGAGAACGTATCATCAAACGTCTTGAAGTTGTTGAAGCATTCAACAATTCAGACAACAAACCCGAGTGGATGGTTATGGATGTTATTCCAGTAATCCCACCAGATTTAAGACCTATGGTTGCTTTAGATGGTGGACGCTTTGCGACTACCGATCTTAATGACTTATATCGTCGTATTCTAAACCGTAATAATCGTTTGAAAAAACAAAAAGAACAAATGGCACCTCGTTTGATTACTAAGAATGAAAAACGTATGCTTCAGGAAGCTGTTGATGCATTATTTGATAATGCTAAACGTGGTAAAAAAGCTGCTGTTGAAAGAAACAGACACTTAAAATCACTATCCGATATGCTTCGTGGTAAACAAGGACGATTTAGACAAAATCTTCTCGGTAAACGTGTTGATTATTCAGGCCGGTCTGTTATTATTGTTGGACCAGACCTTGAAATGTATCAATGTGGTATTCCTAGAGAAATGGCGATTATCTTATTCAAGCCTTTCGTTTTAAGAGAACTACAAAAATTAACAGGTAATGATGCTAATTCTAAAAAGAATGCTAATAGTAAATATGAACGTATGGATGATGATGTTTGGGCAGCTTTAGAAAAGGTTGTTAGAGAACATCCAATTCTACTAAATAGAGCACCAACACTTCATAGACTTGGTATTCAAGCGTTTGAACCTAAACTTATTGATGGTAAAGCAATTCGTCTTCACCCACTTGTTACCCCAGCGTTCAACGCTGACTTTGATGGTGACCAAATGGCTGTCCACGTACCTTTATCAAACGAAGCACAAGCAGAAGCAAGACTTCTTATGCTTGCCTCAAATAACATTCTAAATCCTAAAGATGGTAAACCAGTTGTTACGCCATCACAGGATATGGTACTTGGAAACTATTATTTAACAATTGAAGAAAGAAAAGATAAATCATTTAAGGGATATCGCGCAAAAGAAAGACAAGAAGAATATGATTTTAAAAACCGTAATGAAGGACATTTCTTCTCTAATTATGATGAAGCATATCTTGCTTTTCAACATCAAGAAATTGGATTACACACAAGAATAGTTATTGATCCAAAATCAATTAACCAAAAGTTTTCCGAAGAACAAATGCATAAATATTTAGTTACAACACTTGGTAAACTTATCTTTAACCGTATTCTTCCTCCAACATTCCCATATCTAAATGAACCTAGCTTGGTGAATTTAGAAAATACAACACCGGATAAATATTTCTTTGAAAAGGGAGTCAATCCAAAAGAATTTATGAAGAATATGGAATTACCTGGGCCATTTAAGAAGAAATTCTTAGCACAAATTATTGCTCAAGTCTTTAAAGATCTACAAATTAGTGAAACATCTAAGATGCTAGACAGACTTAAAGATCTTGGATTTAAATATTCAACTGTTGCTGGTATTACGGTATCATTTGCTGACATTAATGTTTACTCTAAGAAACATGAACGTATCGACTTAACAAACTCAAATATCGCAGATATTACAGGTTGGTATGAAGATGGTATGCTTACAGATAAAGAACGCCGTGATTTAGTTATTAAAGAATGGCAAGATGCACGTGATGATATTCAAAAAGGCCTCATGGCTGAATTTGATAAAGATAATAATATTTATATGATGTCTGATTCTGGTGCTCGTGGTAACGCATCAAACTTTGCTCAGCTTGCTGGTATGCGTGGTCTGATGAATAATCCTAAGGGCGAAATTATCGAAGTTCCAGTACAAGCATCATTTAGAGAAGGTTTGACAGTATCCGAATTCTTTATTTCCACTCATGGAGCGAGAAAAGGATCAACTGATACAGCGTTAAAGACTGCTGAATCAGGATATTTAACACGTCGTTTAGTTGACGTGAGCCAAGATGTCATCGTTGTTGATGAAGATTGCGGCACTGAACGTGGTGTTTATATGGAACCAGTTATGGATGACACAAAAGAGATCGTTCCATTATATGATAGAATTGTTGGGCGTTATGTCAGCAAAGATGTTATGCATCCAAAAACTAAACTAGTTTTAGTTAAACGCAATGAATTGATTACCGAAGAACTTGGACAAGTTATTATTAAGGCTGAGGTTAAAGGTGTCGAAATTAGAAGTAATTTAACATGTAACTCAGACACCGGTGTTTGTGCGAAGTGTTATGGTAGAAATCTTGCAACAAATAAACGTGTTGAAGTCGGTGAAGCTGTTGGGGTTGTCGCAGCACAATCTATTGGTGAACCTGGTACTCAGTTAACAATGAGAACCTTCCACACTGGTGGTGTTGCCTCTGCATCTGATATCACTCAAGGTCTTCCACGTATTCAAGAGTTATTTGAAGCTAGAAACCCTAAAGGGAAAGCCGTTATTAGTGAAGTTGATGGTAAAGTTAAATCGATAGAACGCCAACGTGGTGGTATTTCGGTCGTAACAATTACTGATGCTCATGAAAAAGACTATAAATACACAATGGATCCAAATGTTGAAGCTTTATTCCGTAAAGGCGCTACTGTTAAAGCGGGTCAAAGATTGACATTAGGTTCAATTAATCCTAAAGAATTACTACGCGTTGTATCAGCTGAAGCAGCTGAAATGTACATCTTAGAAGAAGTTCAAAAAGTATATCGCGCACAAGGCGTTGAAATTAGTGATAAGCATATCGAATTAATCATTCGTCAAATGCTAAGAAGAATTAGTATTGTTACCGAAGGTGATACTGAATTGTTACCAGGAACAGAAGTATCTGTTGCTGAATTCAAGAGAGTCAATAAAGAAGCTTTTAGAGCATTCAAGAGACCTGCCGTTGGACGTCCTATTCTACTTGGTATTACAAGAGCATCACTAAGAAGTGATTCATTCTTATCGGCAGCATCCTTCCAGGAAACAACTAGAATCTTGACAGATGCAGCAATCAGAGGTAAATCGGATGAACTTCATGGCTTGAAGGAAAATGTTATTATTGGTGGACTTATTCCAGCTGGAACAGGTATCCTAAGAGAAGCAACTTTCGAGTATGATCGTTCAAACACTTATACTGAAGAAGAAGAATCAGAGTATTAATATCGAAGAATAGTGAATTAAGGTACCTAGCAATTTGCTAGATACCTTTTTTATTTGTGAAATATAATTTCAGTTTACCAAGCGAGAGAAAAAAGGACCATTCTAAAGAATGATCCTTTTGTTTATGGGATTATTGTAATTACTTTTCTGATTTTAAAGATAACGAAAAATATAGAATAAAGAATACCGGAATAGGGATTAAGAAAACTAACCAAGTGTTGGCAATATCAAGTGATAAAAATGAAACAAGTGAAATACTAAATGCAAATAGTTCTGCAAAGAGTATGATTAATTTGTTTTTTTTAGAAAAGATTGCAAAGAGTAAGAATGCTATACATATTAAAGGAATGCTATAAATAAAGACAAGCCATGTATATTGTTGTTCAGGTTTTACAAGCGTGAGTATAACAAACACGATAATAGCAACAAATAATATAGCAGAACCAGAAAGTAAAGCTAATTTCAAATTAAAAATGGTCTGTTTTTTGGTTTCTATAACGTGAAGTTCAGGAATATCTTTGTTATAAGCATGCTTACTAATCAATTGATCAATTGTCAGATTAAAGATTCCAGCAATTTCTTTTAAAGTAATGACATCGGGTAACGATTCTCCTCTTTCCCACTTAGAGATTGCTTTATCGGAGTAATTTAACCGCTCAGCTAAGTCTAGCTGAGTTAACCCCAAGGTTTTACGATAATGTATTAAGTTTTGTGCGAATAGTTCTTTTATATTGTCCATAACATTATTATATCATGGACTAACAATTGAAAACATATAAATTCTACTGCTAGTAGAGTTTAAAATTCAAATTCTACAGGAGCGATGATCATCTGTAGAGTAAGTTGAAATGAGGTAGAGCAAAAAAAATGGTTTACCCACTTATAATAAGAGGTAAAGGGAGTGGTTTTATGCGTACTGTTGTTTTTGGAGATTCAGTTGCTAAAGGGATTGTTACTGTCAAAGGAAAAATAGAAACAATTAAAGATAATGCAGTTAAACTCGTTTCAAATTACTTCGGGCAAGAAATAGATAATATATCTTTGTATGGACAAACATTAAAAAGAATATATGATAAGAAAATAGTTGATAAATATCTTGATTCCATGAATCAATCAGAGCAAGTATATGCAGTATTTTCTTTAGGTGGAAACGACTCGGATTATGATTGGAAGAAGGTTTCTGAGAATCCTTACATTGCGCATGATCCTAAAACACCTTTAGAAGATTTTGAACGGATGCTCATTGAAATGATTGAAAAACTTACGAATAGAGGCGTAACGGTTGTACTAACAACAATCATTCCTCTAGATTCTCAATCGTATTTTGATAATGTCATTTCTAAAATGGGAGATCCAGAAAAAATGATGATATTTTTAGAAAATGATGTTGAAAATATATCGAGACATCAAGAAATGTATAGCCAAGCGATATTGAGATGTGCTATGAAAACAGGATGCACGGTATTAGATATTAGAAAGAAAATGAGTTTTTTAGAAGATGCAAATGCGTATATGTGCACCGATGGGGTTCATCCAAATGAAAAAGGATATCACTATTTAGCTGAATCTACAATTCAAGAAATCAATCAGTATGATTTACTTAACAAATGGAAAAAGTTGCCTACGACGATCAATACTGCGACCATTTAACAAAACATGAATACACACATTTGAGAGCATATCAACATGCTCTTTTTTATTTATCTTTATGGTATAATACGATTACTTAAAAAGAAAAGGTGATACTTTGAAAATTAAAAAGATATTCATCTGGATTGGTGTTATGGTCTTACTTATTGTAGGGGCTACCATCGGATATATGTTAATCTTAAACTTGTCATTAATTGATGCACTTTATATGACTATTATTACAATCTCAACGGTAGGATACCGAGAGGTTACTGACATGAATACTCTAGCCAAATGGTTTTCCATTGGTTTCATTTTAGTGAGTGTTGGGATGGTAGGGTTCTTACTTACAACAGTGTTTAAATTCTTAAGTGAAGGAAGTATAAATGAAGCTTGGAGGAAGAATAAAATGAAAAAAGAAATTGAAAAATTAAACAACCATATCATTATATGTGGAGCCGGTGAAACTGGATTTCACGTCATTAAACAATTAAAAAGAAGAGAAGTTGAATTTGTTGTTATTGAAAATGACCTTGAGGCAATTGAAAAATTAAAAGAAATGAATGTTAAATATATATTAGATGATGCTACAAAAGAAGAGGTTCTTTTAGAAGCAAGAGTTAAAGAAGCAAAAGGGTTAATTGCATGTCTTGCTAAAGATGCGGATAATGTGTTTGTCGTTTTAACAGCGAGAGAATTAAATGCTAACATGCATATCGTTGCACGCTCACATGAAGAACGTTCAGATAAGAAGTTAAGACGCGCTGGTGCCAACAATACTGTATCACCTGATGAAATCGGTGGTAAGAAAATGGCAGCAATGATGCTAAGTCCTAATGTGCAATTCTTTGTTGATAATATCATTGATACTAAAAACATGTCAATAGACATGGAAGAAGTTGTTATTAAAGAAAGTTCGGAATTAATTGATAAGAAATTAAGAAACGCTAAGATATCAGAAAAAGCTGGTTTAATTGTTCTAGCAATTAGAAGGGAAAATGATGTGTTCATTTTCAATCCAAAAGCTGACGAGATTTTAAGATTAGATGATAAAATGATTGTTGTTGGCTCTAAAGAGCAGATTAAAGCACTTAAAAAAATGTCGTTAGATATCGATCTATAATATGAAAAAGATAGTTATTATAGGCGGTACTAATCATGATATATTTGCATATGCTCACCATTCAATAAAATTAAATGATTCTAATCCAGGATATTTGTTAGACTCTTATGGCGGAGTGGGGCGAAATATTGCTGAAAATCTTGCTAGACTTGATTTGAATCCTATGCTTATTACAGCGATTGGTAAAGATGATATAGGAAAAAAAATCATCAAAGCTGGCTCTAAAACGGGTATTGATTTTGAAGTTATTGAAACAGTAAAAACACCTAGTTATTTAGCGGTTTTAGATCACAATAAAGATATGTTCGTTTCTATTGCTGCTATGGATGAAATAGAAAACATCTCAGTAGAGCAAATCAAAGAAAAAGAGTTATTTATTAAACAAGCAGACTTGCTTGTTTTAGATACGAATTTCAATCAAAATGTTTTATCGTATATTTTCGACATAGCGACAGCACCAATATATGTTGAAGCGATATCAACAAAAAAAGCACAAAAAATTAAAACACATTATCATAAGATACACACATTAAAGATGAACTTGATTGAAGCGATGTCATTATCAGGGTTAGATTGTAAAACATCTAAAGATATTGAAAGATTAGGCGAATATTTTTACAATCTTGGTGTTAAAGAAGTCTATATAACCCAAGGGAAAAAAGGTGCTTATGTCTTTAATGGCCTTAAACATCAGTTTTCAAAAGCAAGAAACGTTAGTGTATTAAATACAACAGGTGCTGGTGATGCATTTTTTGCAGGTATCATCTATGCGAAAATTAACCAACTCAATCCATTTGCTTGTGGTATGGCTGCATCCATCATTACACTTGACGTAGAAGAAGCAGTATCTTCGGCTATGAATCAAAAACAATTAATAGAAACAATAAAGGAGTATCAATTATGAAATCATATATCGAGATTCATCCTAATGTTAAAAAAGCGTTAGATCAAAATTTACCAGTTGTAGCTTTAGAATCTACAATCATTTCACATGGCATGCCTTATCCTGAAAATATCAAGATGGCAAACCGAGTTGAAGAAATTATAAGAAGCGAAGGTGCAGTACCTGCAACCATCGCAATTCTTAATGGAAAGATCAAAGTTGGATTAACCTCAAACGAGTTAGAAGAACTTGCTAAATCCAAAAATGTTTTAAAAGTAAGCAAAAGAGATTTTGGATTTGTTCTTTCACAGAACAAAACGGGAGCAACTACAGTATCAGCAACCATGCTGATTGCTGAAATGGTTGGTATTAAAGTATTTGCTACTGGTGGTATTGGTGGTGTGCATCGTGGCGCTGAAAAAACATTTGATATCTCAAGAGATCTAGAAGAACTAGCAAATGTTAGTGTTGCTGTCGTATGTGCAGGTGCTAAATCAATTCTTGACTTAGGACTGACTTTAGAGTTTTTAGAAACCAAAGGTGTCGAAGTCTTAGGATACCAAACCAAAGAGCTTCCTGCTTTTTATAGTAGAGAATCTGGATTTAATCTTGATTATGCAATGGAATCACCAGAAGATATCGCAAAGTTAATCCATGCGAAATGGAATCTAGGACTCAAAGGCGGCGTAGTTATTGCTAATCCGATTCCTAAGGCGTTTAGTATGGATTCTAAGGTCATTGGTGGTGTGATTGATCAAGCACTTCTTGATGCAAATGAAGACGGAATAAAAGGCAAAGACACAACACCATATTTGCTATCAAAAATTAAAGAGATTACTAAAGGACATAGCCTTGATGCAAATTTAGAACTAGTATATAACAACGCAAAATTAGCAGCACAAATTTCTAAGAATTATGTTATGATAGAATAGTAATAAAAACCAAGGCAAAAAAGGATATTATATATCCTTGATATAACAGGTTTAAGAGCAATCAAAAACCCATATAAAACCAAAAATGTAATATAATAGATTTAAGCGGTTTTTTTAAAGGAGAAAGAAAGATGGATTTATTCAAAAAATGTTATCAATATGATGCTGCAAAAAAAGCTCGTGAAGGCGGATATTATCCATACTTTCATGAATTAACTAGTAAGCAAGATACTGTTGTTCATATGGAAGGCAAAGAAATGATCATGATTGGTTCTAATAACTATTTAGGACTAACGTCACACCCAGAAGTCATTCAAGCATCTATAGAAGCAACTTTAAAATATGGAACTGGAGTATCCGGTTCACGCTTCTTAAACGGAACACTTAATTTGCATAGAGAATTAGAAGATGAATTAGCAGTTTTTTTAAATCAAGAAGATTGCTCAATATTTGGAACTGGCTTTCAAACTAATTTAGCAATCATCTCAAGTATTGCTGGACGAAATGACCTCATTTTTTCTGATAAAGAAAATCACGCAAGTATTTATGATGGAACTCGACTGAGTTATGCTGAAGTTATTCGTTTTGAGCATAATGATATGAAAGACTTAGAAGGAAAATTAGCAAAAGCTCCAGAAAATAAAGGGAAACTGATCATTACTGATGGTGTCTTTTCTATGAGTGGCGATATTGCTAACCTTCCAGAAATCGTGAGATTAGCTAAGAAATATAATGCTCGTACAATGGTTGACGATGCGCACGGACTTGGAGTTTTAGGTCAAGGCGGTAGAGGTACTGCTGAACATTTTGGCCTAGAAAAAGAAATCGATATCATTATGGGAACTTTTTCTAAATCACTAGCAAGTCTTGGCGGATACATGGCAGCAGATAAAGATATCGTTGAATTCATAAGACATAATTCACGTCCTTATATATTTTCTGCAGCACTTCCACCAGCTAATACTGCTGCAGCACTTGCTGCACTTAGAATTCTAAAAAAAGAACCAGAACGCGTCAAAGCCTTAGCAGATATTTCAGAATATATGCGCCAAGGACTTAAAGCGCGCGGGTTAAAAATAAAAGACTCAAAAACACCAGTTATTCCGATTTATACGTATACAACGTTAAAAACAATGTTTGCATGTAATCAATTGTTTGAACAAGGTGTTTATGTGAATCCAGTTATTCCCCCAGCTACACCAGTTGGAGAATGTTTGATTCGCACGAGTTATACGGCAACACATACAGAAGAACAAATGGATATTGCAATTGATAAAATTGCAAAAGTCCTAGAGAGTTTAGAAGGTTTTGAGGAATAAAAATGAAGGTTATCGTTATTACAGGTGCATCATCCGGAATTGGTTTATCAATTTCACAATACTTATGTCAGAAAGGACATAATGTTTACGGTGTGTCACGCACCAAAGTACATGAAAAAAATATTAAAAGCATTCAAGCAGATGTAACAGATTTTGAGCAACTAAAAGTTGCATATCAAGAGATATTCGATATCGAAGGTCATATTGATGTTTTAATCAATAATGCTGGTTTGGGTATTTCTGGAACAATTGAAGATACATCCATTGAGGATGCAACCTATTTATTTAATGTTAATTTCATGGGTGTTTTTAACTCTACTAAAGCAATTCTTCCTTTCATGAGAGAAAGTGGTGGAGGAAAGATTATCAATGTTAGCTCGGTTGCTGCTAAGCTATCCATTCCTTTTCAAGCATTTTATAGCAGCTCAAAAGCAGCTGTTAATTCATTTTCTGAAGCACTTGCTAATGAAGTAGCACCGTTTAATATTCAAGTGTGCGCAATGATGCCAGGAGATATTAAAACTGGATTTACTAAAAACCGTAAAAAGAATAGAATCGATAGTCCTGAATATAAAGGACGGGTTGATTTATCTGTTAATGTCATGGAAAATGACGAATTGAACGGTATGGATCCAGAATCTGCAGCAAGAGTAGTCGGTAGACTCGTAAGAAAAAGAAGAATGCCTCTTTATAAAACAATTGGACTCAAATATAAATTGATTGTATTATTAGCAAAACTATTACCCGCAAAACTTGCAAATAACATCGTAGGATTAATCTATGCATTTAAAAAAAGAAAATAGAGAATGAACAATAAGGAAAATGTACTACTTAAGGCAATCATTGCAGGTATGTATATCGGTATTGCTGGATTGGTTTACTTAAGTTTAGACAATCACATCATTGGAGCATTTCTATTTAGTTTTGGATTACTTGTTATTGTAACGAGAGGGTATTATCTTTATACGGGTAAGGTTGGCTACTTGGTGCCTTACTCAAAGGGATACTTGATTGTCATTCTTAAAACGTTATTGGGTAATATCATAGGTATTGCAGTTATTGCATCCCTATTTAGACTTACAGGCATTTCAAGTGTTGTTACTGCAGGAAGTGACCTATTTACTTTAAAACTAGGACACGCATGGTATGAAACATTAGCATTATCTATCTTTTGTGGAATGATGATGTATGTGGCTGTTGACAGCTTCAAAAATGTTAAACATGATTTAGCTAAGGTTATTATATTAATCTTTGCTGTGATGATCTTTATATTATCTAAGTTTGAGCATAGCATAGCAAACATGTTATATTTCTTCTTAGGAAATACTTATACATTAAAAGCTATTTTATATCTTTTTTTAATGATTATAGGAAATGCGATTGGGGCAATAATCCTTAATTTAGTTGAAATAAAACTAGCAAAGCATTGAATCATTATCAAAGACAGGGTAGATGATAATCTATTAGAAAAACTTTAGTATTTAGCATGAGGCTAGATACTTTTTTTGTAAAATTTACTCAAAAAAGTTGACAATAAACAAGACTTATTATATAATAAATACGCTGTGTTAAATACACATGAGAAATGCTATCTTTTTGGCTCAATAAAGCCAAAAATAATTTTTTAAACAAAAAAAGAAACACTTGGACATGTGTTAGAAGAAAGGAGAACTACAAATGCCAACTATCTCACAACTAGTAAAAAAAGGAAGAACAGACAAAAAGTACAAATCTAAATCACCTGCACTAGGCTATGGTTTCAACAGTCTACACAAAAGTGAAAGTGAGTACAGCTCACCTCAAAAACGTGGTGTATGCACACGTGTTACTACAATGACACCTAAAAAACCAAACTCTGCCCTTCGTAAGTATGCCCGTGTACGTTTAAGCAATCAAACTGAAGTTACTGCTTATATTCCTGGTATCGGACATTCACTTCAAGAACATAGTGTGGTGCTCATTCGTGGTGGTCGTGTAAAAGACCTTCCAGGAGTACGTTATCACATTGTACGCGGTACACTTGACGCTTCAGGCGTTGCGAATCGCAAGCAGTCCCGCTCAAAATATGGCGCTAAGCGTCCAAAAGTAGCATCTGCAAAAAGATAAACATTAAATAAAGAAAATAATCTATTAAAAACAAAGGAAGAAGGTGAACTCATGCCACGTAAAGGTCATATCGTAAAACGAGACGTTTTACCAGATCCAATTTATCAATCAAAACTTGTTACAAGAATTGTTAACACAATTATGGTTGATGGAAAAAAAGGAACTGCACAGGGTATTTTATATGGAGCATTCAATCGTGTTAAAGACACAACTGGACGCGAACCAATTGAAGTATTCAATGAAGCTTTAAATAACATAACCCCAATATTAGAAGTTCGCTCACGCCGTATCGGTGGACAAAACTACCAGGTACCAGTTGAGGTAAGAGCTTCAAGAAAACAAACATTAGCATTGAGATGGTTAATCAATTACGCACGCTTGCGTAATGAGAAAACTATGGAAGAAAGACTTGCGAAAGAAATTATAGATGCATCACAAGGTTTAGGCGCATCTGTGAAGAAACGTGAAGATATACACCGCATGGCTGAAGCAAATAAAGCATTTGCTCACTATCGCTGGTAAGTAAGGAGATTAAAATATGCCTCGTGTATACCCATTAAATAAAATCCGCAATATTGGCATTATGGCCCATATTGATGCGGGAAAAACTACAACGACTGAAAGAGTTTTATTCCATACTGGTAAAATTCATAAGCTCGGTGAGGTTCACGATGGTGCTGCTACAATGGACTGGATGGCTCAAGAGCAAGAACGCGGAATTACCATTACATCAGCTGCAACAACAGCTTTTTGGAAGGATTACCGAGTTAATATCATTGATACCCCAGGGCATGTTGACTTCACGGTTGAAGTATCAAGATCACTTCGTGTGCTAGATGGCGCAGTAGCTGTCTTAGACGCACAAGCCGGGGTAGAGCCTCAAACAGAAACCGTTTGGAGACAAGCCACCGAGTATAAGGTTCCAAGAATTGTTTACGTTAACAAGATGGATAAGATGGGTGCAGATTTTGCCCATTCCATTAAAACAATGCATAATCGCTTAGGAGTTAAAGCTTTCCCTATCCAGTGGCCAATTGGCGCTGAATCTGATTTCAATGGCATCATCGATATCATTGAAAGAAAAGCATACCTATATGATGGAAACGCTGATGAAGTAAGCCAAGTAGTACCAATACCAAAAGATTTGGTAAGTATCGTTGAACAAAAAAGAGAAGAACTCGTTGAAGCAGTTGCTGATTTCGATGAAGATCTTATGATAAAATATCTTGAGGGTGAAGAAATTGGTATTCCTCAGATTAAAGCTGCTATCCGTAGGGGTACGCTTGAAGTTAAATTCTTCCCAGTAATTTGTGGAAGCTCGTTTAAGAACAAAGGTGTTAAATTAATGCTAGATGCTGTTGTTGATTATCTTCCAGCACCAACTGATGTTGAAGCTGTTATAGGACATAATAGTCTTGGTGAAGAAGTTTCACGTCACCCAAGTGATGATGAAAAATTTACTGCCTTAGCATTTAAAGTTATGACGGATCCATATGTTGGCCGTCTAACATTCTTTAGAGTGTATTCTGGTAAATTAAATTCTGGTTCTTATGTATTAAATACAAATAAGGACAATAAAGAAAGATTTGGCCGTGTACTTCAAATGCATGCAAACCATCGTGAAGAAATAAAAGAAGTATTCACCGGTGATATCGCAGCAGTTGTAGGACTTAAGAATACGACTACAGGAGATACTCTAGCAGGAGAAAGAGATGATATCATCTTAGAATCCATGGTATTCCCTGAACCAGTAATTAACGTTGCTATTGAACCAAAGACTAAGCAAGACCAAGACAAGATGACATTGGCATTATCAAAACTTTCTGAAGAAGATCCAACCTTTAAGACATTTACTGATCATGAAACTGGTCAAACAATTATTGCGGGTATGGGAGAACTTCATTTAGAAATCATTGTTGATCGTATGAGAAGAGAATTTAAGGTAGAAGCTAATGTTGCTGAACCACAAGTTTCTTATCGTGAAACGATTTCTGAAGAAGCTGATATCGAAGGTAAATTCGTTCGTCAATCAGGTGGTCACGGTCAATATGGACACGTTGTTATTAAATTTGAACCAAACCCAGGTAAAGGCTTTGAATTCGTTGATAAAATCGTTGGTGGTGTTATTCCTAGAATATTCATTCCAGCAGTTCAAAAAGGGATTGAAGAAGCACTACCGAATGGTATTATAGCTGGTTACCCAGTTATTGATATTAAAGCAACACTTCATTATGGGTCATACCATGATGTCGATTCATCTGAAATGGCATTTAAGATTGCCGCATCAATGGCACTTAAAGAAACTAAGACGAAAGCTCATCCAATCTTATTAGAACCAATTATGGATGTTGAAGTTGTTGTTCCTAATGATTATGTAGGTAACGTTATTGGCGATTTAACGTCTAGACGTGGCCGTTTAGAGAGTCAAGAAGGACGTGGTAATGCTGTTGCAATACGCTCAAGCGTTCCATTATCCCAAATGTTTGGATATGCTACAGCACTTCGTTCAAACACTCAAGGACGTGCAACATTTATGATGCAATTCTCTCGTTACGAACGTTGTCCAAAATCAATTATGGAAGAAATTATTAAAAAGCGCGGAACAAACTAATCCGCTTGCAAAAATGTATATTTTAATATACAATGATTATGGTTAAACAAAAAAACAAAAAACAAAAAAATAACTAATTATAGGAGGAACTATTTAAAATGGCAAAACAAAAATACGAAAGAACGAAACCACATGTTAATGTCGGTACAATTGGCCACGTTGACCATGGTAAGACAACTTTAACAGCTGCAATTACTAGTGTTTTCGCAAAACAAGGATTAGCATCAGTTGCAGACTTTGCATCTATTGACAGTGCACCTGAAGAAAAAGCACGCGGTATTACTATTAATACAGCACATGTTGAATATGAAACACTTAAGCGTCACTACGCTCACGTTGACTGCCCAGGTCATGCTGATTATGTTAAGAACATGATTACTGGTGCTGCCCAAATGGACGGCGGTATCTTAGTTGTTTCTGCAGCAGATGGCCCTATGCCTCAAACAAGAGAACACATTCTTCTTGCTCGTCAGGTTGGTGTACCTAAACTTGTTGTATTCATGAACAAATGCGACATGGTTGATGATGAAGAATTATTAGATCTAGTTGAAATGGAAATTCGTGAATTATTATCAGAATATGATTTCCCTGGAGACGATATTCCTATCATCCGTGGATCTGCATTATTAGCATTAAATGGCGACCCTAAATGGGAAGCTGGCATACAAGAATTAATGGATGCTGTCGATTCTTATATTGATGATCCAATTCGCGCTACTGACAAACCTTTCTTAATGCCAGTTGAAGATGTTTTCACAATTACTGGTCGTGGAACAGTTGCTACTGGACGTGTTGACCGTGGAACAATTAAAGTTGGTGAACCTGTTGAAATCGTTGGTATTACAGAAACTCAAAAATCTGTTTGTATTGGTGTTGAAATGTTTAGAAAATTATTAGATTATGCTCAAGCTGGTGACAACATCGGTGTACTTCTTCGCGGTATTAACCGTGATCAAGTAGAACGTGGTCAAGTAATAGCAAAACCAAAATCAGTACATCCTCACTTTAGATTCGAAGCTCAAGTTTACGTGCTTTCTAAAGAAGAAGGCGGACGTCATACAGCATTTTTCTCAAACTATCGTCCTCAATTCTATTTCCGTACAACTGACGTTACTGGAGTAATCACTCTTCAAGAAGGTACTGAAATGGTTATGCCTGGTGATAACACTGTTATGATCGTTGAATTGATTCACCCAATCGCTATTGAAGAAACTACTAAGTTCTCAATTCGTGAAGGTGGACGTACTGTTGGTTCAGGATCTGTTACTAAGATTCTTGAATAGTATTTAAACATTTACAA
>CAZKLF010000005.1:8586-32139 GCA_964553665.1 uncultured Mariniplasma sp. | reverse complement strand
TATTAAGAATATTAAGAATCTGAATTTATCATATGAAAAAAAATAGATTTGTGATGAAAATCACATATTTATCAATAATATTGAGTTTCACTTGTATATTAGGTGTAAGGTTACTATTTTTCTTGAAATATCTTTGTTTTTTGTGTTGCCGATTAAATTAATTTTTGGGAGCTACATTTAATGTCATAATTAAATGATTTTAATTAAGTCTATAATTATGGGAATTTTTATTTATATCGCAATATTCCTATTTTTTTATTTATTATATGATAAAATATATCTACAATCGAGGTGAAGAAGAATGATTGTTGACACGCATGCACATTTGAATACAGAAGAATATAAAGAGGATCTAGAAGATGTTTTAATTCGCGCCAAATTAAATGATGTTAATCAGATTATTGTCATTGGTATGAATGAAGAAACGAATGAACGTGCAATCGAGTTAGCTGAAGAGCATGAGATGTTGTTTGCTACAGCAGGTGTTCATCCTGATTATGTAGATAATCAAACGACAGATCACTTAGAATTCTTATTAACACATAAAAAGGTAGTTGCTGTTGGAGAGTGTGGAATAGATCTTCACTGGAGACAGGATAACTATGAATTACAAAGGTCTATATTTTTAGAACAAATAGAATTAGCGAAAAGATTTAAGTTGCCACTTGTCATTCATACAAGAAGCTCATTTGATGAAGCATATCATTGCTTACTACCTTCAAAAGGACAAGTTACCGGCGTATTTCATTGCTTTAGCTCGAATTTAAAGGATGCACAAAGAGCAATCGATTTAGGATTCTATATTGGAATTAATGGTCCCATCACCTTTAAAAAAGCTGAAGAGTTAGTTGAAATTGTTAAAAATATAGATTTAAAGCACATATTGGTGGAAACAGACAGTCCATATTTAGCGCCTATGCCGTATAGGGGAAAAAGAAACGAACCAGCACATACAAAATATGTTGTTGAAAAAATAGCTAAAATCAAAAAAATTCCAGTAGAAGAAGTTATGAAACAAACTACAAAAAACGCATATCAATTATTTAGTCTAGGAGGCAAATTATCATGAAGAAAAAAATATTAAGTATATTAATCGTTATGTTCTCAGTTCTTATGCTTGTTGGATGTTCATTAGAACTAAGAGCAGTAGATCCATATACATCACCAATTGCTTACGAGCAATTAAGAATGGACATGATCGAAGAAGTTATGCCATCAGTCGTTGTCGTTAAGACTGAAACTGGTCATGGTTCTGCCATCATTTATAAAAGTGAAACATTAGAAAGCGGTTTAACAAGATATTACATTATGACAAACTATCATGTCGTTGAAGATGGCGGAGAAATGATGGTTCATTTTGGTGATGTTATTGAGGATATTCCTGTAGCAGATTATGCAAGCAATGCAAATTATGATATCGCAGTTGTAAGAATTGAAACTGATCAGGTACTTCGAGTTCATGATGTTGCATCTATTAATGATAATACAATCACTGAAATCAATATAGGGCAAGATGTATATGCAATAGGCACACCACAAAGTATTGATAAGTTCAATTATGTGACCCAAGGTATTGTCAGTATTGTATCCTACCCATATAATGGCGTTCCTGGATTAGTGTTAATGCACGATGCAGAATTAAATCCCGGAAATAGCGGTGGTCCATTATTCAATTTGAATGGTGAACTGATAGGAATCAACGTAGCAAAAGTTGCTACGATTGCAACAATCGACGGTACAATATCAGCTGAAGGATTAAACTATTCATTAAGTATTAATAAGATTGCTCCTATTGTTAGAGGATTTGAAGAGACTGATTACCAAGTAGTTGTAAGAAAAGCAAGACTTGGTGTTACTGTACAAGAAGTCAGTGTATTCTTAGAAGAAAATGCGGCTTCATTACTTCCTGAAGATGCAGTTGGCGTTGTGGTAATTGATTTTGATTTAACAAGAACCGCATATTTAGTATTAGAAATAAATGACTTGATCATCGATATGAATGGTACACCAATTGCCTCTATTGCAGACATAGCTCTACAACTTATCGATGCAGAATTTGGAGATGTTCACGTTGTTAAGGTCATAAGATTCAATGGCACGACATTCGAAGAAGTAACCGTTAATATCACACTATCATGATCTCTAAAAGTGTCTTCAACCTATGTGTGAAAAACGGCTTAACAATAGCGTTTGCAGAAAGTATGACTGGTGGGTCATTGGCATATGAAATGATTAAAAATCCGGGATCTTCAAAAGTTATATCTGGTAGTATCATTCCGTATAGTATTGAACAAAAAGTAAATCTATTGAATTTATCAGAAGATCAAATAAACCAGTATTCTGTCGTAAGCGAATTTGTTGCAAAACAGATGGCAACATCAATTAAATCTATTATGAAATCAGATATTGGTGTCGGTGTTACAGGAAATGCTGGGCCAAAAAAACAAATGAATACTCATAATTTAGAAGCATGGGTAGCTATTAACTTTAAAGGAAACATAACTGTACATAAAATTGTATTCAATGACTTAACACGTCTTGAAGCTATCAAAAAAACAGTGCAGATAACCTATGAAATGCTAAAGGAATGTTTCTAAAAAAAAGCAATTTAAAAATCGTTGTATTCTCATATCATATATGATATAATTACTTGGCGTAAGATATATCCTTGTCTTATAAAGACCATAGACCATAAGGAGGTGGAACAGATGAGAAAATATGAAGTTATGTATATCATCCGTCCAACTGTAGAAAGCGAAGCTATAAAAACCATTGTAAATCGTTTTAACGAAATATTTGTTAATTACAATAGCCAAGTAGTTGAACTTAAAGAGTTGGGCTTGAAAGATTTAGCGTATGAAATTGAACATCACAAAAAAGGCTATTATGTTTGGTTGCTCGTAGATGCAACTCCAGAAGCAGTCGCTGAATTTAACCGTGTTGTTAGAATTACAGAAGAAGTCATTCGATTTATTGTTGTAAAGGAAGGCGAATAATATGATTAATAGAGTCATTCTGGTCGGTAGAATTACCAAGGATCCAGAAAAGAAAGAGACCCAATCTAATATAGCCGTTGTAAGTTTTACACTCGCAGTAAATCGTCAATTCACCGATTCATCTGGTGAAAGACAAGCCGACTTCATTCAGTGCGTCGTTTGGCGTAAACAAGCAGAAAATTTAGCACGTTTTGTAAAAAAAGGTGCATTACTAGGTATCGAAGGCCGCATTCAGACTAGAACGTATGAAGTGGAAGGCGTTACACGTTATGTTACAGAAGTTGTTTGTGATTCTGTCCAGTTCCTAGAGAGCAAAGGCAGCAGTACAAATGAAACAACTTCTCAAAAAGATACGGACACTGCAGATAATGATGAGTTCTACGAAACAAGTAAGCAACTCGCTGCAGAAGAAGATCTACCATTTTAAGGAGGAAACATCATGCATCAACAAAGACGCGGCGGCGGATTTAAAAAGCGCAAGAAAGTTTGTTACTTTACTCAAAATAAAGTTAAACACATAGATTTCAAGGATGGAGAGCTATTAAAGCGTTTCATTACAGATCGCGGTAAGATTTTACCAAGACGTGTAACTGGAACTTCAGCTAAATGGCAACGTCCACTTGCAACAGCAATTAAAAGAGCACGCCACATGGCATTATTGCCATTCGTTAAAGACTAATTAATACAAACTGCATTTATATGCAGTTTTTATTTTCAAGAAACTCAAATTTAATTGAATTAGAATCATATTATTGATATAATATGCTTAAAGTAGGTGGTTCACATGAAACGTTGGCTATTCTTAATACTTGCACTGATTGTTTTAGGTACCAGTGTTTATTTATATCTACCATTTTTTGTATTTGAATCAAACGCGCATTTATTGGCATTCATTTTATTCTTGGGCAGCATTGTCCTTATTTTTGTTGCTACCTACGTTACAGCAAATTATCAAAATGGACAAAAGGTTAAAACATTACAAAATAGATTATCGATGTGGACAAAATTATCGTATCATGTTAATCAAGTTGGTGATGAAGTTTTTAATGAGTTACCTATTGGTATTATTGCTTTAGACGAAGACTTTGAAATTAAATGGGCTAATCCTCATGCAAAAACAATTTTTGATTCTAGAATTGCAGGTAAAGATTTAAAGGATGTACATCCACAATTACATCTTTCAGCTATGAATAATAAAATTCAATTCATTATTCAAGTGAAAGACCAAAGTTATGATGTTACTTATCGTTCTGAGTATAAGTTCTTATATTTATTTAACGTAACTGATCGTGAATTGATTAAGCAAAGATATGAGGAACAAATCCCAGCATTAGGTATTATCTATTTGGATAATTTAGATGAGGCTCTAGCATCTATGGATGTTTCCGAACAGTCAAGCTTGAAGGGTGAATATTTAGCAGCAATCGCTGATTGGGCAAATAAATACAATGGATTTTTAAAGCCTTATACAGATGAAAGGTTAGTTGTTGTATTATTCCGCAGGGATTTGAATCGAATGATTCATGAAAAATTCAATATTTTAGATAAGGTCAGATTGATATCTACACAAAATCAAGTGCGCGTCAGTGTTTCTATGGGTGTTGCATCTTGGGATGTGAATTATGAAGAATTAGGGATATACGCACAAAATGCAATTGAACTCGCTGAAAAACGAGGGGGAGACCAAGTTGTTGTTAATGTCCAACATCAGAAAATTGCTTATTTTGGTGCAAAGAATGACGCATCTGCTAAAAATTCAAGAGTCGGTGTTCGCATCAATGCACAAACCATAAGAGATTTCATAGAGAAATCATCTAATATTATTGTTATGGGACATAATCAAGCTGATTTAGATGCATTTGGTTCAATGATAGCCGTTTATCATATGGCGATAGCAAGTAAGAAACCCGTATATCTTGTCATTGATCCAACCAAATTAGACAAGACGGTTCAAAAAATATTTGAAATTGTTAAAGAGGACTTACCGGCACTTATTGAAAGTTGTCTAGATACAGAAGAAGTTTTAAAAATCATCAATCAAGATAGCTTGCTCATTATTGTCGATACTCAGTCACCGAAAATGGTAATGAGTCCTGAAACTTTAGAAAAAGTCGGTAAACTTGTTGTTATTGATCATCATCGTGTTGGCGAGGAAAGTTTCAATGCACTCTTTAGTTTTGTAGAACCTTATGCATCATCGACTATCGAACTTATGATGGAATTACTTAATTTCTATAATATGGAAGATGAAATTAAAATCTCTAATTTAGAAGCAACCATCATGTATGGTGGGCTTGTTGTAGATACCAATAACTTTAGTTATAGAACGGGAGCTAGAACCTTTGAGGTTGCTGCTAAACTTAAAGATTTAGGTGCTGATGTAACAAGTGTTAAGTTATGGCTTCGCCGTGACTTAATGAGAACATTAGAAATCAACACAATTTTAGGCAATGTTGAAATATATTTAGACAGATTCGCATTCGTCGTTACATCTGATGTCTATGAAGATAGAATTTTGTTAGCACAAGTTGCAGATGCCGCCTTACAGATTAATGGCGTTGATGCAGCATTTATGATTGCGAGAATGGATGGAAATACGATTGGCGTTTCGGCGCGCTCTTATCAAAACATTAATGTGCAAATCCTTATGGAAGCACTTGGTGGTGGCGGTCACTTAAATAGTGCAGCTGCACAAATAAAAGATACATCAGTACATAATGTGTACGATGAGTTAAAAAATTATATTGATTTAGAATATGGTGGAGGTGGAGAACTAGTGAAAGTCATACTATTAGAAGATGTTAAAGGTAAAGGCAAAAAAGATGATGTTATTGAGGTTGCCGGTGGATTTGGTCAATTTCTAGTCACTCAGAAAAAAGGTGTTATGGCTTCAGAAGAAAATCTAACTGAGCTCAATAGAGCAAAGGAAGAAGCATTTGAAGAAAATCAAAGACATATTGACTTGATGAAGAAACTTAAATCAGAAATTGATAACAAAAAAGTAACTTTAGGTATTCAAATAGGACAAGACGGAAAACTTTTTGGTAGTGTAACGACTAAGCAGATTGTTGAAGAATTTGAAAAAGAGCATCACATCTTAATTGACCGTAAAAAGATTGAAATATCAAGCGATATCAATTCAGTAGGTATTTATACTGCAACCGTTTCATTGCACAGAGAAATTAAAGCACAATTTGAAATACATATCATTGAAAAGTAGGGAAAAACATAATGGCAAAAAGCTTACCGCATCATCATGAATCAGAACAATCAGTTTTAGGGACTATATTTCTAGACGCTAAACAGATTAGTGCTGTCATTGACCAACTAAATAACGAAGACTTCTTCGAACAAAGCCACGCACTGATTTATCAAGCAATGAAAGACTTGTATATAGACAATCATAAGATTGACTATACGAGTGTCGCATCAAAGCTCGAACAAAATCAGAATCTTCAGAAAGCGGGTGGGATGAAATATCTCTATGCACTATCTGAAACTGTGCCTTCTGTTAATCACCTTGAAACCTATATTGATTTGGTTAAGGACGAATCTCTCAAAAGACAGGTTATAGCTTTAGCTGGTAGTATTTTAGAAGAAGGGTATCAAGGTGTATTGGATGCTAATGAGTATATGTCAAAAGCTGAAGAGAGCATTTTTGCTCTTGCACAAAAAAGAAAAACCTCTGCATTTGCATATCTTTCAGAGGTTATTCATGAAGTTAAAGAGAAGATGGAAAAAAACAGAGATAAAAAAGGTGGGATCACCGGTCTTAGAACTGGATTTTCAAATCTTGATAATATCACTGCTGGTCTTCAACCAGAAGAACTTGTTATTTTAGCTGCTCGTCCATCAATGGGGAAATCAGCGATGGCGATGAATTTAGCACTCAATGTAGCTAAAAGAAATAAAGATGGTCAAGCAGGTGTTGCTGTATTCAGTTTAGAAATGAGTAATGATCAACTTGCTGGTCGTATGTTAAGTTCAGAATCTAATATTGAAAGTATGAAGATTAAGACTGGACATCTATCACCTAGAGAATGGCAGTTTTTAGAAGGTGGGATGCAATCTTTATCTAAATTAAACATCGCATTCGATGATTCTGCAGCAGTTACTGTTGCTGATATTAGAGCTAAATGTAGAAAATTAAGCCAAGAAGGTAAACTTGACTTTGTAATTATTGATTATCTTCAATTGATAAAAGGTGATTCTCGATCTGGAAATCGCCAGGAAGAAGTTGCTAAAATCTCAAGAAGTCTTAAACAAATGGCAAGAGAACTTAAGGTTCCTGTATTGGCATTATCTCAATTATCTCGTGAAGTTGAAAAAAGAGAAGATAAAAGACCAGTTCTTGCAGATTTAAGAGAATCCGGAAGTATTGAACAGGATGCGGATATTGTTATGTTCCTGTATCGCAAGGATTATTATGAACGTGATGAAAAAAATCTAACGGGCGAAGTTGATTTAAGTATCGCAAAGAACCGTCAAGGTGTCGCCGGCATCTCGCTTCACTTCATGTTTGATACAGCATTTAGTAGATTCACTGCACAAGCAGATCGATTTGATGAAGGTCAAGATAATAACTAAAAAAATAAGAGATGCCGGCTGGCATCTCTTTTTTTTATTATTTTACTGTAGCGGATAACATCCAAACATGTTTTTCAAAACTTGAGATTGCTGCAATAAGCATATCAGCTGTTGCTTCATCTGCTTTTTCTTGTGCAACTGTCAATACTTCTTTAAATTCAGTAACTAGAAGTTTTAAATCATCAAGTATATGACCAATCATATCTCCTGATTTTTCAGCTCCTGAAGCTTCTTTTAGGGAAGTAATCGCTAAGTAACCTTTAAGATTAGAAGCAGGTTGACCACCAATCATTAATAATCTTTCTGCGAAAGCATCGTAAAGTTCATTTGCTTCATCGTAGAACTCCTCAAATTTTACATGTAGTGGATAGAAATTAGGTCCACTTACATACCAATGAAAGTGATGCAACTTAGTGAATAAGACACTTAAATTTGCAACTTGTTTGTTTAATCCTTGATATAGTTTTTCCATAAATAACACCTTTCCTTTCTTTATTTCCTCACCATTACTATACCACAACACAACTATATATTTGCTTAATATGCTTTGGAATTCGTATAAATAACAACTAAATATTTTTTATCGAGCACGCTCAATTCTATGGAAAAATAGATTGAAATGTGGTAATATAGTTAGCAGGTGATAATTATGTATGATAGACTTTCATTAATTGAAAAACAATACCAAGATATACAAGATAAACTCGCATCAGGTGGACTAGAAATCAAAGAAATGACGAGCTTACTCAAAGAATCAAGTTCCATTCAGGAAACGGTAGAAATGTATCGTTTTTTTACGGTTAAGACAAATGAAATGAATGATTTAGAAGTCATGATAGAAGATGAAACAGATCCAGAACTTATTGAAATGCTTCAACTTGAAATTCATCGTTTAAAGGATGTATTGCTTAAAACAGAAGATGAACTTAAAGTCTTATTACTTCCTAAAGATCCTAATGATGATAAAAATGTTATTGTCGATATAAAAGGTGCAGCTGGTGGAGATGAAGGTAATATCTTTGCAGGTGATCTTTTTAGAATGTACTCAAAGTATGCAGAATCTAAAGGCTGGAAAATAGAAATATTAGATGCTATGGAAGGTTCAATGGGTGGGTATACATCGATAGAATTTATGGTATCTGGTAAACAAGTTTACTCCTTTTTGAAATATGAATCTGGAACTCACAGAGTTCAACGTGTTCCACTTACTGAATCGATGGGACGCATTCACACATCAACAGCTACAGTGCATGTTATGCCTGAAGCAGAAGAAATTGAACTTGATATTAGATGGGATGACATTAGAGTTGATACATATAATTCAAGTGGCCCAGGTGGGCAAAGTGTTAATACGACGAAGTCTGCAGTTAGATTAACTCATGAACCAAGTGGCATTAGTGTTGCTTGTCAAATTGGTAAGAGTCAACATGAAAATAAAGCAAGCGCGTTTAAACTTTTAAAAACAAGATTATTTAATTCAATACTCGAAGAACAAATGTCAATTGTTGATGCTGAAAGAAAAGCGATGATAGGTCGTGGAGATAGAAGTGAAAAGATTAGAACTTATAATTACCCACAAAATCGTGTTTCTGATCACAGAATTGGCCTTACTTTACAAAGATTAGATGTCATTATAGAAGGCAGACTTGACCTTGTTTTAGAACCACTTCTTAATGAATTCCAGAAACGTCAACTCATGGGTGAAACAGTGTGACCTACGAGAACTTGTTAAAATTGGCATATAAAAAAGCCAAATCACATCATAAAGAAGATGAAGCTGTCAAGCTTCTATTGATGGAATTATCACAACAGGACCCGCATCAGTTTTATTTACATTTAACCGATGAAACAGGGTTAGATTTTGAAAAACAATATTTAGAAAAATTAGATCAATATCTTTTGGAAGATATCCCGGTTCAGCATTTAATCGGTCACTCTTATTTTTTTGGATATCAGTTTGATGTGAATAAGGATGTATTGATTCCAAGAAGTGAAACAGAACAACTTGTTGAACATATTTTGTATTATTATGACCAATATTTTAATGACCAAAAGTTAAAAGTACTTGATTTAGGTACTGGTAGCGGATGTATTGGATTAACATTAGCATTAGAAGAAAAAAATCTTGACGTTACAATCACTGATATTAGCCAAGATGCATTAAAAATAGCTTCAAAGAATAAACAAAAATTAAATGCAAATGCTAAGGTTATTCAAAGTGATTTATTTAATCAAGTTCAAAGTAAATTTGATATGATTATTTCAAATCCTCCATATATCCCTGATGATGAAGTTGTGCAAGATATCGTATTAAAAGAACCCAGTGTTGCTCTTTACGGTGGTAAACTCGGAGTTGATTTTTATGAAAGAATCCTTAAAGAATCAAAAGCTTTTATAAATGAAAAAGGATTGATTGGATTCGAACATGGGTTTCAACAAAAATCGCAAATTTACGAATTTGCTCACCAATATTATCCAAAAGCAAATATTATTCAAATTAAAGATTTGCAAGGAAAAGACCGATTCACATTTATTGGTATAGGAGGCGTTTTGGAGCATGAAAAACGGTGACTTAATTATTATTCCAACAGACACAGTCTACGGATTAGCAGCAAAGCTACATGACTTAGAAGCATTAGATAAAATATATCAAATTAAAGGTAGAGATGCCTCTAAACAAATTCCAATTTTAATAGCTAGTAAAACTGAGCTATTTGATATTGCATATGTAGAAAGATTGGGTAAAGAACTGACTAAGAATTTGTGGCCAGGACCCATAACTTTCATCTTTAAAACAAATCGTGAATTCTTTAAACTTTCTGGAGAAGAAACGGTTGCAATACGCATGCCAAATCATCCAAAAGCTAGAAATATCATTGAAAAATATGGACCACTTAGAGTAACAAGTTTAAATAAGAGTGGAGAAGAACCATTAACGGACCTTAATGCAATTAAGCGCCAGTTTGGTTCCGATGTAGTAGAAATTTATGAACAAGATAGAGACCCGAGTAATCTTTCATCTACAATCGTTGATTTATCCAAAGGCGAGATCAAAATACTTAGACGAGGAATCGTCACTGAAGAAGACATCAAAGATGCTTTGATTCAATATCGCAGTTATTATAAACAAAAATAATGTCTTTTCGGAGACTTTCTTTGTTGTTTTTTTAGAAAATGGTATATAATAGATAAGGTTATGAAAAGAGGAACATATGGAAATTAGAAATATAGCAATTATTGCACACGTTGATCATGGGAAAACAACGCTCGTAAACCAGCTGCTAAAGCAAAGCGAACGCTATGATGAACATGCGCAATTAGATGATCGAGTCATGGACTCAAATGATATTGAAAGAGAACGCGGAATTACTATTCTAGCTAAAAATACAGCAATCATTTATAAAGATTATCGCATTAACATTTTAGATACACCTGGTCATGCTGATTTTGGTGGAGAAGTTGAAAGAATCATGCACATGGTGGATGGTGTTTTGCTTTTAGTCGATGCTTTTGAAGGCGTTATGCCACAAACAAGATTTGTTTTGAAGAAAGCTTTGGAAGCGAAATTACTACCTATTGTTGTTGTTAACAAAATTGATAGAAAATTTGCCGATATTCAAAAAACGGTAAATGAAGTATATGACCTATTTATTGATTTAGGAGCTGATGAACATCAACTAGATTTTCCAGTTTTATATGCATCAGGTATCCAAGGATTAGCAAATTATAAACCACATTTAGATTTAGACATTAAAATGGAACCAATTTTAGACACAATCATTAAATCCATTCCAATGCCAAATCAAGATGAGACAGATCATCTTCAATTTCAACCAGCACTAATTGATTATAACGATTATGTCGGACGTATGGGAATTGGGAAGATATATAAAGGTACTTTAAGAACAAACGACACTGTTTCATGTGTTCGCATGAACGGTTCGATTATAACATTTAGAGTACAAAAGATTTTTCAAAGTATGGGTATGGAAAAGTTTGAAGTTGAAGAAGCATATTCAGGTGATATTGTATCTTTAGCAGGACTTCCTGATATTCATGTAGGCGAAACAATTTGTGAGGTAGGATTCGAAGAAGCACTACCACACTTACACATAGACGAACCAACAGTACAAATCACGTTTTTAACAAACTCATCACCATTTGCTGGTAAAGAAGGTAAATTCGTAACAGCATCTAAAATTGATGAACGTTTATTTAAAGAAACTCAGAAAGATGTAAGTTTAAATGTTGACCGCATTGGAACAACTGAAGCTTGGACTGTTTCTGGTCGTGGAGAACTTCATTTAGGTATTCTAATTGAAAATATGCGCCGTGAAAACTATGAATTTCAAGTCTCACGCCCTAGAGTTATCGTTAAAATGGTTGACGGTGTGAAGTGTGAACCATATGAAGATGTTCAAATTGATTGCCCAACTGAATATTTAGGTACAGTAATCGAAATGCTTGGTGACCGTAGAGGCGATCTTTTGTCCATGAGTCAAACTGGCGATTATAGTAGAATTCATTATATTATGCCATCACGTGGGTTAATCGGTTTTATGACACAATTTTTGACTGCAACTAAAGGCTATGGTATTTTATCTCATATTTTCTTGGATTATCGCCCATCATTAAATGAATTGGTTGGTAATAGAAGAACTGGAGCTTTAGTTTCGTTAAATAATGGTATGACTTCCGCTTATGCAATTGGCAGATTAGAAGATAGAGGAAATATGTTCTTAGAACCAAGAACTGCAGTCTACGAAGGTATGATTGTTGGTGAAGGGAATAAAGATACTGATATGGTCGTTAATGTGACGATGGAAAAACAACAAACAAACATGCGTTCTTCAGGTAAAGATTCAACAGTTGTTCTTAAGAAACCAAGACCTATGGGACTTGAAGCATGTATGGCATTTATTAATGATGATGAATTAATTGAAATTACACCAAAGAGCATTCGCTTACGTAAAGCACTCCTTAGAGCACTTGATCGTAAGAAAGCATATTATAATGAAACAAAAGAATAAGATGCTTGCATCTTTTTCTTTAGTCAATTGTTAACATTCCATAAAAAAATAAGTTTTTATGATATAATTATTAATAGGTCTAAGGTAGGAGGGTACTCTATGAAAATTGCAATTGGTAGCGATCATGGTGGCTATGAATTAAAAGAACAAATCAAAGCTTATTTAGAGAAAAAATCTGTCCAAATTGTTGATTTTGGCACGAATTCTAATGAAGCAGTTGACTATCCCGATTATGGTGAAAAAGTAGGGCTTGCAGTTACAAAAAAAGATTTTGATTTTGGTATTGTACTTTGCGGAACTGGCATTGGTATAAGTATTTCAGCAAACAAGATAAAAGGGGTTCGAGCTGCTTTGGTCTATGATAAACTTACTGGAAGACTTGCTAAACAGCACAATAATGCAAACATTATTGCTCTGGGTGGAAGAACTACTAAATTTAGAAAAGCAACAAAGATTATTGATTCCTTTATGAATGCAACTTATGAACCTAGACATCAAAAACGTTTAGATAAAATAAAAAAAATAGAGGAGAATGAATAGTATGAGTAAAGTTGTCATCCTTAATCACCCCTTAATTGATCACAAAATGATGAAAATCAGAGATAAAAGAACAGGCACGAAAGAATTTAGAGAAAGTGTCTCTGAAGTAAGTGGCTTAATTACTTATGAAATTACTAGAGATTTTAAAACGGTACCAAAAACTATTGAAACGCCGATTTGTGAAACAATTGTTCATGAATTAGAAAAACAGGTTGTTATTGTTCCGATATTAAGAGCTGGTTTAGGCATGGTTGATGGTATTCATAATATTATTCCTACAGCAAAGATAGGGCATGTCGGTCTTTATCGTGACGAGAAGACGCTTCAGCCTCAAGTATATTATTCTAAATTTCCTGTTGGTCTAGAAGATAGTGCTGTTTTAGTTATAGATCCTATGCTAGCAAGTGGTGGCTCAGCATCTAAAGCTATTGATATCGTTAAAGAACATGGTGGAACTGATATTAGATACGTTGGACTTGTTGGATGTCCCGAAGGTATTGCAAGATTACAAAAGGATCATCCAGATGTAAGTATATATCTTGCTGCATTAGATAGTCACTTAAATGAAGTTGGATATATTGTACCAGGTCTAGGAGATTGTGGGGACAGATTATTTGGGACGAAGTAGAGGAAGACGATCTTTTATGCTCTATGTGCTCGTCATGCAACTGATCTTTACAGTTGCCGGACTCTCACTACTGGGTGTATATATTGGAATGAAAGTAAATCCTGAAGGCTCATTGCCGTCTATATTAGCAGCATCTGGGCTTATTTTAGGAATACTTGTTAGTTTTTTCACCATCTTACAGTTTATTAAAAGCGAGGAACGTTATGAAAGCAGTTCACAAGATTAGTTTAATTTCAATTGGATATGCACTCATTTTGTGTCTAGTTACGTGGATTTTTTTCAGTGAATATATATTATGGGTAGTTTTAGGTTCTCTGACTGCTCTATTTAACCACAGTCAGATGATTCGTACAACTAAAGGGAAATACTCATCTTCGATGTTGATTCTCCATATTTTTCAAAGATATGCGATGTATACCATCATTATTGCTATCGCATGGTTTGATACTAAGGATCTTGTGGATCAAACGATTATGGTTCATACCTTTATCTTCTTACTTTTAGGCTTTATTGCAGTTAAAGTAGGAGCGATGATTTATGCTACACCATTGATTAAAAAACCTGCAGAAACGGGGGAGTATGTTGATTATGATGACCCAGATTCTTGATTACTTAAAAAACTTACCCGGTTATTTTTATACATCGTTAGGAATTATGGCATTTATTGCTGTAATATCGATTATTGTAGGCATAAAAGTTAAAAAAATGGATGTTAGGCAAACCCCAAGTAAATTTATGACACTTTTCATCAGCCTTGTTGAGTTTTATAATAATATGATTAAAGGGTATATTGGCAAGCATTGGAAATTTGTAGCACCAGTCACGTTGACTCTAGCAATTTATGTCTTACTTTCAAATATCTCTGGTGTATTTGCTTTGGATTCACCGACAAGATATACAAGCATTACCTTTTCACTTTCTATTGCCTCATTCATTATTGTTCAAACCACGGGATTTATTTCTCAAAGCTGGAGGCATCTTCTTGGACTCTTTAAGCCGCTTGCGCCGATGTTTCCATTAAATGTCGTAAGCGAACTAACACCGATTATTTCAATGTCACTCCGTTTATTTGGAAATGTTGCGAGTGGATCTGTATTCCTAGTAATCGTTTACCGAGGTGCAGGTTGGTTATCAATCTTTATAGCACCAGCGTTCCATATTGTTTTCGATATTGGTTTTGGATTTATTCAAGCAGTTGTAATCGTTTTATTAACAATCATCTTTGCTTCTAACAAAGTCAGTGAATCTGACTTTGCTAAATAAAAAAAATTAAAGGAGAGTTTATATGCTAACACTATTAAATCAGATTTTACCCGTTATTTTAGATGTTGTTCCAAATGAGTTTTATGCAAGAGGATTGGCTTACATAGGTGCAGGTATTGCGGTCTTTACTGGCTTTGGTTCAGGTATTGGTCAAGGTATTGCTGCTTCAAAGGCAGTGGAAGCTGTTGGTCGTCAACCAGAAGCATCAGGTAAGATTACAACAACAATGATTATTGGTCAAGCAGTAGCTGAAACTACTGGGCTTTATGGTTTACTGATTGCGTTTATATTGATAAACAAATAAAAAGAAGGATTTGATCTTGTGAGCGAAGTATTTGAAGAAGTATCACTATTAATTGAAGAAGGTCTTTATTCGGTTTTTAATCGTCCTGACATTGTAGTCCTTAATATCTTAGCACTCATCGTGCTACTCGTTTTCGTACGCAAATTTTTATGGCAACGAGTAACTACATTTATTGACTTGCGTCAAAAAGCTTTGACGGAAGCATTAACGAATGCAGATATGGAAAGAGACAAAGCAAAAGAATTACAGGAAAGCTCTGTCAAAGAATATGCGAAGATGAAAGAAGAAACAAGGATTCTTAAGGACAAATTAACAGATGAAGCATACAAACAACAAGAAGAACTTATTGTCGGAGCTAAAAAAGAGGCGAAACGACGCTTAGATAAAGCTGATAAAGACATTGAGTTTGAAATCATTCAAGCAAATGAAAAGATTAAACAATCTATTAAAGAGGTTGCTTTTGCTGCTGCAGAAAAAATTGTTAAACGCGAAATCGATGAAACAGTTCATCAAGATATCATTGATAATCTAGTTAAAGAAGAAGAAGCATAATGAGTGTATCAAATTATGCTAGAGCGTTATATTCAATCGCTAAAAAGCAAGATAAAGTCAATTTAATTACTGTAGAATTTGGTACATTTAAAAATGTCGTTGCAGAATTAAAGAGTTGGGTGTCTATGATAGATTCTCCAATGCTTTCATTTGATGAGAAAATGAAAAAGATTGAAGCACTAGATTACGATGCCTCATTTTTAGCATTTCTTAAAATGCTGGCTTCAAAGCACCAAATGCATTTATGTTTAGAAATATATGAAGAGTGGATTCATCTTGCGCGTGAATTTCAAAATATTGCTCACATTCATATCTATTCAGCAAAACCTGTCACAGAGAAACAGGAACTCGCTTTAAAGAAAGTGATTCAACCTCGTTTCCCCAATCAAACGCTTGATTTTCATATCACGATTGATGAACATTTACTCGGAGGCATTAAGATTGTCCATCAAGGTCAATCACTTGATCGATCCGTTGCACGCGAACTCAAAGAATTATATACAACGATTTAAGGTGGTGTAGAAATTGTCAAAACTAAAAGTCCAAGAAATGACTGAAATCATAAAAAAACAGATTGAATCATTTGAACAGGACGTTAAACTGGAAAATATTGGGAAAGTATTAAGTGTAGGCGATGGTATTGCAATCGTTTATGGCCTTCAACAAGCAATGATGGGTGAACTCCTTGAGTTTCCTCATGATGTTAAGGGACTCGTATTTAACCTTGAAGAATTAAGTGTTGGTGTTATTCTTCTAGGTGAAAGCAATAAGATTAAAGAAGGCGATTTGGTTAAAACAACCAAACGTATTTTTGAAGTACCCGTTGGAGAAGGTTTATTAGGACGTGTTGTTAATCCATTAGGAGAACCACTTGATGCTGGCGGTACAATTACCGCAGCTAAGTATCTTCCTGTGGAAAGAAGAGCTCAAGGCGTTATGGCTAGAGGTTCTATTAATGCATCTATGGAAACAGGGATTAAAGTGATTGATGCCCTTGTTCCAATTGGCCGTGGTCAACGTGAATTGATTATTGGCGATAGACAAACAGGTAAAACAACTTTAGCAGTTGATACCATTTTGAATCAAAAGGGTAAAGACGTAATTTGTATATATGTTGCAATTGGTCAAAAAGAATCCTCTGTTTCAACATTGGTTCAACTTTTAAGCCAACATCAAGCGATGGAATATACGATTGTCGTATCAGCTGGAGCATCTAGAGAAGGTACGTTATTGTACTTAGCACCATTTGCTGGTGTTACCATGGGAGAATACTTCATGGAACAAGGTAAAGATGTTTTAATCGTATACGATGATTTATCGAAACATGCTGTTGCATATCGCGAATTATCATTATTGCTTCGCCGTCCACCAGGACGTGAAGCATATCCTGGAGATGTTTTTTATCTTCATTCAAGATTACTAGAAAGATCTGCAAGACTAAGTAATAAATTAGGTGGAGGCTCTATTACTGCCCTACCGATCATTGAAACGAAAGCTGGAGATATTTCTGCTTATATTCCTACAAATGTTATTTCAATTACAGATGGACAAATCTTCTTAGAAGCTGAATTGTTCTATTCTGGAATACGCCCAGCAATTAGTGCTGGACTATCTGTATCTCGTGTTGGTGGCGCTGCACAGTGGAAAGGCATGAAGAAAGTTGCCGGAACCGTGCGTATTAACCTTGCGAATTACCGCGAATTAGAATCGTTTGCACAATTTGGATCTGATTTAGATGCAAGTTCTAAACGTCGTTTGGAACGTGGTAGAAAAACTGTCGAAATATTGAAACAAGATGTTCATGAATTAATTGAAATGCCAACACAAATTATTACGATTTACGCATTATCAACAGGTTTAATGGATGATCTTGATATTGAACAAGTTAAAGTTTTGGAAAAAGAAATCATTCAAGGTTTAAAGATGAATGACCTTGGTCAAAAAATACATAAACATTTAATTGATACGAAAACACTTCCTGACACTAAATTGTTAGATGAGTTTGTGAATCATTTGAAGAGGATGATTTAGTATGAGCTTAAAGGATATTAAAATGAGAATGCAGGCAATCGCTAAGACTGCCTCGATTACTCAAGCAATGCACAATATTGCCTTATCCAAAATTAAAAGGTCAACTGTTCTTCTCAATAACACAAAGGCGTTTGTTATTAAGCTTCATGGCATATTAGCCTATGCGAATCAAAACATAGATGAAGCGCATAGATTAACATCTAAAAATGAAGGACAAATTAAACTATATATCTTGGTCACGAGTGACAGGGGTCTAGCAGGAAGCTATCACAATCAATTGTTTAAAGCTTTTCTTGAAGAAGTTAAGGATTTATCTGTAAATGACTATAAAGTGTTTGCATTAGGGAAAAAAGGATATTATTTTGCACAAAAAAAACATTTGCCTATGATCAATAATGAAATCATTTATAACAGAGATGACATCACAACAATGTATTTTAGACACTATGCAGATTTGATTAAAGATGCTTTTATGAATAATAGCATGGATGAAGTTATCTTGTTTTATAACCATTACATTAACACTGCTACTCAAGTTGTAAAGAAACGGACAATTCTTCCGGTTATTTTTGAAGATGATGATGTACCTAAAGAAGATTTTATTTATGATACAACACCAGAAATTGTGTTAGATCATACAATTAATATTTATATTGAAAGCAGTATTTTCACTGCCTTAGCTGATGCTAAGTTAAGTGAACACGCATCGCGTATGATTGCGATGAAAAGTGCAACCGATAATGCGAATGAAATTGTTGAAAGACTTCATACGATTTATCACAGAGCAAGACAGCAAGAAATTACTAGTGAGCTCATTGATGTTATCAATGGCTCCAACGCGTAGGAAAGGAGAAACATGATGAAAGGTAAAATCACACAAATCATCGGACCGGTCGTAGATGTCTATTTTGAATCTGATCTACCATCAATTTATGATGCACTTATTGTTGAATTGGATGATGGTAAAACAATAACTCTAGAAGTCGCACTACACACAGGTGATCATGTTGTTCGTACGATAGCCTTAGAACCTACTGAAGGTTTAAGAAGAGATTTGCCCGTTAGGCAGACAAATTCTTCAATACAAGTTCCAGTTGGCAAAAAAGTATTAGGACGTATCTTTAACGTTTTAGGCGATCCTATTGATGGACTTGAATCACTAGATGATGCACCACATATGAGTATTCACCGGCAATCTCCACCTTTTCATGATTTATCAAGTGAAGTTGAAATTCTGGAAACTGGAATTAAAGTTATTGACCTTTTAGCACCTTATATTAAAGGTGGTAAGATTGGATTATTTGGAGGAGCAGGTGTCGGAAAGACAGTTCTAATCCAAGAATTAATTCATAACATCGCACTAGAAAGAGCAGGTATTTCCGTTTTTGCTGGTGTTGGTGAAAGAACAAGAGAAGGTTATGAACTATATACTGAAATGACTGAATCAGGTGTTATCAGTAAAACAGCACTCGTCTTTGGTCAAATGAACGAGCCACCAGGAGCAAGAATGAGAGTTGCTCTAACTGGTTTAACCATGGCAGAACATTTTAGAGATGAAGAAAAACAAGATGTTTTGTTATTCATCGATAATATCTTTAGATTTATCCAAGCAGGTTCTGAAGTATCCGCGCTTTTAGGTAGAATGCCTTCAGCGGTTGGCTATCAGCCAACCTTAGCGACTGAAATGGGCAGACTGCAAGAACGTATCACTTCAACTAAAAACGGCTCTATCACCTCAATCCAGGCCGTTTATGTCCCAGCGGATGATTATACGGATCCAGCTCCAGCTACAGTCTTTTCACATTTGGACGCAACAACGAACCTTAGTAGAAAATTAACTGAAATTGGTATTTACCCGGCAGTAGATCCACTGGCATCAACATCTAGAGCTTTATCTCCACAAATCGTGGGTAAAGAGCATTATGAAGTTGCTAGAAACGTTCAAAAGATGATTCAACGTTATCATGAACTCTTAGATATCATTGCTATTTTAGGTATGGATGAGTTAACTGATGAAGATAAGCTTATCGTACATAGAGCAAGAAGATTACAAATTTTCTTATCTCAAAATACGCATGTTGCTGAACAATTCACGGGTGTTCCTGGAGCGTTTGTTCCACTTAAGGAAACGGTTCGTGGATTTAAAGAAATCATTGAAGGCAAACATGATAAATTACCTGAAGATGCATTCATGATGGTAGGTACCATCGATGATGCTATTAAGAAGGCGAAGACATTATGATTTTTAATGTACTGACTCAACAAGGCACATCATATTCTGATACTATTGATTATGTTGTTATCCGAAATGAAGATGGAGAGCTTGCAATTTTGAATGATCATATTCCAATTATTCTTCAAATTAAAGAAGGATTCTTGAAATTGGTTAAAGATAATAATGAGAATTATCTTGTTGTTGAACAAGGCGTTATTGAGTTTAAGAATAATGAAGTAAACATTTTAGCACTTGAAGCTCAAATGGGTTCAACGCTTGAAAAAGCGAAATCGGCATTTGATCACATGAAAAAAGAAAAGTTACAAATGACTAAAAAGGAAAACATTGATTTTTCGAAACAAGAACGTGATTTAAAAGAAAACATAACAAAGAGTAAAGCAGGACAATTATAGGAGGTGCTTCAAATGGAAGAACTCATTTATTTTGTATCCTTAACAGTATTTTTTGCCGTAAATCTTAGAATTTTAAGAGCACTGCATATTGAAAACAAATTTGAGAAAATGAAGATTTGGGAAATCAAAACTGCATATTTTCTTATTGCATTAATTGCAGGACATCTCCTTGCTGAGATTATGGTGAAACTATCTCAATTACTTACAAATAATATATCGTGAAAAATGGCATGGGGAAACCTATGCTTTTTTTATAGGAGAACAATATGGAAATATATAGATATAAGAAATATGAAAATATTTTACAGTTAGAAAAGGTTGTATTTTTAATAAAAGAACAAATGAAAGTTATAAAATCGAAAAAATCAGAAAATGAAATAGAAGAATCATTGAAGAATGCACTTATGAATGACAAAAGATCCTACTTAATCGTTTGTTACCAAACGGACGAACCAATAGGTTTTATTTTTGGTAACATTAGTTCTGGCTTAGAATCAGGTAAAGACTATTTTTGGATTAATGAGATACATGTAAAAAAAGATAGTAGAAGGAAAAAATTAGCAAGCGGAATGATTAAATATTTAGAACAATGGCTCGATGGCAAAGGAATTCAACATGTGCTTACAATGACAAGTAAAAAAAACATAGCATCAAAAGAATTGTTTGATAGACTTGAGTACGATGAGAGTGAAGTTATATGGATAGATAAGTATATCAAATAATTGGGATTAAATTGGGATAGATTATGAAATCGTAGGTTCGAGTCCTATTACCTGGACTAGATTTTATTAAAATGGGTTAATATTTGTACCATTTTCACAATAAAAATATTTGTAAGTCCTTTGTTATCAATTTACAATTATATACAGATTAACAAACTTTAAAGAAGTAAATGTTTCTAGTTAGTTTACTGCTATTTTGCAAGCATCGTAATAATTAGTGTTTGTGTTGCTTTAGATGGTAAAATAGTAATTGAGATAGAATTTAGAAGCATTGGTGTTTTCTATGGCACTTGTCACATTCCTTATTATTGGAAGTTACCAACAAAACTTATAAATCACTAGTTTAGAATTCCTATTTTGGGATTAAGTCTATAGTGTGCTACTATATTACATATTTTTTTAGCAAGAAAGATTTTCAAGGAGGTATAATATGCATAATATTAGATTTATAGATGATAAGAAATTTGAATATAATAAAGACGTAATGAATGGATTGAAATCATATAATAAATCCCAAACGGGTTATAGGGAGAAAGATAATCGAGATTTTTATGTTTTTGAAGAAGAAGAATTAGTTGGTGCATGTCATACAAGACAAGCTTCCGATTGGTGTAAAATAAGCGGAATTTACTATAAGGATATAGATGCTCTAAAAGCGTTAATGAATGATGTAAGAAAATTTTATCGTGGCAATGTTGAAGGGATTCAATTTGATACTGTACTAGAACAAAGAGCACTTGAATTTCAACAAATCGGGTTTAGTGTTAATGGTGAATTGGATGATATGCCTAGTGGTAACAAGAATATTTTTCTGCTTGATAAAGATCTAGTTCACCTTGAAATCATGGGAGACTATCAAATGAAGTCATCTAGTGAACCCATTCAATCATATAATACAGTGGTAAAAGCTGAAATCAAAAAATTCAGAGAGAGTCTTGATTTCTCTGCCGATAAAATTGATTTGCAATATGTTGTACTTGACAATAATCAATTTGTTGGAGGAATATATGGCCATTTCCAGTTTGAATATTTGTTTATTAATGTATTATTTGTAGACAAGAAATACAGAGGAAAAAGAATAGCATCAAAATTGATGCATATGATTGAATCAGAAGCCGTAAAACAAGGTGTGACTAATATATATTTGACAACATTTGAATTTCAGGCGTTAGAATTCTACAAGAAAAGAGGATATGAAGTTGTTATGACGATAGATGACTTCCCTAAAGGTTTTGCAGAATATACGCTATATAGAAAAATCAAACAAGAGACAAAATAAATAAACCTAATATTGAAATACAGATATCATTAATTTATAATCTATTAAGGATAGGATCATATATAAGTAAAGATACATAAGGGAGTGTTTCTATGAAAATCACATGTCTTGTCGAAGATACAAGTAAATATAAATTATTAGAAGCTGAACATGGTGTAAGCTTTTATGTAGAGATGGAAAACCATAAATTGCTATTTGATGTTGGGAAAACAGATCTATTTTTAAGGAATGCAAAACTCTTGAATATCGATTTGACTAAAGTTGATACTGTGATTATATCTCATGGCCATTATGATCATGGTGGAGGTCTTTTGACGTTTATGAAGATCAATCCTACAGCAAAGATTTATATTAGTAAGTATGCATTTCGAGATTATTATTCTAAACGTGAAGAAGATGAATTGGCATATATTGGGTTAGATCAAAACTTAAAAAGTTCTAAACAATTGATTTTTGTTGAAAATCAATTAAAGATAGATCAATACTTAACCATATTTTCTGATGTATCCAGTCAAGATTATTATCCTAGAGGTAATCAAACTTTATATAAAAAAATAGATGGAAAATATGAAAATGACGATTTTATTCATGAGCAAAACTTAATCATAAATGAAAAACAAAATTTCGTTCTTTTTGCGGGTTGTGCACATCATGGCATCGTCAATATAGTGAAAAAAGCATCAGAATTATTAGCTCCCCAAAAACTCACATCAGTATTAGGGGGATTTCATCTTTCAAGTCGATTTCCTGAACTTGCAGAAACAGAAAAAAATATCATAGAAATTTCTAATATCCTTTTAAGCTATAAAGCGATGTATTATACGGGACATTGTACGGGTATTAGACAATATCATATTTTAAAGAAGTATATGAAAGATCATGTTGATTATTTCTCTGTAGGATTTCAAACGACAATATAGAATGAAAAATGAAAATCAAAATATTAGATATGAAAAAGCGATGTATTATCGCTTTTTTGTAGTCTTTGGCATA
>CAZKLF010000005.1:0-8486 GCA_964553665.1 uncultured Mariniplasma sp. | reverse complement strand
AAATATTAGATATGAAAAAGCGATGTATTATCGCTTTTTTGTAGTCTTTGGCATAAAAAAAGTCTGATTTCTCAGACTTCAATCCATAATATTTGTGGCTCTAAAACATGTAATGCGATGAGTTGATATTGGATATTGGTTATGATTGAAATATCATTTTTTAGAAGGACAAGCTCATAAGAAACTATTGTTTGAAACTTCTTTTCTATGATATTTGCTTTATCTTTAAGATATTGATCCATTTGATTAATCAAGGGATAATCAAATTCTATAATATATGATGGAACTATGAGTTTTTCTTGGAATTTCATTTTTTTCATTAAATTAGCGGTTGCTTTTGTATAGGCTCTAACTAATCCGCCACTTCCAAGTTTAATACCCCCAAAGAAGCGTACAACGACACAAAGAATGTTCGTTACGTTATGATGCTTTAAAACCTCTAGGATTGGTATACCAGCCGTTCTAGAGGGTTCTCCATCATCGTTAGCAGTAGCATGTTCGCCCGTCTCGCCAAATATGGATGCGCTACAGTAATGATTTGCTTTTGGATATACTTTTTTAGTTTCTTCAATATAGCTTTGAACATCCTCTTTTGATTCTAAAGGATAGAACACAGCAATAAAAATTGACTTATTGACTATTATTTGATGGCTTGATTTTTCTTTAATATAGAACATAGTATCACCAAAAATAGTATAACATAAATATATTATTTTTTAATATAGGTTAGATGAACGATTTGATCTTCGTGCTCAACATTTTTAAGTTCTAAGTCTATATCGTTTTTAATTTTATTAAATAAGGATCTTCCTGACCCGAGTATTTTTGGTATCAGGGTAATTTGATATTCATCAATAAACCCTTTTTCCATAAATGTAGATGCAAGTTTTCCTCCACCAACAAGCCATATATCTTTACTTGAATTATTATGAAGTTTTGTCATAAATACATTTAAGTCTTCATTTATAAAACTGATATTATGTGTGTTTTCCTGTGGTCTTGATGTTATCACGTAGGTTTGAAGATTTTCATAGGGCCACTTATAAACGAGTTTACTTACAACATCATAAGTGTTTCTTCCCATGATGAGTGTATCGATTCTTTCAAGTAGTTTCTCGTAATTTTCTGTATTGATTTTTACATCATTATAAGCATCTAAAAAATCTAGTTGATCCTGATCAGTGGCAATATATCCATCTAATGTCATCCCAATAAACAATATGATTTTTCTTTTCATTTAAAGCACCTCAATATCATTTTATCACTTTGGAAAGACTCAAACAATTAAAGAGACTTTAAGGCTACTAAAATATACGAACTCTTGGTATAATAGATACGGTGAAGAAAATGAGCACAATTAATAGCGCTAAAAAAGTAATATACGATTTAAAAAAACAAGGATATGAAGCCTATATAGTTGGTGGTGCCGTAAGGGACCATATTTTAAAGCAACCTACAAATGATATAGACATTACAACCAATGCGAAACCGCATCAGGTCTCTAAAATATTTAAGACAAAGCCAACAGGATTAAAATACGGAACCGTCACAATCTTTATGGGTGATGAAACTTTTGAAGTTACGACGTATAGAATTGATGGCGAATACGTAGACAATAGACATCCAGAAGAAGTCACTTTCTGTGAAACAGTTGAAGAAGATGTTAAGCGTAGAGATTTTACAATCAATGGTATTTTAATGACTGAAAAAGGTGAACTTATTGATTATGTTAATGGTAGGGGAGACCTTCAAATGAAGATCATTAAAACCATTGGCAATCCCTTAGAAAGATTTACAGAAGATGCACTTCGCATCATGAGAGCATTTTATTTTCAATCAAAATTAGGATTTCAAATCGATAAAGATACTCGAGATGCAATCACTGAAATGAAAGATAATTTAAAGAATATTGCTATGGAACGTATCATGAATGAAATGATTAAAATCCTTCAAGGTGGATACGTTAAAAGAGCATTGAAATCTATCGTAACAACTGGTGTTCATGAAGTCCTTCCTGGTTTAAAACAAGGGATTGAGTATGCTAGTCAAATGGAAGAAATTCCCTTTGTTGACGCGTTTTTCACACTTTGTTTTACCTTAAATGGATCAATACCTAACCAATGGCCATTTTCAAATAAGCATCGTCATCGTTACGAACAAGCGCGCATATTAGCTGATAAAAATCAATCATTTAATGCCTATACATTATATATGTATGGTATTGATTTATGCTTACTTGCGAACAGAGTTAATTACATGCTGAAAAAAACGCCTAATCTAAAAAACAAGATAGAACATGATTATAAAAACTTACCTATTCAAAGCGATTTAGATTTAAAGCTTAGAGCGACAGAAATGATTGCTATTGCGAATAAAAAAGCAGGAGCATGGGTTAAAAACTTACAAACAGAGATGGTTATAGAAGTACTAAATAGAAGACTAAAAAATGAAAAAAGTGAACTGGAACGATATGTTCTAGAACACATATAAAGAATGGAGAACACTATGGAACTTAAACTAAACGAAGAATACAAACTTATTGGTAAGGTAGATAATATCAATCAAGGTGTACATTTTTGCAATACAACAATAAAGCTAGAAACTGGAGGATATGTCAATCTCAAACTTGAGTTTGAACAACTACCATTAATAACAACTGGAAAGGTGTATCAATTCGAAGCTCAAGCAATTACAAAAGTAGAAGATGAACTTGTTTTAAAGTGTTTATCTATTGTTCCTGCTGAAGATGTATTATCTGATGATGAACTTGCTAAAGCGTTAGAATACTTTTATGTATATGCCCCTATTCCAATGATGGAAATTAAAAAAGGTGTTGAAGGTTTTTTAGGACGCATAGAAAATCCAATATTAAAGCAAATTACTGAATTGATTTATAAAGAAAATAAGAATGCATTCTACATGCATCCAGCTGCAACTAAGTTTCATCATGCATATGTTGGTGGATTAAGCCATCATACATATACAATGCTTCAACTCATAGATCCATTCATTAAGGTTTATCCATATTTAAATCAAGATTTATTATATGCAGCAACCATTCTACATGATATGTCTAAAATTAAAGAAATCAGTGGTGTTGATGGTGAATATACTAAAGAAGGTTTATTAGTGGGTCACTTGGTGATGCAAACAGTTGATGTTGATAGAGCAGCAAGAACATTAGGTTTAGAACAAAGCGAAGAGGTCTTATTGCTTAAGCATATGATCATATCTCACCATGGACAGCTTAATTATGGCTCACCTAAAAAACCACAAACTGGTGAAGCGCTTCTCTTATGGTTTATTGATACGATCGATTCTAAGTTTACTGTTTTAGGTCAAACTTTAGATGATACTCCAGATGGTACATTTACAAATATGGTATCTGTACTTGATAAGATGCGTTACTACAAAACAAACATAAAAAAAGATAAAGAATAATCCGAATGGATTATTCTTTTTTTTACTTTTTTTGATGCATTAAGAAAAAGAAACAAATTTTGTCAATTCATCAAAAAATGAATTACCCGAACACATCGAACCTGTTGCATAAAAAAAGGACTAGTTTCTAGTCCTTTTTGGTTAATCTTTTTTAGCTTTCTAACGTATCAAACCATGAACCATATAGGTTATCATAATTTTGATCGAAGTAACCAGTTGTTGATAATAAATATTCACTAAATTGACGTTTATTGATTTCACGAATTGTATTGAATCTTGCAAGATTAGTAGAATCAGTAAATACTACGCCATCCATAAGTTTAAAGATTAACTCACGTTGCATATAAGTGTTTTCATAACGTGTCATAACAGGAGCTAAGTAATTTGTGATTGCTGTTTGAACAGCAGTTGGTAGAACAACACCTTCATCAGTTGCTGATTCTGTGATGTAATACTCGATTTGTCGAGCAGTAAGTGTTTCAGAGGAAAGATTATACACATCTAATGTTTCATCAGCGTTAATATATTTACCATCATCATCATCAATTGCTTCATAAACAGCACTAGCTTTTTCAGTTACATTAGTTGCAAGAATTAAGTGCCAACCAAATGCTGATTTAACATTTTCTAATGCAGCGTCTGTAATAGCAGCATCATACAAATCAAGGTATGGGAACTTAGAATCATCATCTTCAATAGTTGCTAAAGTGTCATTTAACATCATAGCGCGATCGTAGAAGACTTCATCAAGAACTGTTGAACCAGTAATAAAGTTTGAAGTGTTAGTAATTGGTGAAGAGATTTGTTCATATTTTAAGTAGAAGCCTAGTTGACGGTATTGTGACCAAATTAATTCAGTTTGATAATCATATGGTGGAATGATACTACCACGGTCAATGCGTCCTGAACTATTGAATTCAGTAGCAAGTGCAGTTAAACCAGCACTTAGACCTGTGTACTCTCCGACCTTAGAATAAATAAGTTGAACTAAATCAGTTAAACCAGTTAAAACTTGAGTTGCACCAGCTGCACCTAAAGTATCTAGATACTCTTGAGGATCATCAGGTGAACCATCGCCATTTTCATCAAAATAAACTAATAAGTGACTTACTGTAATTGATTCGTAGTTATTATATTGTAATTCAGCAAGTTCAGCAAGTTTAGTATAAATTGTTTCTACGCCGTTACTATAATGAGAAGCTTTATCAGTTAAGTATTGTTCTCTTAGGTCAGGATATACAAATAATTGATTAATTGATGTAGTATTTGTTGTTGCACCGAAAGCAAGAAGTAAGAAATTTTGTCTACCCATGCTTGCTGGATAACCAGAAGATGCAAAGTTATCAGCTGAGAATTGTGAAATGATATCTTCAAATTGTGTTTCGTAATCCGCCATATCAGTTTCACTTACAACATAATCAGTTTCTTCTAGCAAATATCTGTTAGAAGCAATATCCAATGCTAAGTTGATACCATATGATTGTTCTAGTCTTTCATAGAAATCATCAACAGTAATTGTAACATCACCAAGATCAGCTAGAATATCTCCAGTCTTATCTTTTGTTGATCCTTCATAACCATATGATTGTTCATAGAATGTACGAACAACATAATCATAAATATTTAATGAGCTATCAGCATAAAGTTCGTTAACCTTAGCTGAAATGTAAGTAGAAGATAGTTGAGCATCCTTAATGGTGTCATAAACTTCAGTTTTAGCTGCTTCAGCTTCTGGAGTAGAGACAAACGCTGAAGAATCCGCATCATATATAAGTTCTTCTGATGCACTTTCATCATCTAGTTTGAAAACTAAGAAACGTGATGTTCCAAAAGTTTGAACTCTTGATGAGTAAGGTTTACCATCTGCTGTATCATCAGGGTCTTCCATGGATGCTTCAGCAACCAAAGTTGTATATAGATGACTTCTTAAGCTGGTATTGATTGCAGTTAGGTCATCATAAGTATTAGTAGGATCAAATTCTGTTCCTGCAGAACCAACGATTGAACCATCAACAGCAACTTCAACCATTGAAGCTGGATTTAATAAATTATAAATTGCTACGAATTCTGCTTTAACTTGTGCAGTTGTTAATGCTTCATCGCTTAAACCAGTTGTTCTTGTCGTGCTGATTATAAAAGCTTTATAATAGTTTTCAAAATCTGATATGCTAATTTGATCACGATCGTCATAATTCACACCAAGTTTACCCAATAGCCCTAAGTCATCAAGGATATCTTTAACATGTTTATAACCAGTTTGTGGTGTTTCATTAGTTAAATCGATATATCCATCTTCACCTGGAAGAATGCGAATATCAGGAATTGAACACCATAAGCCTTTTGAATCGGCTTTGATGCTCATCTTATATAAAGCAGCATTTGCTTCATTTAAGTTAATAAATCTAACAACTAAAGCATCTACATCATATTTGCCAAGTTCGTTATTTTGATAATAACTTAAAACATCTTCATCACTGATGTATGAGTCACTTTCTGAATCAATGATTTCAGTTTCAAGAATTTGTTCTGCGTAATATCTTTGAGCAACGCGTAAAGCGTATCTTTCAACAAGTAAACTAATACTTGAGTAACCACTATAAGCGTTAGCTTGAGTAGATGAAAGATTTTCGAGTGCTGTGATAATTGCATCGATATCAACTGAATTATCTAATAAATATAGAGAATCTGCAAATTGTTCAATATTTCTTGCCCAACTTTCAGGATAATTAGTATATAAATCATCAAGATTATCAGCATCTGTTCCACCATGAATAGCGCCATTGACGGTTTCGTCAAAATATTCATTTAAAGCAACGTCGCCATTTTCTAGTAGTTGTTCAACAGTTGTGAGCTGGGTATCGAATACTTTTTCGTCAATCATGGTTGCTAAAATTGAAGCACCTTGCAAACGTAATTGATCATATAAATCTTTTTCTGTGACAGTAACGTCACCTACTGTCATGTAAACATCGTCACCAATGCTGCCATAAGGTGTTGCTTCTTCGCTGCCGCATGCAGCCAATGTAAGTAAACCAGCGGATACTAGCACAAGTATCGCGAGTTTTCTTAAATTTTTTATTTGATTCATGTGTGTTCACTCCTTCAATGTATTTCATACAAGCAAATATAATATAGCATTTTTTTAGGGGTATTGCAACCTCTTTCATTTTATTTGATAATATCACATATTTGTATGATATCATGAAAGAAGGTGATATTGTGGAAGTATTTATTTTGGCTAGCGGTTCAAAAGGGAATATGGCCTACTTAAAAGTAGGCGATATTAGGATATTTATTGATGCCGGCATTAGCTATCAAAAAGTAAAAAAGAAAATGGCAGCTTACGAAGAAAACTTATTTGACGTGAGATCACTTTTAATTACACATGAGCATCATGATCATGTGATGGGATTAAAAATGTTACTTAAACACGCCGCTATTGAAGATATTTATATATCAAAAGGAACATATAATGCGCTACCTGTAGAAGTGGTTGCTCTTTTTGAACGTGTTCATTTTGTGGTTGCTGACGAGCCGTTTACAATTAATGATATTAAGGTTTTCCCATTCATGTTATCGCATGATGCTGCAGAGCCAGTTGGCTACGTCATTGAAAATGATATGAAGAAGATGGTCGTCTTAACGGATTCCGGATATATTGATCATAGTTATCACGAATTGCTTTCTGATGCTGATCTATATCTATTAGAAGCAAATCACCATCCAACAGAACTTATGAAATCCCAGCGTCCTTTTGCACTCAAAAAAAGAATCATGGGTGAGCGTGGTCATTTATCTAATGATGATGCTGCAGAATATATGAACAAATTTGTTAGAAATAAACCTAGTAAATGGATCGTGGCTCATATCTCTGAAGATTGCAATTCATGTCAAGATATTGAAGAATCAATCGTTAAGTTTTTTGATGATCCAACTAAAGTTGAAGTGTTTTATGCTTCACAAGAAAGTCTTCCAGGTATAAAGCTATGATTAAAGTCATTGTTGTTGGAAAAATGAACCAAAAGTATTTAGGACAAGGTATTACTTATTATCAGAAACAAATACCTGTTAAATTCGAATGGATTGAAGTTTCAGATGAATCTTCTATTTCTGGTATTTCAATTGAGGGTGAACGTATCTTAAATAAAATAAAAACATCTGACCACGTGATTGCATTAGCAATCGAAGGAAAGATGGTTGATAGTATGGGCTTTGCTAAGTTAATTGATGATTCAGCAACCTACCTCCAGGGAGATTTGGTATTTGTTATTGGCGGATCATACGGATTAAGCGATCAAGTGATGGAAAGAAGCAATCAAAAGGTATCATTTTCTAAAATGACTTTTCCGCATCAACTCATGCGATTAATCTTAATAGAACAAATCTATAGAGGATATATGATTTTAAAAAATCATCCTTATCATAAGTGAGGTGTTAAAAATGAAATATATTTTTTGGGATTTTAATGGGACAGTTTTAGATGATGCGCATCTATGTTATGAGATCTTAAATGAGATGCTCATAGAAGTAGAAAGACCTACTGTAACCTTTGAAGATTACTTGATGATATTTGATTTTCCAGTAGAATCATATTATGCTAAAGTTTATGACTTAGAAAAGACCAGCTTTAAATTTTTGGCACAGAGATTCATTGAAATATATCAACCAAGAAGCCTTGATCTAAAGCTCCATGAAGGCGTCATCCAAGCCATTAAACATTATGAGAATCAAGGATTTATCAATGTAATGTTTTCAGCTTCTGAAGTGAATAATTTAAAACAACAATTAAAGCATTATCAAATAGATCATTTGTTTAAATATATTTTAGGAACTTCGGATGTTTATGCTAAAAGTAAGGTAGAAGTTGCTAAAAGATTCATTAAAAAACATAAAATGAATCCTAAAGACGTTTTTATGATTGGCGATACGCTTCATGATGCCGAGGTAGCCCAAGAATTGGGCTTTGAGATTGTTTTATACACAAAAGGACACCAACACCCAAGTAGATTAAAAACGTTTAAAACAATCGATAAAATAGAAGATTT
>CAZKLF010000004.1:0-90563 GCA_964553665.1 uncultured Mariniplasma sp. | reverse complement strand
AAACAAAAAAAGTAGACCTTTTTTATTTAGTGTCTACTTTTCGGGGTTCAGTTCACTGAGTCCTATTAATTATTAATCTATTATTTCTTTTTCTTATCAATTCTAAAAATTGTTGGTAACAACGTCAATGTGACAACTACACTGACAATCATGCTGATCCACATCAATGCCGAAACATTAAAATGTATATTTAATGGTGAAAACATTAAGGCACTTAATCCTAAAGATATGCCTAAAGCATTGGCGATAATTGGTCTAGATGAATTATTATATGCTTTATCGACTGCTTCTTTTCTCGAATTACCTTCTTTTAGATAGTGCCGGTAGACACTACTGAAGTGTACTGCATAATCAATACCAACGCCAATAGTGATGCTAAATATAATAACTGTTGTAATATTGAGTGAAATCCCAGTAATACCTAAGAATCCATATAATGCACCTACAGTAACAACGATAGGAATTAGGCTTGCTACTGCAACCTTAATATTCTTAAGGGTTACAATCATCATCAATAACACAATACCTAAAGCGAGTAAAATACTGTTGATTTGCATATCAGCTATATTAACATTTAAATCTCTCATTAAGTACTGAACGCCTGTAACAACTGCATCTGGGTTAGATGAACCTGCTTCGTCTTCTATGATCTTGAGTGTCTGATTATCTAAATCATTAGGGAAAACCAATAATCTAACCATATGATCATCGGTAGATATCAAACTGTGAATCGTACTGTTTTCATCGGTTGCTATGTTTGTGTAGACCATATTAAGAACCATATCATTAGGTATCAAACCTGCATTATTCATATTGTAGACAATACTTAATAATGCGTAGGGATTAACGACTTTGTTGACCTCATCAAGACTGTTTAAATCGTTTGCTAAAAGATTAATCTCGTTCATCGCTTCTATAGTGACAGGACTTTGATCGAGTTCTACATAAACATAAATTGGAATAGATCCGCCATTTACCTCGCCAATCTTCTCTGCATTTTGTGCAACGACTGTTGATTCCTTATAGATCATAAGCATGTTAAACTCGTGATTGATATAAGGTTGCATGATCAATGATACTGTAATGATCAATAAAACAATGATAACTGAGGGATAGCCCCAAAGTTTTCTAAGAGATTTCGAGAAATCTAGTTTCTTAGGCTTGATATTTTTAGGAACTACATTGATATTATTCGATAAGATCAATGGAAGTACATACCATGTTGCAACACCCGCTAATAATATACCTAATGCACTGAAAATTGATAAGTCTTTAATACTATCGGTATTCATAGATAATAGACTTAAGAATCCAGCCATTGATGTGAGTGTTGTAACAATCATTGGAATACCAACAATTTTGAGTGTCTTATTTAATGCTGTTTTATGGTCGTAGCCTTCTATTTTAGAATCTTGGAAATGCGACATAAAGTGGAGCCCATCTGCAGACCCAATAACAATGATGAATATCGGAACAACCGCAGTTAAGATGGAAACTTCATTTCCTAACCATCCGATAATACCCAATGTCCATAGGGAACCGATACCAGCGGGTAATACACTTAGTAGTGTTGGTTTTAACGCTCCAATTTGCCATCTAAATATTAAAAGAATAACGAGTAATGCTAGAGGGGGAAGCACTAATAAGATCTGCAAGATATAATCTACAATCTTTGTTTGATTATATTTATCACCTGATATGTATGATTGGTAATCATATATATCGAGTTCGTCTTCTAACTCGTGTAAGTTGGTTTTAGTAAAATCTTCATCAATAAATACATTAAAAATTGAGTAGTATGTATCCGTATCAACAACTAGTGGAGAAAACTCTCCAAAAGATTCATAATAAGCTTCAACATATACTGGATCAAGTGTTTCAATGTCCGTTAAGGTTCCTGTAAACATAATCTGATCAGGAGCAACCCCCGTAACTGATAAGACATGATCAATGCCTGTGAAAGTTGTTTGTATTTCATGTAAGTCGCTGATAACTTGTTGATTAAACTCTTGATGTTCTACAACAATAACAATTTGATTCAAACTACCAAATACTTCTTCTAAATCATTTATACGCTCTTCATAAACTGATTCATTGGTAGAAAATAATGCGAAGTCGGTATTAAACTTTAATCTAAAGATTCCAGCAACCGAGAATAGGCTAAAGATAATGAAAATAACGATGAGTAGTTTCTTAAATTTATAGATAAAATCTGTGTATTTATTCATAGGGTTCTCCGTAGGTGTAGATATGTGCCAACACCATTATAGGACTGTCACCTAGCTAAGTCAACTAAAGTATATTTAGTAATGATATGAAGCAAAAGAAAAAGGTTTGGCGACAAACCTTTAATTTTAATTGATATACATCTAACCCATCTTTTCATCTTTAATACAATCGAATGAAATAATGTATTTAAGTGAATCAAATACAGGATGATCATTATCCACACCTATCGCAAATGTCTTATGATCTGTTATCAATCCAGATTCAAAATGACATATCGCAATCCCTAAGTCTAATGCTTGGATTTCAAATGATAAACTTTCACCATATCCTTTAGTCTTTTCTAAATAAAAATGGACTTTGTTACCTTTAACAACGGCTCTCCATGGCTGTTTATTGCTTGCTGATGGTCCGATGCGAACAAGTTCTAAATATTTTGAAATCATATGATTATCATTAAGTGGAGTCTTTAAATTATTTTCAAAGAAAAGTGTTTCAAAGGGTTTTCTCAAATCTCCTTTTGCCGCTCTTCTAATCACTTTCTCACGGATTGATTTCTTTTCAGCTGGATATCCTACTGGAGTTATCGCGGGAACAATTTCACCTTCTGCGAGCAAATAATCAAATGCATCTCTATTAAAGGTTCCTCCAAGCCAAACAGTTCCTAATCCTAGTTTCGTTACCGCTAAAATAACTTTTTCAAATATATATCCATAATCTACAATACTTTCAAATGTATTCTTCACACAACCAGCAACAAACGCTGGTGGATTCTTAACGAATCCATACGTGCCAATTTGAATATTAACTTCATCCCCAACATAAGGACTATCATAATAAAACAATCTTGCCTTATTCCCAAGAGGTCCTTTTTGATCCTTTAAATTCTCAAGGATGTCTTTAACTGCTTGTTCATCTTTTTTTATCAGAGATTTCTTTTGATAGGTTCGAACCGAAGTTCTATTATTAATTGCATCAATCATTCATTTCACTTCCTTATTTGGCAAATTTATACGCCACAAATTCGATAATAATACCGTAAACGATACCAGCAATAAATCCAGTGGCATCTAAAAATCCAGTTGAACTATAAAATGCGAATGATACAAGTGCACCTAAAAGTGCGCCTCTAAACAATGCTTTAGGTAATGTAAAACATTTGCTTGCTAATCCAATCATCAAACCAATTAATACGCGGTTAAACCAAAATGAAAAGAGATAAAGATTTCCTAAATCAGTTGAAAATCTAAGTTTAGCACCAATAATACAAAATACGCCTAAAATAGCACCAGTAATCACACTAATAATTATTCTTCTTTTATTCATCTTTGATTCCCTCCTTCATATAATTAAGTCTATGAACTTGAAATACCTCTAAACGCCAAATCAATCAAGGAACTACTTACCAAATTTACGAAATTCGTTTCCGCACCTTTGATGCGATTACTAAGGCGGTTATATCTAAATATAGAGATCTCGTTTTCTATAGAAAACAAATAAGCCAGTAATGCCTGAAATAATGATTGCTATTGAAAGTATAACAAACTTTATTTGAATATCTCCATTCATCATATTACTTGATTCAAAATACTTAAATGGTGTGACATATTGCAAAAAATCAATTTTCTCTGATAAGTTAATGAGAACAAATAGTAAGTAAGATCCCATAACTACGCCAATCGTAAAACCGCCTGATTTTTTATATTGCTTTAAAATAGCAGAAAGAAACATACCAATTGCCATAAAAACAAGTTGTGTAAATATAAGACCAATTGACAAATAGATCATAAAGGTGAAAAATGTATCGCTTGGCGAATAGCGAAGATAAACTAATGTTGTACCCGCTATTAAGCCTACATTAATTAAAATATTATTGATCAATGCAACCATAACCTTACTTACAAGTACTTTCTTTCTGGTGATTGGTAATGTAAATAAATATTCTGCAGTTCTATCCCTTTCTTCTTTAGAAATAATTGAACTCCCTAATAAAGCTGCATATATTGCTAAAGGAATATAAAAATATATGCTCATTAAGTTTACAAAACCTTCCGGTTTCGAAATATCGGTAATCGACATACCCAAAGCATTGAATAAACTCGTAAATGACGCCATTGCGTCCATAAAAGCTGAGTTTCCGATGAATGCTTCAAATTCAAAACTTGCAGCATATACAATAAGCACAAGTGCAGCTATCCACACAATTAATGATTTTAGATTCGCCTTAAATTCTCTTCTAAATATATTCATGATTTTCTCCTTTTACAATGAGTGGATATTTCTTTTGTTATATAAAATATAACTCAAAGAAAGGGATCCAACAATAACGAAGACAGCAACAAGAGTATAAACAAGATTATATTTTCCTGAAACTAAAATATCTGAGGCATCAAAATATGCATAAGGTGTAAAAAACGCTAGGAAATTAGAACTAAATAATGACTTAAACCCATATACGATATATAATCCAAAGCTCATAACAATTGAAAAGCTTAAAACGCTAGGTATCTTTCTAAGAATCACTGATATCAACATTGCTATTGAAACAAAGGATAATTGAAACAACACAATTGTTGAAAGCAAAACAAATACATTACCTAGATTCAATACCGAATCACCTTTAAACGCTACAAGAGCACTTATACTTCCAATCCATAGCGCTGCATTAACAATCGTTAAGGAAGTAAGGGAGGCGAGAAATTTAGAAATTAAAATCTTGCTTCGCGAAATTGGTTTACTGAGTAAAAAGTCAGCCGTCATTTCTCTTTCTTCAACAGATAACATTTGAAATCCATAATTTGCTGCTTGAATAGCCATTGGAATTTGCATCATTCCAAATGTTAAAGCAAAATACCCTAATAAAGAAGTCATAGGTAAATCAAGTCTCATACCCATGAATGCTAAAAATTCTTCGGGGTAATTTGCAAGCAATGCCTCAAATGCAACTGAATCAACTGCCATAGCGGGATAAAATGCTAAATACATAAATATAATTAATGGAAGTGATAAACTCCAAATCAAGATTGATTTCTTGAGCATTTTTAGCTCGAATAGATAAACATTCATCATATCACCTACTCGTAGTAATGCATGAAGATTTCTTCAAGTGTTGGTTCTTCAACAAGAATATCGGTTAATTTTAAACCTGAAATGATTTTCACGATTTGATTGACATCACCTTTAAAGAAGAAAGAAACTTTATCTTCTCTTTCAGTAAGATTGGTGACACCTTTTATGTCAAATATTCCATTATTTAATTTTTTTCCTCTTACTGTAAACTTCTTATAATTATCACGCTGTAGCGCTTTAACATCTTGAATACTCACGATGTTACCCTCTTTAATAATCGCAACCCTGTTACATAGTTGTTGAACTTCACTTAAAATATGTGAACTAAAAAGAACGGTTGCTCCTTTTTTGTTTTCTTCTTTTATTAAGTTAAAGAACTTTTGTTGCATTAAAGGATCTAATCCACTCGTTGGTTCATCTAATATAAGAAGTTTAGGTGAGTGTAATAATCCTTGAACGATACCAACTTTTTTCTTATTTCCATAAGACAAATCTTGAATTTTTCTACTCAAATCAAGTTCCATAATTTCAGAAAGTTCTTTTATTCTTGCTGAACAATCGTGATCATAGAAACTAGCTGAGTAATTGAGCAAATCAATAACCTTCATTTTATCATAATAAAAGATTTCTGAAGGTAGGTAGCCAATATCTTTTCTTACTTCACTACCAAACTTAATAGCATCTCTTCCGAATATATTAACTGATCCACTTGTTGGATAGATGAGTGACAACATTGTTCTAATCGTTGTTGATTTACCCGCTCCATTTGGCCCTATAAAGCCAAATATTTCTCCTTCTTTAACTTCAAAGTTAATATCTTCACAACCTTTAACATCTCCATAAAACTTTGTTAAATTATTGAATTCAATTGCGTTCATGTTGTTCTCCTTTATTATTCTTATTCTTTATTTTTAAAGAAATAGCATTTGCACATAAATGACCAGTCGATAACGCTATTGTAACATTAAATCCACCGATGGGTCCATGCAAGTCAACAGTTTCACCTGTAAAATACAATCCCTCAATTTTCTTCACTCCCATTGTCTTGGGATCTAATTGATTAATCTTTATGCCTCCTGCGTTAACAAATGCAAGATCTCTAGATTGAACTTTATCAATTTCGACAGTAAAGTTTGTTAAGTACTCGGTAATGGTATTTATATTTTTTTTAGATATTTCATAGATATTTCTATTTTCAATACCAACTAAATTCAGCATTTTACTTGCTAGTTTCTTTGTTGTGATGGATTCTAAAAATTTAAGCATTGACATTTTCGATTCTTTTGCCTGGTTCAATTGTTTTATGAATTCTTCTCTTGAATAATCAATCAAAGAAAACGATACGAATACTTTACCCGTTTGCAACTGCTTATATATTTCTTCAGAGGCATGAAGCACTGATGGACCAGTCAGTCCAAAATGAGTAAATAACAAGCCTCCTGGATATGATAAATTTGTTCCGTTGATTTTTAGTTTAGTATTGATAATCGAGACGCCTTGCAAATCTTTATGTTTTTCAACGACTTCACTTGAGAAGATATGCGTTTCAGCGGGCGTAAATGGTATAGACTCAACATCTAGAAAATGAGCAAAATTCAATCCATCTCCGCTAGAACCAGTTGTTGGATAACTATTTGATCCGGTAGCAATCACGACATTTCTTGTTTGAAAAGTATCTTGAGTTGTATGAATGGTGAAAAGCAAACCCTCTTTATCAATCCTTTTAACTGAATGATTAACTATTATTCTCTTTTGATTCAAGTCCTTAACTAAGGCTTCAAGCACACTTGAACTCTTTTGTGTTTCCGGAAAGTACTTCAAGTCTTCTTCTAAAACAAGATTTAATCCATGTTTTTTAAAGAACTCAATGATTTGATTAGAACCAAAATCTTGTAGTGCAGTATACAAAAACTTTTTATGTTTTAAATTCAGCGATTGGATGAATGTATCAACCGGTAGGTTATTTGTGACATTACATCTTTTTCCACCAGAAATAAGGAGCTTTTTCCCAAGCTTCTCATTTTTTTCTAGCAATATATAATTGATCTTGTTATGTTCAAATACATTACATGCCATCAGCCCCGACGGACCGCCACCAATTACAATCACATCATAGATCATTTTTTTCTCCAATCGTAGATTCGTGTACTTCTATTATACATTATCTTTGAGTTTTCTTGGCAATACACCTTTGATGAGAGTCATAAGAAATAGTATGATTCCAACGCCAAAATAGCTTAAGTAGAAAATAAATGAAAAGGCAGTTGATATTTCAGGAATCCATATCAAAGTATTGATCATCAGTAATAAAATACCAATGCCAATCCATAAGTCTTTAATTTGATAATGAGTATTTGATATTTCTACTTCTATTGGTTCACCCTTCTTTGATATTTTAAGTAAGAAGATTGTGATTACATAAAATGCCAATACGGATAGATAAGGCATTAATGTATCAGGTATTCTTTCTGGTAATAGATAGGTAAAAGCAACTCCATATAAAATAAGCAAAGCTAAAATCCACAAGGCTGGTTTAAGCGTTTCTAAATGTTTTATGGATAAAGGCTTTTTATTAAGGAGAAGATAAACGATTCCTATCAATATCAATGTCCCTATAAAAGCGCTGTTTGCTGATATCAAGTCAAACTGATTACCATTTAAAATAAATGTTGAAATCCCGATACATAAAATAATTAATAACATATTTTTAAGCTTTGTTTTCTTAAGAATATCTTGATGATCAACTATACTTGTCTTCGTTAAAATCTCATATGTTAGTATAGGAAGTATGAACGAAAAAATAGGATGCCAAAAGAATACTAAGACCGGAAACTCATTAATTGCCAATCCTAAAAAAGTTCCCCATGTTGGACCACTTTGATCAAAATAACCAACCCATAAGACTTTAGTTATGAGTGCTTCATATAAACCAAAAATGACTCCAAATAAATAGAGTTGAGTCAATGTTGTTTTCTTCGTTTTAAGAGCAAGATAAAATAGAAAGACTGTATGCATCAAATATAGTGGCACTGTAACAAACCATCCCCAAGCTGTTAAGAACCATAACTGAGATGCTCCAGAAAATATTTCAGCAAAGAGCATCGATAGTAAGCCTAGCAAAAGTATTGAATATATCTTTTTCATCCATTTCACCTTTCAACTTGCTTTACTCATATCATACAATAAAACAGGTTATTCACTCACAAATAAACATAAGAATTATTGAATGCGAGAATTGATATACCTACATAATGCTTGAATATCATTAATTTAATACTAGTTTTAACTAGTAAAAAAGACGAAGAGCTAATTTCTCCGTCTTTATATTTTCTTCTTTAGAATCAAATTAGCTCAATAATGCCCTTATTTGCTGAATTTAAGATTTCGTTATTAAGTTTCCCTAAATTCTTAATCGTTTGATCAACATCTGATTTGTTTAATCCAAACCCATCACATGAAACAGATTCATCTAATACCATCTTTCCAGCAATGATACCATTCATTGCTGCAAATGATACTTTATATGTGCATGAAACCTTTGCTCCATCACAAACAAAGCCCATGGATGTCGATAAATATAAATTAATAGAATCCTTAACTTGTTCTCTAGTACCGCCTTTGACATATGTCATACAAGCTGCACTACTGCAACCAGTCGCATGGCCAGTTCCGCATAAAACAGTTACTATATTCATTTCTTGTTTAATATAAACACTCGTATAAAAAGATAATACAATGAGCTTCTTTCTTTCTAAATCACTTAAATCATAGGCATCACTTAAAAACATAGGAGTAACTAAAGTACCTATACCTAGGTTTCCACTTCCTGCAACACCATAGACGGTATAGATATCGCCAATCATTCTTTTTCTTGCTGGCACTTCTATATGTTCTCTTAAAAAATTAGATAGTTCATTGATACAACTCTTTTGTTCGCTAGATAAGTCTTCAACAAGAAAATTTCTACCTTGAAGTTTGATTTCTTCTCTTGCACTGTCATATTGCAACTTAGCAATATTGAAAAGTTCTTCTAATCCTTCAAAATCACCCTTTTCAACAAAATCATATATATCATCATATTTTTCTATTTTGTACTTATTAACTCTTCCTATTAATGCATCTTTTTCAAATTCTGGAAGTTTTTCTCCATTACGTACAACACTTATTACATTATCATAAAAATCTTTTATGATTATTTTAACTTCATCACCTTCATGTGATCTCATATGAAGCTCTTCATAGAGTACGGTGTCTTCGAATTTCTCGTGTTTGATAGAAACCTGTATTCCACTTAATAAAGCCTCTATTTTCTCAATATCATCATTAGTTACACTTTCAAATACACTTAATTGTTTCTTAGGGTTTTTCAATAAAATCCCTAAAGCTAGGGCTTTATCTAACCCGCTTTTTCTTAAGCCAGGTACCCCAACATTAACACTATTTTTATAGAGTTCTTCACTCATGACTAAATCGATACTCTTGATTTTGCTATTTCTTAAAATATATGCGCCAATTGAAGCAATATACCCAACAACACCAATATCTGTGCATCCCATCGTTTTTGTCAAATTGCTTTCTAGAATACGTCTTGCAGTATAGTTATCCAATTTTAGCACCTCTTCATTTATAGTTGATATTTCCATATATTCTTATAATTTATTATAACATGAGACTCTAGTATCTCATACCTTATTCAATTCTAAAATGATGAGGGGTATGAATAATTAAACTCATGCAAAAAATAATAGTCCAAAAAACAAAAAAAGTGATTTAAAGAAATCACTTTTTTTATTTTTATGCAGCTAATACTGCAACCATATCTTCTTTAGATAACACGCCTCTAAACTTACCTTTTGAATCAACAACTGGAAGATTATCATCAATATTTTCAAATCTTGACCACAAATCTTTCAAATAACTATTTCTAGTTATGGGTTCAACATAAGTTATATGTTTTTCAATGCCTTTAGATCTTGATTTTGCTATATCTTCTCTTTTTATTTGTCCGACATATATATTGTTATCATCTACGATATAACATACATCAACATCTTTCTCGTTAAGTTTATTAAAGACATCTTGTCTAGATGAATCAGCTTTAACCACTAATTGATCTTTTCTTAAAATGTTTCGTGCTTTAAATATTTGTGTTTTATCAACATCAGAAATAAAATCTACAACATAGTCATCTGCAGGATTATTAAAGAATTCCTGAGGTGTTCCAATTTGAATGATTTTTCCGTCTTTCATTAAAGCAATTCTATCACCCATCTTAAAAGCTTCATTCATATCATGGGTAATAAAGACAATTGTTCTGTTGATATAGTCTTCAAGTGTTAAAAGTTCATTTTGCATATCTCTTCTAATAAGCGGATCTAATGCGCTATAAGGTTCATCCATTAATAGAATTTCAGGTTCAGTAACAATCGCTCTAGCAAGCCCTACACGTTGTTTCATTCCTCCACTAAGTTGATGAGGCTTTTTATTTTCCCATCCACTTAAACCTACAATGTTGAGGGTCTCTAAGCATTTCTCTTTTATTAGATTTTTTTCTACACCTTGGATTTCTAATCCATATCCTACATTTTTTAATATCGTTCTGTGAGATAAAAGTCCAAAATGTTGAAATACCATGGAAACACGTTTACGTCTGAATTCTCTTAATTCTTGTTTCTTCAAATGGGTGATTTCTTGATCATCAATATAAATTTGACCAAGTGTTGGTTGATTGAGTAAATTTAAACATCTAATCAGTGTACTTTTACCACTTCCACTCAAGCCAACAATAACAAACAATTCTTTATCTTCAATCATAAAACTGACATCATTCAAAGCAATCGTTGTATTTGTTATTTTTCCTATTTCTTGTGGATCTTTATTATCTTTAAGCATTAACACAATTTTTTCTTTACGCATATTCAAAGTTTCAATTTTTCTATTAATCGACCCTTTATTTTTTTCTTCATTTAACGCTTCTAATTTCGCAAGCTTTTTATTAATTGAAGCAAGCTTATCTTCTAGATTCTCAATCTTTTCAGCATAAACTTTTTCTTTGCTAGGATTTAGTTCTTCAATTTTATTTGCTTCTTTTCCTATTTCTTGTGGATCTTTATTTTCTTCAAGCATTAACACGGCTTTTTCTACTGCCTTTGGCTTACCAAATATTTTGGAAAGATTTTCTATTCTTATAGTTGCCATATTAAACGCTCCTTTCGAACTTCTTGACGAAGCCTTGCATAATGCGATCTAATATGATAGCTAAAAATACAATTGCTAATCCTGCTTGGATTCCTCTGCCTACTTCGAGTCTCCTAATGGCAATCAAAACTTCAGAACCAATGCCATCGGCACCAATCATAGAAGCAATAACAACCATAGCCATGGCCATCATAGTCGTTTGATTAACACCAGTCATAATCGTTGATACTGCTTGTGGAAGTTCAATCTTCACAAGCATTTGCATAGGTGTAGAACCAAATGATAATCCGGCTTCTACAACTTCTTTATTTACATTTGCAATACCTAGATATGTCAGTCTAATCAAAGGTGGTATCGCATAAATTGTAGTTGCAAAGACTGCTGGAACCTTACCTAAGCCAAACAGCATAACCGCTGGTATTAAGTAAACAAAAGATGGCATGGTTTGCATCGCATCAAGAATAGGTTTCAATACTTTCTCTAATCTTTTAGATTTTGCCATGAATATACCCGTTGGTAACCCTATGATAATAGAGACAACAACTGAAATAACCACGATAACCAATGTATAAATCATCATTTCCCATAAGCCAAACATACCGATAGCAAATAACATCAATGTTAAAGCGAGACCTGTTTTAACAGAATATAGTCTCCATCCGATGATAAATAACAAAATCAAATAAGCCCACCAAGGAATGATATTTAAAACAAATTCTGTACTATCAAAAATATTTAATATAATCAAACGAACAAAATCAAAGAATCCGCGCAGATTGGAAAGAACCCAATCTACACCGATATCAATGAAATCGCTAATCTTATAAATTAATTGTTCTGGAAAAGTAAACATATTATAAATCTCCTTCATAATAGCGACTAATTATAGTATTACCTACTTTTTTAATCTTCTGCATCTAATGCAGCAATGATCTTAGCATAAACATCTGCTGGTACCCAATCATTCCAAACTGAATCATAAGTCTTTAGGAACCAAATAGCTGCAGCCTCTGCTTCAACGCTATTTTCTTGCATATATCCTAATCCGGCATTAGTTAATGCGGACGATGTTGTATAATTTGTTAAAAATGCATTAATTTCAGGATAATCTGTATCAAAGTCATTACGCGTACATACAGTTACATTTACTGATGCGAATTCGCCAATACCATCTGCAAAATCAGCTGCACTATATGGTGAATCTGTTAATAGTACCATATCGTATATTCCCATAATCCAAGTAGGCTCCCAGTTATAACCAACCCATGGTTCTTCTTGAGCATATGCTGTAGCAAGTGTTGCTGAAAGCGTAGCATTTGAATCAATCGTTCTAAAGATATATAAATCATCTAATCCATATTCAATCATTTTCTTTTGTAGGAACGCTGTAGCACCCCATCCTTCAGGGCCTCCATAGATAATGCCACTACCGGAATTATCTGGATCAGGAAATAAATGATCGTAATCTAGAAGATCACTTACGGTAACTAACCCGGGGTTAGCTAATTGTAGATATGCAGGAATGTATAAACCTTGCATATTATCATCATAGTTAGTCCCTAATTCTTGATATAAATTATCAGCTAAATCACTTTGATAATTAGGTAGATTATCAGACCAAATTTCAAGTGAAACATCCACATTATCTGACTGCAATCCTGCGATTGTAATCGCTGTATCTGATGTCACGACATCAACTTCGACATCATATCCATTTTCAATAATGAATTTTGCTACTTGATCATGAAAAGCATTGGAATCCCAATCGCCTTCCCCAAACACTAATACATCTGCCTTAGGAGTACATGCTGATAGCATTAACCCTACGACTAATAATAAAAAAATACTCATAAATTTGATATAGTTTTTTCTTTTCATTTCTAATAAAACCTCCTATTTAAACTATAAATATTTTATCACATAAAGGCTATTAAGTCAAAAGATAAATGCCATTTCACGGCTTAACAAGGCTAAATGAAAGCATTATCATAGTTAAACTGATTATTATCCATATAGGAGTTATTCCCTTTATAACGGTGGTTAGTGATATTGTGATAATTTTAAAAAATACTAAAGAGGGGAAGTTTAATTTAAGGCACAAATAGTTGTTTATTTTTGATATTTTATATGGCTTAGCACTCTAAAACTCACAATGTTAACTATTTTATTTGCATTTTCTTTGATATATAAATATCTAAAAAAGTTTTGTCGATTGCATGAAACACTTGAAATAGAAATTTTTTTAAGTTTCTCGCTCTTTTTGCGGATTGATATAAATCTTCTCTTTATGTATAATACAAGTATTAGAGGTGATATAGTGAAAAGTAAACTTAGTGGATTTTTGGAAAATAGTTTGCCAAAAGTCAAACAATTAGTAAAGGATTTAGAAAAGAAATTTAGTTACGTAAGTATCTTGGGTGTTGATACAATTGGCATGGCATATTCAGTGCGTCGAACTGGAAGCTCAGTCTCAGATTCAAATTGGAGTGACCGTGGTTTTGTAGCAAGAATATTTAATGGGCATAATTATAGTGAGTATTCATTTAATCAATTGGATCATCTAGATGATATCAAACAGCAAATCATCAAAGTTGTTACAAAAGATATTGAAATCTATAAAAAAAGTAATATCAAATTTATGGCGTTCCCATTGATTGATGAGAACGAGCTCAAACAAGAATATTATACCGATTTTGAAATTGATCCATTTTCAATCTCTACGAAACAAAAATTAGAGGATTTACAAAAACTTGTCGATATTGGTTTAAAGAAAAGCAAATTTTTTGTTGATTTTAGAGCAATACTCGAAGAAGTCAGTATTTCAAAAATATTTGTTTCATCAAAGAAGGAATTAAAACAAGCTATTTTATATACTAATTCAGTACTTGTTTGTATTGGACGTAAAAATGAACAAATTAAGTACGATTTTGCAGGACTAAGTGGGCTTAAAGGTTATGAAATCGTCTCGGAAACTGAAGGTAAGATCGATCAAGTAGCAAACAGCGTTTTAGAATTGTTTGAAGCGGAAAGAATTATTCCTGGTGATTACGAAGTGATTTGTGATCCAGCTATTAGTGGATTGATTGCTCATGAAGCTTTTGGTCATGGTGTAGAAATGGACATGTTTGTTAAAAACAGAGCTAAAGGTGCGGAATATATCAACAAAGAAATCGCAAGTGATAAAGTTGTGATGCGTGATGGCGCACTTAGTGCCGATGAAGTTGGAACCTATTTGTTTGATGATGAAGGTACTCTAGGTACTGATACACTTATTATTGAAAAGGAAATTTTGAAATCAGGCATTAGTGATTTACTTAGTGCTTTAAAACTTAATACCGTTCCAACAGGTAATGGTAGACGTCAAGGATTCGAACGCAAGGTTTATGCGAGAATGACAAACACCTTCTTTGAAACGGGTAATGATGAGTTAGAAGATATGATTGGATCTATAAAAAAAGGATATTTGTTAATTGGGTATACAAGTGGCATGGAAGATCCTAAAAATTGGGGTATTCAATGTGCAATTACAAAAGGTAGAGAAATCATAGATGGTAAATTTACCGGAAAGGTAGTCAGCCCTATAATGATGACTGGTTACGTTCCTGATATGCTTAAATCTATATCCATGGTATCGAAAGATCACTTTGAACTCAGTGGTGGCGGAGCTTGTGGTAAAGGATACAAAGAATTTGTTAAGGTATCTACAGGCGGATCCTATATTAAAGCGATTGCGAGGTTATCATAATGAAAGCACTTATTGATTTATTAAAATCTAAAGATAGTATTGATGAATTTATTGTTACATCTAGAGATACTCAATCAACTGAATTATTCTTTATTAAAGATGAATTACAAATGAACCGTAGTAAAGATGTAAATCACATCTCAGTAACGGTTTATAAAAACTTTGAAATAGACGGTTCTAAATATAAAGGATCAAGTATAACTAAAATTGAACCTTCGATGTCATTATCTGAAATGGAAGATAAGATTGATAAAGCAGCTTTGTCGGCTTCATTTGTTAAAAATGAATATTACGATTTAGTTGAACCTAGCACTGATAAACCAGAGCCTGTAACAAGTGTCTTTAAAGAAGGCGACCCAGTGCTCCATATCAGTCGTTTGGTTAAAGATATTTATGATGAAGACCATCAATTTGGTTCTTGGATCAATTCATGTGAGTTCTTCATTGATGTTAATCACACGAGAATTATCAACTCAAAAGGTTTAGATGTTTCATTTGATTCATTTAGAGGTGAAATTGAGTTAATTACTGAAGCAAATAACACACATGAAAGTGTTGAATTATTTAATGTTCTTCATTTTTCCGATTATAATCCAGCGTGGATAAAAAGAGTGATCAAGGGAGAACTCTACTTGGTTAGTTTAAGAGCGAAGGCGATTCCACTACCACACATTCAAGATGTTCCAATTATTTTAACTGGATCTGCAGTGAGTGAGTTCTTCGATTATTATATGGCACATGTCTCTGCAAACTTGATTTATGAACAATATATTACAACAAAAGTTGGTGATTTGATTCAAGGTGACAAAGTTACAGGTGACCATGTTTCAATTTCTATCACACCATATTTGAAAAACTCTATCTATTCAAGAGCATATGATGCAGATGGATTCCTGTTAAAAGAGGTTGAATTGATCAAAAATGGTGTCGTTACAAATCTTTATGCACCAAAAAGATATGCAGACTATCTAAAAATTAAACCAACTGGTCAATTACGTAATATCATTGTTTCTGGTGGTTCAAAATTGGAAAGCGAACTACTAGGTAAATCTTATCTTTTAATACATAAATTTTCTGACTTCCAGATGGATCCACTCACTGGCAACTTTGGCGGAGAAATTAGATTGGGTGTCTATTATGATGGCAAGATTGAAATGCCTGTCACGCTAGGCGGTATTTCTGGGTCTATGGATCAATCACAAAAAGATATGTATTTATCAAAAGAAACAGTTCAAGATGATAAATATTCCGGGCCACAATTCATTAAATTAAATCATATATCCATTGCCGGAAATAAAAACACGTAGTCTATAAAATATTTTCTTATTCACTATAAAAGAACACAAAAAATAAGATGTTAGTAGATAAAAACTCTACTAACATCTTTTCCTTTATTCATCTCTATTTTTAATTCCATGCTTTTTATAATATGCAACTGTAAAATCAATAAGTGCTTTGCCCTCGATTAATCTACATTTGGCTTGTCCAATTTGTTTGATTTCAATTGATTTCGGATATGCTATTTCAAACAATTCTCCTATTTTAATAAAATCTTCGGGTTCATCATTTTCAATTTCATACTTAACGCGAATCACTTGTCCATCTTGATAGATATTAGAATACATATCCATATAGCTTTCTAAAATATTTGATGCCAAATGCATAAATGTTAAATTATCATAATTGGAACCTAACATCAAAAGCTTAATACCGTGATTGTACATATATCCAAATGGACCGCTGATGGAGTGAGGTCTATTTAGTGGTTGATTAATTAATTCTTTAGGATGCTTTCCATAAACCTGCAAAGCTACAAAAGGATGATTTGTATGCGCGACTCCATCATATCTTCCAAAGACTCTAGGGATTCTACCAACACCTACTGGTTCAACAACCTTTGATGCTGGCATGATATTTTGCTCAACCTTTTCAAACCATGATTCAGGCACTGGTGGATTTTGCCATTCTCTCACATTAGAATTTACAGAGAAATGTCCTGGCATAATGATGATGCCGTCATGAACTACTTCCATCAACGCTTCAATAATATCATTAGCGCCATTCACCACATACCCAAAACTTGATAAACTCGAGTGTACCATAACTTTGTCATTTGATTTCAGTCCCAATTTTATTAATCCCTCTATAATATCCTTTTTGATAAGTGGTTTTTCCGACTTTTCAATAATCTCTTTAAGTCCCATTATTATTTGTTCCTTTCGTAAATATGCTTGTATATCAATTCACAAAATAGATGCATATTATTGTCTTTTAAACTGTTTATCTAATTGTTTAATTTCATGATTAATATAAAATGATAGTGCCCAGGGGAACAAGCGATAAACCCATTTGAATATTTTTGATGGGTGGATATTGTTTTTATTTTTCTTTACACCTTTAAGAATCACTTTTGCTACATGCTCAGGTGTCTGTTGAAACCAATGTTGATGGTTTTGTCCAGAGATTTTGAAAAAATTAGTTTTAGTAGATACAGGAAAAACAATATGAAGCTGTTGTTCTTTATTTAATTCATATCGAAACCCTTTGAAAAATGCGTGAAGAGCAGCTTTAGACGAACTGTAAAGACTATATCCGGGTAACGGCCAATAACTCATAACACTTGACATACAAATAAAATGAAAAGCATTCTTAGCACATACCTCTCTCATTTTCAGTGCACTATATATGACTGAATTTGTATTAATGTTATAAATATCTTCGATGTGATTCCATGAGGGCTCTATCAGCCTCTCATAATATGCAAAACCAGCATTAGCTATAAAAATATTTATTGTTCCAAAAATGGTCAATCCGTCATCAAACATTTTATCTACATTCTCCGCAATAGATAAATCATAATAATATGCATGAAAATTTAAATCTTTTATCGGGATTTTTTTAGATGGTTGATCCACGCCCATGACATATGCGCCTTCAGCCAAACATTGATGAGCAAGATTAAGGCCGATCCCTGATGCCGCTCCGGTAATTATAATAGTTTTATCTTTTAATGTCATAACATCCTTGTATACTCACAACTGTAATCATAAATTGAGTATACAGCTCCTTCTTTCTATTGTTATAATCAATACAAGAACAGATGTGTTGATTACGCAAATTATTTCATTTTATTGCTTCAAATCATAAAGAAAGTCTTGATATCTTTTTAATGCTTTTTTTGCTATGGGAAAATATTGCAAACTCTTAAATTTAGCATGATTTGTGATTTTCCCATAAGCAATCAAATATTCTATTGCATCATCATATTCAAATAAGTTCTTTTTTACCTGGGGGTCATCTAGTCCTAAATCAGTTACAATATTCTTCAAAACACGTGTATAGGTGGATATTGTATCTTCTTTCCATAAGTTCCCAGTAAAATAAGCACCTGCATTTTTAGGTTTCCATCTGGGTAACCATTCTCTAAACATTTGTTCGCGTTCCATATTTATCCTCACTTTCTATCGTTCGTCACTATGTTGATATTGTAGCATTTTTATGCCAAAATGTCGTTTGGTTCTTTGATAGAAAAAAAGATTTACAATCATCAAACACCCTATTAATGCGTTTTATAACAATGAAAAAATAATATTAAAATCAATGAGCTGGTCCATAAAATTGGGGGATCAAGCGCTTTGCTTTTAAATTTATACTGAATACCTGCATAAAAAAATGATACGAGATTTAATTCGTACCATTTTTCTTTATTATTTTGTTATTTTAATGTAGGAAGCATTCCATTTTCGATATCTAAATTGCTGAAATCATAAAAGGCTGAATTCCACTTAAGTACTCTTACATAAAAGTCCACACTATTGTATACATCTGCAGAACCTTCAATCATTCTTCCAGGAATATCTGTAGCTAAGATCTTTAGTACACCATCATATGTCCTAGTTTGACCATCATATACGTAACAATCAAATGTGAAATAATCTTTGTAATCTGCTCTAAATCTATGGGTTGATCCACTATCTGATGATACACTACCAACTGCAAAGCTATTTTCGATCCATCTTGCTCCATCTCCAATAAGTACACCGATAGTTCCTCTTAGAGCATAAACATCGCCTGATGCATATGAATTTAATATTGTTGTTTGATTATAGTATGTATGAATTCTACCAACTAAACCTCCAGTTGCTCCATCGCCGTCATTATTTGATGAAGAGATATCTACTGAAGAGTATGAACTAAATATATAATTCATTGGAACGTTAAATGAATCATAATTATAAAATTCACCAATTAAACCACCAACATTATATTCTACATAATTTGTATTTGTTATTGTAATTGAACCAGAAGAACTTGATGTGTTAATGCTTTTATATCCAGCGGATCCTATTAAGCCACCAACAGCGGGTGTTTTATATGAATGTGGAGCATAATCATTTCCATTTATGATAATAGTCGCGTGTGCCGATGATCCTTGAACTGTATCGTCTGTGTTTCCTATAAGTCCACCAACAACTCCTTGATTCATACCATTAACTGTAATTAAATTATCTCCTATTAAATGACTATCTAATACATTGTCACTTCGGCCTGCAAGAGCACCTATAGCAAGTTCTTTTGTATCATCTGTAGTCACTGAAATATTAACGTTTGAAAGTGTTACATCGTAGATGAATCCAACTGTAGCAAATAGGCCAATATAGTCAGTTGATGCTGGATTTGCAACAGTATAAGTTAAGGATAGATTTGAAATTGTGTGTCCATTTCCATCAAATGCCGAAACACCTCTAATAGGAACGAAATCTATACCAGTAAGATCAATATCCATAGTAAGCTTATAGTATTTACCATATAAATTTGGATCAATTGAGTTTAATCCTTCTGGTGTAGAGATCAATATGACATCTTCAGCATAATATCCATAGATCATTATAGAGGTTATATGATGCTCTATGTCTGCGGTAATATCCACATCATCTTTTGTATAGACTAATTCAGATACCCAATATGTTCTTGTACCATGATCTATTTCAATTGATAATTTGATTTGTTTTGTTGTAGTACCTGTATTAAACTGTGAAGCTGGGTATGTAGTCCCACCAACTGTGACACTAAACACATCTAAATCAAATGGGTTATCAAGTAGTATTTTAATCTCCGCATAATCTGTTTCATCTTCTCTTACTAGTTGAGTATGATCATCTATTTCAATATTTAATACGCTTACTGTAGCATCAACTGGTATTATATCGCCAGGTTGATGAAGTCTAAAGGTATTCGTTTGATCATAGGCAATGACATAGCTAGATTCATCAACTAATGTGACTGCAAAATCAGTCATGTGATAGGTGTAATCTGTATAATCAGTTTCAACACCCATATTTAGATAGATAGTTTGGTTACTACTAGGGAAAAAGAAATGTTCTTGATAATATTTATCGCCATTAATTGTCACATATTCAATATTCACATCATCGTAATATTGCTCAGTGTAACTGTTAAAACTACCATTATCTAATTCTAATTTCATAATGATTTGGTCTCCAAAGAAATACATAGATTGTTCGAAATCTAGGGAAGTTACAGTAACATCGGCTATCATCGCAAATGATTGTTCAAAGAAGGATTTACTCCAATGAGACGTTTCGCCATCTTCATGATAGTCTGTATAAACTTTTATCGTGTACATCTCATTTGGCTTCATATATGATCCAGAAAACACTACTTCTTTATCAGTTCCAACAGTAATGATTTCACTGGCTTGTTGAGAGTCGTATTTATTAGATATGGTTATACGAGTATCACCAAATATAGCATTATCTAAATCAGTTAAATCAAATGTTAGGGTAACACTGTTTTCGGTATCTATTGCTTTAGTGATCACTAGATTGTCAATTGTAGGAAGAGCAAAAGTAACGATACCTTCAGTTGTTGCATCTCTGGTGTCTAACAATACATCAGAATAAGTAGTACCGGGAATTGTTTGATTATAATCAGCATAAAGTTCTAATGTATAAGTATTGCCATCAGACAGCCCATCAATTTCTATATAGCCGGGAGTTTCAGGTTGATAGAAGCTTACCCACACGCCATCTAATTTAACAACAACATAAACGCCTACATCGTCAAAGCCGGTTTCATCAATACCGTATACATAATCAAAACCATATGTGTACTCAGTAATAAATACTAATTCTAAATCGGGTTTAGGTACGGATATTGTAAATGTAGATAAAATTATAGTTTCACTTATTGGAGTAGAAGAGCCTTGCGGAGTGTATGTATATTCAACCTTGAGTATGTATTCTGTTTCTGGCTCTAGGGAACCTTGATCAAAATAATTATCTCCTACAACAAGAGTTCTAGAACTAGCTGCCCAATCACCTTTATATAATTTCACCATTGCTTGTGATAAAGATTCATCTAAATCAACAACATTGATGGTACTACTATATGAACCTCCAAATGAATCGTAAGTAGTCACTTCATTTGAGTTAGTAAACATAAGAGGAACTTCTTCAAGTGTCGCAATAGTTTCACTCATGCTTTTAACTAAAATTGTATCCTCATATTCTTCATAATTACCTTCAATTACTACTTCATAATTAGTATTTTCTGTTAAGGAAGAAAATGTAATGGTATTCATTCCACTGTTTATAGTATAACTATTAACTAATGTAGTTCCTTGATATAATGCGAGTTTTTCATCTTGTAATACTCCATAAGGATCTGTGAAATTAACAGTATATGCAATTGAGTTTGTTGTCGTTTCGATAAGAGTTAAATCAACAACTAAAACATCTCTTAAAAGACCATAAGCTTGATTATTGTAATCTACTGTATATGTCATTATATAAGAACCAACAGTTGACGTATCAACATTTGAAGTAGTTACCATGTTTAAGTCAAATTCATTAGTAATGACTGCGCCTGGATTGGTAAACTCAGCATCTTTAAATAATATCATCGTTGCTTCACCATTAAGCTCTAAAATAGGTACAACTTCAAATAATGTGCTTACTGTAAGTGTCGCCTCTATTGTTTGTTCTCCTATGCCATCATTTAAATCATATGTGTATGTAGCTTTTATTGTATATTCAGTTTCACTTGTTAATCTAGTTAAATTTCTCATCGTCAAATCAAGATCTCCATTAAGTAATGTTTCGCCTTGATAAAATTTAATATTCGTTAATTCTCCTACTAAATCTATATCTGTAATATCTATATCAAATGTGATTGTATCGTGTGTTGCTTCTACTTTTATAATTTCTATAGTAGGTGTAGCTGCAACTAGATCCACATTAGGCGAAGTAAAGCTTACTTCATAACCTTCTATATATTGAACGATACTACCAACTAAATAGCTACCTTCAACTGATATTCTATAATCAGTGTTTGCGCTAAACTTATCAATTGTAATAACTGTATCGCCATTTGATAAAGGATAGGATCTTACAACAGTAGATCCTTGATATAATACAACTACTGGATCAGTAAGATCACCAGCGGTATCATCAAGAGATACTGTAAAACTTACTGCAGTATTTGTGATAGTTATATCTGATATATTAATACCAAGATTAAATAAAACGGAATCAACAACAGTAACAGTTCTATCAATTGAATACGTAGTGCCTAAATACTCAGTTGAATAAGTAATGGTATAGGTACCAACTATATCAGTATCAACATCTTCTATAACAGTTATATCCAAATCAAAATCACCAATTATCTGTGCACCTGGATCAACAAATTCAGTATATTGTTCGATAATTATTAAATCGTCACCCGCAATTTCAACTGATGGTAAAAGGGCGATAACATCATCAGGTATGATGTCTAGTATTTCATCCGGTATATCTGCACATGCAGTCAATAAAAAAAGCGCCAGCAAAAGTACTGAGGTTCTAAATATTCGATTCATTAAATTTTCCTCGTTTCCCAATTTTTTTTATGTTATTATATCTATTATACTATTAAGTGGTGCATATTCAAAATTAACTTTGTTAGCGTTAGACCATACTGATATAGTATAGGCAGATTGCTCGGTCTAGGTTTATATTTTTAGACTGATCAGCATCTAGATTTATATTTTTATTTATGGTACATTTTGTCTCCAGTTGAAGTTTAGTATATGACTAGTATAGAAAAAATCTAGCAACTGAATCTATAGAACAATTTGGTATTTTCCATGCTCAATAGTATATGATATAATATACATAGTTGAAACCTAGGAGGGAATTATGAAAGTAGAAGCCGATAAAGTCAATGCTTTAGCTGTTAAACCGAATATTGTAGTTACAGTTAGAGATAAAGAAGGTAACGATAATGCTTTAGTTGTAGCTTATTGTGGAAATTGTAGCTATGATCCACCAATGATTATGGTTGGAATTGTACCAAGTAGATATTCTTATCATATGATTAAAGAAAATGGATCATTTGTAGCTCATTTATTAGATAAATCACAAACCGAACTGTATGAGTGCTGTGGTAGTAAAAGTGGTAGAGACAGCAACAAGTTAAAGGACTATGGAATTGAGATAACAAATGGCTTAAAAGTTAATGCAGGAGTTATTCCTAATTGCCCTGTAGCAATCGAGTGTACAGTAGTTGATTCAATCATGACGGGTTCGCATGAAATGTTCATTGGCAGAGTTGAATATGTTCATGCTGAAAAAGAATCACTTAATGAAAAAGGGAAAGTTGATTTATCAAAATTGAATTTGTTATAATAGTAAGCATTTATTTTTATTAAGTTCACATAATTAAATAACTATTAGAAATAGCACCTACCTCAAATTTGAGATAGGTGCTATTTTGTGTATAGAAAAAAAGGGCCCCTATATTTCTAGAGAACCCTTTTTTTATAGACTCATTTGAAAATTATAGTTTAACAACGTTTGCTGCTGTTTCGCCGCGATCGCTGTCTGTAACGTCAAATTCTACTTTGTCGCCTTCTTCAAGTGATTTGTATCCTTCAGTTTGAATTGCGCTAAAGTGTACAAATACATCTTTGCCTTCTTCTGTAGAGATAAATCCATATCCCTTATCAGAATTAAACCATTTTACTGTTCCTGTCATGTTGATTACTCCTTTTTTTTATTGTGCTCTATCGCTATTACTAGCTTTCACCAGTTATTAGTATACAACAAATTTAGATAAAATCAAACTATAAGTGCATTATTATGAAGATAACGACATTATATTGGCTTATTTGCTGATAATTGCCTAGCTTGTAGATAAATTTTGTTCCGATTTCATCAAATATTTTATTTCTATTGTTGTTTACTTAATTTCTATCTAACTTGGTTTAACTCATCTATAAGGTTCAAATTATCATTTTTATGTAATATCAAAATTGGATTATCTCTTAATCGGTGGTGTCCGATGCTTTTCTATGCATACTATTACGCGAGTAACCACTGTTTAAATGTAAAAATCAAATAAAATAAAAAAAGGCCTACCATCTAGTGGTAAGTCTTCACGGATTGTGTTGGTGACCCGTAGGGGCTCACGTTTTTTCAGTGTTTATCAAAATAGATTGGTACGGATATCTTTATACTGTGTCTATCTTTAGTTAATCGACACAATTTGTTCTATTTCTTTTAACAATGTTGCATTTTCTTCTACATTATTTTTAATCTTTATTAGATCTTCATCTTGATATTTTTTAACATAGGGTAATCTGATAGATTTTTGTTCAAGTGCAACATGCAATTCGCCATTTTTAATAGCAACGGTTATCCGATGAACAAATGGCTTAGTCCTTAAAGCTGAAATCAATGTTTTTAATACTTCAGGCATTTCTTCGGTGTCTTGACTATATAGGATACCTGATTCGTAACGTGTTTTTTTACTGTATTGACCAACATCGTTTAGATCCTTGCCATAGACGCTTTTTAATGTATTGATGATACTGCCGCTTATTCCATCTTGATCCCGATATTGCATATCACCTTCAACGCCCTTTAAAACGACATAAAGACCACTAAAATAGATGGTTCTGCGGGGTGGATTTCCAGCTGCTGTATAGGATTGTGCATGATACATTTTTATTTGATAATCTTCATCATGCAAACAATAATTAATGTCTTTTTGAGCGTAACTGGGAATCAAATACCAATCTTCATTTGGATAATCATCCGTTTTAAACGTATAAGATGTCCCATGATGATCATTAAATTCTCTGATATTACTTTGATAGATGATATCAATACTATTTTTAATCTTTACGTTTAAATTTTTAGTCGTATGCAGAGCCAGCACAAATAATGAAATGATCAATAAAATAAATGAGAAAAAAATGAGTAAGACAGCTGGCGTTAGCAATTGATCGCTATCAATAATTAATAGTGTTATGGCTATCAAAATCATTAATCCTTGGATTTTAAATAAGATAGATGATTTTTTTTTAATGGTTTCTTGGTTTTTCGTTTGCACTTTTGACAACAACTCTTTCATAAAAAGCCTCCTGAAATACATAATTTCTTAGATATGATTAATGATTCGATAATCATGGATTGGTTTGTAACAATTATATCACAATGGGTGCTTCAATTAAGGAGATACCACTCCTCAAGCTTGTTTTATAGAATGGATTCAAATGTGTTTTTTGCTTATGTGCCTATAAAAATAGGAGTTACCTCCCTAAATGACTTTTAATGAAAGTCAACCTCTTGGAAATTCTTGTTTTTTGATTCAATTAAAGCTTTCAAAATCACCCAATTTTAAGTCCACTTAATGTCTTATCAAAGACAAATAAGTCCCATCACATTTAAGAGTGGGTTTACCAAATATTATACTATTTAATCTCAGTTATTCCAAAGTTTTATTTGCTTCATATGCAAGTTCATACTCTGTTTTATTTGCTTTACTCACAACACGCAAGCGACCTTTGATGGGCATTGTCTGAAGCGTTTCAAAAACTAGCTCGCCTTTTTTATTTAGTATTTCGACGAATGTTGATATATCCAACAGTGTGATGACCCCAATATCTTTTGCAGTCAATCCAGGAATTGCACAAATTGTACCCACAATATCTGATGCTCTCATTTTTGTCTTTTTTCCCGCATTAATGTGAAGCTTCATAATTTCTTCTTTAAAATCAAAACCCTTACCCATCTTAATTACTAAATCAGATGTTTGTCTATCTTGAAACACTTCAAATGCTTGATTGACAACTTCTTTGGTTGCTTTTTCAAGCATAATGATGTCTTGATTGGTATAGGTGTTAATTTGATCTAAATAATTAGATTCCCTATTAGAAATAAAAGATATTGCAAGACCTTCTTTTCCAGCTCTAGCACTTCTTCCAATTCGATGCACATAACTTTCTGCGTGATAAGGTATATCATAATTCACAATAAGTGAGACAGAGTCTATATCTAGACCCCTTGCTGCAACATCTGTGGCAACTAAATATCTAAACAGGCCATGCTTGAAATCATTCATGACTTTTAATCTATCTTTTTGCTCCATGTCACCGTGTATCTTATTAACTAAATATTCTTTTTCATCCATCATTTCGCATACTTCATCTACAGCTTGTTTTGTATTGCAAAAAATAATTGCGCTGTTAGGATTTTGGATAATTAAAACATCATCTATGAGTTTCAATTTATCTTTTTGTTCTACTTCATAATAGTATTGTGTGAGTTTATTTTCTGTTAATTCGTCATCTTCGATAACAATGAGCTCAGGGTTGTTCATATATAGATTGGATAATTTTTCTATATCTGTTGGCATCGTTGCTGAAAGAAGAACCGTTAATCTTTTAAGAGGCAAAAAATGAATGATTCTTTCTACTTCATCAATAAATCCCATACGTAATAGTTCATCTGCTTCATCGATGACTAAGGTTGATATATGGCTTAAATCAACGGTTTTATTTACTACGTGATCAATTAATCTTCCCGGTGTAGAAACAATAACATGTGTTCTTTGTTTGAGTTGCTTTGCTTGGCTTTCATATGAAGATTTGCCATAAACAGCTTCAACTTTGATTCTTGAAAATCTTCCAATGTTAAACATATCTTCTTTGACTTGAATTGCTAATTCTCTAGTCGGTGTTAAAACTAAAACTTGGGGTTCTCTTTTATCCCATTTGATATTTTGAATAATGGGTATTGAAAAAGCTGCGGTTTTCCCACTTCCGGTCTTTGATTTAATAACTAGGTCCATATGATTCAATAAAGCAGGTATAACGCGTGATTGAATCGGTGTGGGAACATTATAATTAAGTACATTAAGTGATTTAATTAAGTTAGGATTTAAGTTAAAGTTTTGAAATGAATTCGACATTTCATTGCCTCTTTTCAGTGTAATTCATTGGGATTAATCGAACATTTGTATTTCGAATCCTTTGAAATGCTTTCTAAAACTCGCGTTTAATTCTAATGAATGAGTGACCCATTGATTATATCATTAAAAAAGATAAGAGTCGCCACATAAAACTTATATCTACATAAGTTTTCTATTTACATGTTCTTTGTTCAATTCGGTAAAACTATGACTCAAACAATCCTAATTATAAATAAATTCTATATCAAGTAATATAAAAAGCCTATTTCTTGGTAGAAATGAGCTGTTTTATGATAAATTTGGTGATGCTCACGCTTAAAGTGATATCATTTAAGACTAAAATTCATTTTTATCTTGTCTCATTATTTTAATCATGCCATATTTAGTTCGCTACAAATCTTGAAGATAATCAATCTTCGAATATATAACTCTAACAATTTCAACTAGCTTATCTTTTTCATTATAAAAATATAGAATAATATAGTTCTCAACAATACATTTTCTTAGATCAATTTCATAGATGAGTTTGCTCTCTACAAGTGGATAAGATAGCGGAAACAACAAAAGCTCTTTGAACTTACTTTCAAATTTATCTATTAGATCTGATGCAGCTTCTTGATTCACTAATTCTATTGCAATATAGTAAAAGATATTTTCTAAATCATCTTTTGCTTTAGGAAATAGTACATACCTATTTTCCATACTTCGTTTTCATCTCATTTAGAAAAAGTGTTCCATCAACCTTTTTATCAAAATTATCAATGTCTTTTAGAGATTCATTGATGAATTCAATCATTTGTTTTTTAGCAATCTCTTTTTCATAAACAGCAATGCTCATGATGACCATTGATCCATATCCGTTTTTTGTTACAAACACGGGCTCATTTGTTTCTTCTACGTATTTAGAAATTGAAGCAGTATTTTTAAGTTCTCTGATAGGTATAATTTTTGGCATAATTAGCGTCTCCTTTTTATGCCATAATTATACCATAGTAATTTAATGATTTCAATTCTAAATGTTTTTTTAGACTCTTGAATCTATCTTCATTTCTACATAAATCAAACTCATCTCCCTCTAAAAAAATCCCCATCTCAACTAAGAAGTGGGGTTTCATTATAATATTGGTGACTCTTATATCAAAACATACTTGCTCACTATCTACTCAGTGGGTCCAAAGAGAAATGAAAGCTCGACAAATGGATTTTCAGTCCTTTCCTGCACAAAAACTTTTCAAGTATTACATTGGGAGATATGAAAGTTTTATATATGTTTTTTCTGCTTGAGTATTTATAATTTTAACATATTATTTTAATATACTACGATATAATTTATAAACAAAAAAGGAATACTCTTCAATTTTCAGTATCCCTTTCACCTTAAATCTATATATTAATTGTGCTTGAATTTAGTTTTGAATCCACATGCCATATAACACAAGTGTATAAGCTGGCATTGTTGAAAAGATATAAGGTATCGTTAACTCTGCGTCCGAATACCAACCACTGAAAGTAGACCCTTCTCTAGTTGGTATGTATTCAACAATTAAGGAGTCATATCCAAAAGTCTCATTATGGATTTTTTCACTAGATATTGTTGTAATCAGTACTGGTGACGGTTTATCCACTAATGAAGCATCTCCTAATTGACCTGCATTATCATTCCCCCATGTAAAAATGCGTCCCATTGATGTGATTACTGAAGCATGATTTGTTCCTGATGATGTTCTGATTATTTTTTCTCCTTCCAATAAACTAAATTCACTTGTGATGTCTATTGGAGTGGAATGAGCATCATAATCTTTTTCTCCAATGCCTAGTTGACCATAAAAATTACGACCCCAAGTGAAAACGCGCCCTTGTGATGTAACAGCTGCAGCAAAATCATAGCCTCGCATCGAAATGCTACTGATAACTTCTTCAGGAGCTAAATTAAAATTGCTTGTAATATCTATTGGAGAAGTTAGATTTTCTACAGTACCATCCCCTAAGTTTCCATATCCATTATAACCCCAATTAAAAACACGTCCTTCTGATGTAATAGCTGAAGAATGATAATAACTCATCAAAATATCGACTATGTTTTCTTCTTCATTTAAGTTAAATTGACTCGTGATTTCTGTAGGACTATAATGCGTACTATCATCACTTGTTCCATTGCCTAATTGCCCTTGAATATCTGATCCCCAAGTGAAAATCCGTCCCTCAGATGTCATAGCTGCAGAGTGTCCATCCCCCAATGAAACATCAACAATCATTTCTCCATCATCTAAGTTAAATTGACTCGTAATATCTCTTGGTGCAGAAACTGTAATATTACCAACTTCTCCAATACCTAATTGACCAGAACCGTTATACCCCCAAATAAAAATGCGTCCAGCAGATGTTATGGCTGATGAATGAGAGGTTCCAAGTGAAACATCAACAATTATTTCTCCTACTGCTAAATTAAAATAGCTTGTGATTTCTATTGGAGTAAAGTGTGAACTATTATCACTTTCCCCATTGCCTAATTGTCTATTACCATCATATCCCCAAGTAAAGACTCGGCCATTAGACGTGCGTGCTATACAGGCTTGAGCTCCTAATAAGATTTTAACGACTTTCTCTTCCGCTAATAAGCCAAAAGAACTCGTTATACTGTTAGGTTGGCTTCTTTAGTTGTTTTAGTGCCAATACCTAATTGTCCCTCGGAGTTTGCTCCCCAAGTAAAGACACGTCCTTCTGAGGTGATTATTGCGGAATTTCCAACACCGAAAAAGACATCAACTATACCTTCGTCAGATAAGGTGATATTATTTATTTGATCAACACCAACGATATAATAATTAATTGTATATTCTAAGATTTCCCATTTTGCATAGAGTGTGATATCTTCTATCATCGTTGTTGGAAAACTATAATAGTCTGTTAATCCTTCATCTAAATACCATCCACCAAAAATATAACTATCTTTGGTTGGATTCACTGGTGCATATATTGTTGTTTCATAAGCAACAGTAATATCTGAGACTTCAGAGCCTCCATTACTGTTGAACGACATTGTATATTCCCTGATAACATAACGCGCTGTGATCATCAGATCCCTTGCAGGCATTGTTAAAGGAAGATCCTGATTCCATTCAACAAAATCATATCCTTCCTTAGATGCTATAGGTGCAGTAACATCATTCAAACTCGCCCCGAAATCATATTCTGCAGTTTGCAGGATCGTACCATCATTATCTAGGTATTGCAATGTATAACTATTGACAATCCATTTTGCATATAATGTAATATCTGCGTTGGGTAGCGCTGAGAAATTAAAAGCTGTATTAAATGCCTCATCACTATACCATGAATCAAAGGAATATCCTTCTTTTGCTGGATCTACAATAGCTAAAGTGACTGTCTCACTGTCAAAAGTTACCGGATTACTTTGATTATTGGTTCCCCCATCTAATAGATATGTAATCGAATAAACATAAACAGGTGGAATAATTGGACTCCATTTAGCATAAACAGTCATATCACTTGATAAAGGTGTATCTAAAAGTGAATTTGCTGAAAAAGGATTTTGAAAAGCGTCATTATCCCAATACCAACCACCAAAAACAAATCCTTCTTTCGTTGGATTATCAGGAATAGTTATAGTTGAACTATCATCAGTATTTACAGAAAGAACTTCAGTTCCTCCGTTACTATCAAAGTTAATTGTGTACTCAACACTTTGTGTACATGAACTTAATGCGAGTAAAAATAGAAATGATAGAAATACCATTGTTTTCTTCATTTATAAATCCTCCTTGATTTTTTAACAAACCCTTTGAAATAAAAACAATGCATCAAAGATTTTCATCTCAGATGCATTCGTTTAACATTACTTTGCTCTTTATCTATACCATACTACCAAATGTATAAATAAGCAAGTGTCTAATTATTTACGTTATTTTAAATCAATTAATGCTATCTTTAACAATACAATATTTTCCGATTTCGAGTTGTGCATAAAACTATACTTTAATACACTTTTATTTTTTCACTATTTAATGCACTCTATATCCTATTAAAAGATAGGGATTTACTACTGAAATTAAAGAGTGCATCCTACTATAGTTTATTCCTTTGAGCTAAATTTACCACGCATACCACGCCATATTTTGATAAAAGACCTAAAACTTATATCAATATAAGCTAACATTTTAGTGATCTTTTTGAAATCATGTTTCAACTTCTAATTGAGTGTTGAAATTTTACTTATATTGTCATAAGTTTTGCAAAAACAGGTGTTAACTCCTTAAATACATATTTTTGCCTTAAATTTACATTTTTATTTGTCTTATTTTTTGTTTTTAAACCTCATAAAAAGCACTATAATTTTAACCGTAAAAAAAATCCCCATCTCTGATAAGAAATGAGGACACTGCTTGCGTTGGTGACCCGTAGTGGTTCTCGTTTTCTTCAGCTACTTCCGGTCTAGACTGATATAAATATCTTAATTTTCTAAGCTAGTTTTGGTGACGCTGATGATTAAATGTATATCAAAAGTCCTCTTTGGAGCGTCCAATCAAACAACCCTTAATTATTATATTTGCTTTTCATTTTCATTCATCATTTGAATAAGTTGTTTTAATAATTGGGGTAAATCTTCTATTATCGTGTCATATACAACATTCATATTAATTTGATCATAGTCATGAACGATGCGATTTCTAAAACCATACATTTCGTGCCATGGAATCTGTTTATTAGATTCTTTTAAATTTTCTGAAACTCTATATTTAGATATCTCGCCTATTTGCGACAAGTTAAATACAATAGCATCAACAACAAGCTGATTATGATTGAAATCTTCAAATGTATTGATTGTTTTCATATAAACGAAAATATTCTCTAGATGTATAATAATTCTTGTTATCGATTTAAGATTTCTATCGTTCATAAAGAGTGATGCCATTCATAACATTTTCATATGTATTAGAGTTTATATTAATTTGTGATAAATGGATTAAATCTACAGATTTAACAAGTGAGTTCGTTACATCTTCAAGTAACCCGAAAAACTTTATACCTTTAATATCCCCATCAACAACTAAATCAATATCACTTTTCGAATCTTGCTTTCCTTTACTATAGGAACCATATAAGATAATCCGGCTGATATTATATTTAAAGGTTAATGGTAATAAAGCATCTTTAATTTGTTCAATTTCATAGATACCTTTTGTTTCAGTAATGATCCCGTGTTGATTTTTAGGGTACTTATTTAAATAACTATAAACCATTTTTTCAACCCAAGGACTAGGCGTACGCTTACCACTTTCCCAATTCTCAATCGTTCTAAGTGGTATCTCTGTAATCTCACTTAATTCCTTTTGAGTGACGCCATATTCAGCTCTAGCTTCTTTTAATATTAGATTCATAATTATATACCTCGATTTAATTATACCACCCATTGGGTGGTTAATCAAGGTTAATTTCAACTGATTTATTGATATAAAAAAGCCCTTCCATGAGTGAGAAGAGCATTTCAAATTTATTATGGTGACCCGTGTTCACGTTTTTTTCAGTGTTCATCAGATTAGACTGATATTTGATTGTTTACTTGATAAAGAATCCTAGGACAATCCCGATAATTACTGATACAAAAATATATCCGACATCAATAAGTTTGATTTTCGCTGTTCTTCTAAAAATGAAAAAGCCTATAAATCCTGCTGATACGAGAATTCCGTTTATTAGCCATATAATAATTCCACCAAAAAGAGAAACAGTTGAAACTCCAAATATGATGTTAAGTGGTATATAAAGCCGATATCCAAACTTGCTATCACTAATTTGACCAATGTTTTCGGTTTTTTCTTGTTCTATCACTTTATAATTATAAAGATAACAAAAGATTGATAACCCCATAAATACCAATGTGTTAGTTATAACCGATGGTAGATCTCTTACAAAATATTCAGTTGCAAAATTTGATGGGGTGTCCGCTGTCATTGACAATAAATAAACGGTCCATCTCCCTAGTGAGAAAAATGGGTTTACTCCAAATCCCATAAAAACTCCTATTAAATTATTGCTGAAAAATAAAGAAACAAATAAAAATAAAGTGTGAAATAACAATATAAATGCAATTCCGTCAAAAATAGTATTTGCTCTTAAAAATACAAAGTTTGTAATACCATATAGAATTATTAAATAGAATATGACAATAAAGTATAATAAGAAGAAAAATCCTTCCCTATAATATCCGTGAGACAAAATTAAAAGAGTCATAAAACCCAATATAAACATGATTGTCCATACAATCAATAATTGAACAAATCCAAATAACGAATGAACTAAATATAGCTTTTTCCTTGAAATTGGAAGCGCATAATACAAATCAACTTCTTTTGGATTTCTTAAAGAAGAAAATCTAAAAATCACTATAACAATTAACACAATAGCTATAAAAATCACAGACATACCAAAATCATTTGAGAATCCACTTGAGTTTAAAAGTGGATATGTTCGGTTATCTAAAATTAGTATTAAAACAAAAATAACCGATGGTATTAGTGCCATGACTAATGTTTGAAGCCATTTAGTCTTAGTTAGATAATTAAAGTATGCTTTCATGAGTTAACCCCCTTTTGATTAATCATAAAGTATTCTTCAAAAGAGATAGGGAGTTCATCAGCCACATGATAAACTTCTTTATCTATATATTGTTCCAACTTGTTGTTAACATCAATGACAATGGTTAGAATTCTGCCATCTTGATTAATGTATATAGGTTCATTGTTTTGATCTAATATTTCTATTGGCGAAGTATCTTTCAATATAATTTGATACTTAACAAGTTTATTTAATTCAAAATCAAGATTTCCATATCTTTTAAAATAACCTTCATCAATCATACCAAAAGAATCACAAATATCTTCTAATTCTCTTAGAGAATGACTTGTAACAATAATAATTTTATCTTGATGCTCTAAAGAAATCATCAATTTCTTAAATTTCAAACGTGCTGAAGGATCTAATCCATCAAACACTTCGTCTAAAAGCAGGTATTTTGCTCCCGAAGCAAAAGCTAAGGCAATATAGCCTTGTCTTTTCATACCTTTAGATATCTGATTTAAATTTATATTTTGATCCAAGGAAAATGTATTTAAGATTGCATTAAAAGTTTCTTCTTCAAATGGATAGAATATCTTGTATAAATCTGCTAAATTTCTAAAAGTCATTTGATTACTAAAAGGGGGTTGATCTGATAAATAGAAAATTGATTTTTTTAAATCGTTGTCTTCCAAAATTGAACGCTTATCTATCTCAATTTCTCCACAGTCTGGTCGTAATATCCCCATGATTAATCTTAGAAATGTTGATTTCCCAGCCCCATTAATACCTATCAAACCAAAAATAGTCCCTTTCTCTAATTTTAAATTAATATCCTTCAATACAGAATGCTCATTAAAACTTTTGTATAGATTTTTAACTTCAATCATGGTTTTCTCCTTCTAAATGTTTTTTTAGAATAATAAGAATTTCATCTTCTGTATAATGTTTTTTTAGAATATCAATCTGTTGTTGTATAGATTGAATGAGTTCTTTTTCTGGGTGAAGGATATATTTTTTTACATAGGCACCTTTTTTTGGAATAATTTCAATATAGTTTTCATCTGCTAATTCTTGATAAGCTTTTTGAACGGTATTAGGATTAACACCTAAATCTGATGAAGCTTTTCTTACACTTGGCAGCATTTCACCTTCAAGGTATGCTCCTTTTTCTATTAATGATTTAAAATTTTCTTTGATTCTCATAAATAGATCTATTTTTGATTTAACCATTTTATCCCCTTTCCATCTGTATTATCTGTATCATTCACTATATTATAACAATCATAAATAATATTGTCAATCCCTTTTTAAAATATACAATTTCGAAGTTACGTATTTCCCACACTATATTGAATTAACTCTCAGAAATTTATATCAACATAAGTTGCATTTTTAAGTATATTTCACAGACATGCTATATACTTTCTTTTCTATGGGACAATTTTGCTTATGTTGTCGTAAGTTTTGCTATTTCCATGTTTTTTATTCAATTCGGTAAACCTATGACTTAAACAATTCAAATTCTAAAAAGATTCTATTTCAAGAGCTATAAAAACTCTTTTAATATACATATAAAAAGCCCATTCCATGATGAAGTGAGCTGTTTTATGATTATATTGGTGCCCCGTAGGGGCTCACGTTTTTTTCAGTGACTATCAGACTAGACTGATATAGAAGTCCTTTTTATCACTGCTATTTTTGGTGACTCTATATTAAGTATGAGTGCAAGTTTCTGATAATGAAAAAGTGGAAAATTCCACTTTTACATTTCTATAAAAATCTATCGATTGAACACATTAAAACATTGCAATTGGTTCATTTCTTGATGATTTTTGTTAATATTAGCCATGCTATTACGACAATACTAATGACACCCACAATTACAGGCCAAAATGCAAATATTAAGTTAAATACCAGAACACACACATATACTGCGCCTAATCTTAAAAACCAATGAATAGCACTTCCGGCTGAACTTGATTCTATTATTCCTTCACTATATAGATTTCCAACGACACTATAAGTTACTTGATAAAATAATTGTGATAACATCATTGGTAATAAAAGATCAACGATTAAATTACCCGATGCTGGTTCAATTCTAAATATAAGTTCAAATATCTCTTTCCACATAATATGCACCTCCTTTCACTTCAACTATAGAATAGAAATTAAAGTGAATCAAGGTGATATTCTTAACAGTTATAGATTATTCTGATTTCGAATGGATTTCAATTTTAGTTTTTTGATTTAACTCCTTCTCAATAACAAATATTTCATAATTCTTCAAATATTTTGTGTGTGCAAATAGAACGAAGAACGTAATTATACATTCGGTAATTGAGATAAATAATAAATCGTTCTTAAATAGACTCGGATTTACTGATTTTTGATAACTAGTGTAAAAAGCAACAAAAAATAAGCTAGAGATGTTTATAAATAGACTTAAGTAAAATAATATGGAATTATCTTTAATTTCCTTATAGTCCACATCAATATTAGGATTAAGATTTAAGCTGCAAAACAATCTAACCATAGGAGGTATAAATAACAAGAATGTTATTAATACTACTATCCAACTGCTTCCCACTAAAATAGTATCTATAGAATTTGAAAATGCCACTATATAAAAAAACGATAATACAGCCCCAAAAGATGACGCAAAAATTATTGATCTACGATATTCTGTTAATTGAGATTGCTTCCATTTGTGTACATATGTGATATTGTTGTTTACATCTGTCTGAATATTTAACGAATTTTTGCTTTTATTCATAAAATAATTTATGAGAGATTTTATAAGTACAACTAGCATAACAGCTGCTAAAACAAATAACACAATATAACTCGTCTCTGCTTTTATAAAGGCAACGATTATAGGTGAAATTATCAAAATAAAAAAAGATATCCACTCAAAGCGTGTAGTCGAAGATTTAAATTCCTTAAGTTTTATTTGCTTATTGGTGACCGATTTATAGCGAATTGTTGCTTCATTCAAGCTATGAAATCCCAAAATCTCATTTGGAGTTGTTTTTAATGCGATAGCTATTTTCTTTAATTCATCCGCATTAATTGATTGAGTCCCGCTTTCAATTTTAGAAACACTCGAATTACCACTTTTGTCAAGACGTAAAGCCAATTCTTCTTGCGAAATCCCTTGGCTGTTTCGAAGTTCCTTGATTTTTCTTCCTATATCTTTTTCGTACATTTAAATATCCTCCAAAAGTCTATCAATTTTCATTCATATAGATTACTCTGATTTGGTTCTAGATCAATAAAGTGGACACGTTAAATGAGAATTTCACACTTTTTCTATTTGCTCAGTAACTTTGTTTTGCTTAATTCAACCTGTACTTCTTCGGGTTCTAGTGTATAATTATTTACCAAAGGAATAAATATATCTACACTGCCTACTTTAATTGAAAAGTCCGGGTTCTTTCTTACTCTTTTTACTTCTCCAATAGTAAGTCCATACTTTTTAATGGTAAGGAACATTAGATAAAACCTAATAATATCATAATCATCCAAAGGACGCATGTCGGAAACACCATAGGCCATACCATTCCACACATATCCAGCGATTACAGCTGCTGTCATATACTCTCTTACATTTAAAACATCATTTTTCTTAAGTATTATTATAGCGTTTTCTATTGTTGTAATTTCCTCATGAGTTAATCCTTTGAACGGTGTGTAATTAATGAAAACATTATCAAGATATCCTTTGAGTCTTTTTTCAACCTTGTTTATAAAGTCTTCTGAGTTAGAGGATAAAGCAACAAAAACTCCCCTATTAGCTGCACAGCGCATAAATCCGCGCTTCTTCACATTTATTATCTCAACTTGATTTTCAGGTAGCAATAGTTGATTCTTATAATACTGATTCATTATATATCCGCCTGGATCGACTAAATTCTTGCTATCCGATAGCTTAACAAGTTTTCCAATATGCCGACGGAAATAAACATAACTCGGCATATCATTATAATGAAAAGAGCGATCAGACATATGCTCATATCCTCTTTGATATGAAATCCGATTGTGATCCTGATAATTTTTATGTGTATGTCCATGAATTTTCCAGCAATTTGAGCTTTCCCTTATGTTTGTCTTTGAACTCCACCATAAGTCAGAGTTTTTTTTCACAGCACAGCTAAACATAGGAAAGTGTGTTAAAACAATTACTTTGCTGTTTGCATCTAAAATAGTATTTGCATACTCAATCCATCTAGTATGATACTCAAGGACTTTTTTATAAGAAAAATCTTTGATTTGTTTTTCTTCGGGTAATTCAATAATTTTTCTACTTAGATTAATGACTCCTTTGCCTTTATCAAAACTAGTCCACCCTGTATCTCCAATGAAAATGATGTCGTTAATCTGGTATGAATTCCCACTCAATAACATTTTAAAGTAACGATTATCTTCAGTATGGGATTGATATAGTTTAATCATCTCGTCATAAGTGAATTTCCCCTTACTCCAATAATCATGATTTCCGAGTACAAAAAAGCCGTAAATATGCTCGCGTTCCAAACGATCTAAAAAAGACATAGTTTTACGGTAGTCATCATAAAAATCCCCTGCTAACAAGACAAGACTCTCTTTGTGATCTTCAAGTAGCGTTTGAACAAAACCCGACTCATGCTCTTGCGCGTAAGTTGGTTTATAATTTCCCTTAGTATAATCAAAATGTAAATCTGAAAAGAAGGCAATATTATCTATTGTCTTGTCTAAGTTACTTATATTCAAAACACTATTGTGAATTAGTTCATTCTTATTCATTTCACTCTACCTTTTGAACATTTTACAAGTCAACTGAATTTGAAATCATCTCTTGATTGATTAAATGTTTGTTTATCTGTGCGAATAATTTCCCATTGCAATAACACTAAGTAAAAGTATTACTAATGGTTGATATAGCATTCCCCAAACAATTCCAGCATATATTCCAATAGTGACAATCAAAGTGTCGCCCTCTAAATCTGAAAAAAAGTTTTCAAATATTTCGATATTAGCTATTACGATTGCAATGATTATTAGCGAGCTTAAAACAAAACAAGCAAAACCTATTATTCTCCTCACACAAAAAACCCCTAATATAAATTTTATGATAAACGTTCATTTCTAATTGTCATTATAGCATATGGATTTAAATTATTACGAACTAATTCCCAAAAAGAGAATTGCTGATAGCATTGATGAGTCTATCTTTTTCTTTGCTTTGATTTGTTTTTAACCTAATAAAATCAATATCATTTAAACCAAGTGCTCTATCCTTTATTTTATCATTAGACAATTGATGTTTACTTTGCTCGTGAAATGCTATTCCATCAACTTCTATTACAAGAATTGGTTCTTTTGTAACGGTATTAATGACTAAGAAATCAACATGCGTCCATGGATGTCTAAGATATTTTTGTTCTATTGAATCAAATTCGGAATAATCACGTAATAATCTTTGAAGTGGAGTGTGCATAATAACTTTAAGATTCTTGTATCCCTTTATTACATCCTGTATTAGATTTAAGGCAATATTTTCAGTATCAAATTGTGCTTTAAAGTGATTTTTTCGAAATGATTCCAATTCTTTTTGATAGTCAGAATATAAAATATCAAAAACTGATTTCACATTTCCTTCTTGAATATCATTGATACTAGAGTTATATTTAATGTATTTAATCAAATCAGCAATATTATTGTTTTTACTTTGATAAATTTTATCCGACACAACAAGGTTAAGTTGCTTCTTTGCCCTAGAAACTGCAACATTGAGTAAATCACTCTTACTAACAAAATCCTCTTTCTCAGATTCAAAAGAAGCACTTGGTCTAATATCATTTGCAACAGTTGATAAGATAACAACATCTTTTGCTCTTCCTTGAAATTTATGAACAGTGTCGACTTCAATTTTGTCAGATTTAATCTCAATATTTTCATTTAGAACTTCAACTTGTCTTCTATATGGCGAAATTACACCTATATCTTTGCATTCCGAGTTCTTAATAATGAGGTTTATCTCATCAACTTCTCGTAAGTTATATAATCCAGATCCTTCCGGATTTTTTCTTGCATGATTTCCAGGTACTGTTTTATATATCTTCAAAGGAGAAATTTCTGAGTTAGGTTTTGTTAATATAATGAGTTCATTATTATAGAATTTTTGATTGCAAAAATTAATAATCAACGGGTGACACCTATAATGTTCCTTAAGCATTACTTGAGGTGCATCAGTAAATACTTTTGACATTGAAGATAAAATGTTATTACCAAAGTAGTCATACTCATCGCTGATATTAAAGAGCTTCTTGAGTGTTTTATTTTTATCTTCTAGGTATTGGTTTTCAATTTGAGGTAGTTGTTTTGAATCCCCTACAATAATTGCGTTTCTCGCACAATAAAGCGAAAGTACAGAGCTTAATAAATCAGTTTGAGATGCTTCATCAATAATAAGATAGTCGAAAACATATCCATGATTAGCACTAGGAATTAGTGAATGAGTTGTACTTAAGATTACTGGAAACTCAGCAATAAACTCATTGAAATTATTCTTGTAGTTTTCAATCGAGAATTCTTGTGATGTAATTGAAGAATATTTCATTTTTAGTTTAAGTTGAAATAACTGATTGGATATTTTTTGATATTTATTTTTAGCTTCTAAAAAATCTTCAAACTCTAAATATTTTTCTAATTTATCTATTTCTTTGTCAATACCCGCTATTTTGAGTTTGTAATATTTTTGATCCAGATAATCAATTAAATCCTTTATGGATTCTTCAGTTTCATTCTTAAATGAAAATCCATATTTAATTTTTAATAGAAACGATCTAAATCTAGATTTTTTCTGAAGATGCTCGAGCTCAATCTTGAACTGAATGAGATTGTCTAAGTTGCTTGTTCTTTTAGTAATTTTCTTCTTTGGTTCATCAATCAGTTTATTTTGTGATTGAAAATGCTCATATTCTTTCACTAGATTACTTCTATACGTTTTTAATTTTGCTAGTGTATTTTCCCTTTCGTAAAGCTTTGGGAGTTTTTGTTGGTAATTTCTACACTGTTTTTCTAAATAATCAATCTCTAGATTCCCAACGCTCCAATTATTTATTATTTCTTCTCTATTAGATTCAGATTTTTCCCAAAAGAAAACCATCTTGTTATCCTTATTACCAAGTAATGCAGCAATGAATCCTAAACCATACTCATCTAATTTTTCTTTAACGTTACTTATAGCAGCGTTATTATTAGAAACTACAGCTACTGTTTTATTTTGATATACTGCATTAGATATAATGTTTAATATGGTTTGTGTCTTTCCTGTTCCAGGTGGTCCCTCAATAAATGAGATATTAGAACTAAATGCGTTTTCGACTGCAGCTTTTTGACTCAAGTTAAGACCAAAAGGATATATGAATGTTTCCTTTGCATCTCTTTTAAGTGTTTTAAAGTGAGTTAGATATCTGTATAGAACTGTGTGTGTTAACGTAGGATTAATATGCTCATATTGATAAGCCAGGTGATCGGCATCTCCGTCTTTTGATTGTCTCGATAGTTCTTTGAAGTAATTAAACCTTAATTGCCATTGTATTTTTGGATCGTCGATATTATCTATTAAACTAAATTCTGAGCTGTGTAGTATTAAACTTTTTTTACTTTCATAGAACAGTTTATAATACACGCCAAAATCAACAATCTCTTTGACTTCTCTTAGAGGCTGACCATGAAAAAAAACTTCCGTTTTATTTGGATTAATTATCTTTTCCTTTTTATATATTGTTATTTTGTGATAACTTATTGGAAAAAAAGTGTCATTGCCATAAAATTTGACTCGAACACTATTACTATCTGCTTGATACCATTGTATTTGAGATGTTTTATCTTGAAACTTATCGCTAAAGTTGTCTAACATCATAATCAATATTTCTTTTTCATTGATTTTTGACATTTCCCCGTGCCCCACTATCAAATATACTTGAAACCAACCTATTATCGTTCTTAATTAATATAATTATAACATGAGTTGTGAGCCAATACTAAAAACTTTAAAACTTATATACAGATAAGCACATATTTTAATCGTTTTTTCATATTACAGAAAATAAATTTATTCAATCTCCATGTTAAGTCTAGTTAATTTCCATTGCTAAAACTTATGTGTAGATAAATTTATGCATATTCGCATTTGAAAACAATTTTGATTATATCAAATAAGAAACTATAAGAATATTCATGACTCACTAATTAGTGATATTTATGCTTAAAAACCAACTAAATCATTGCATTTTGATGAAAAAATAAGGCTTATTCTAAAAGAATAAGCCTTAACTGTCTATTTTGGTGACCCGTATGGATGCTTTAAGTGATCATGGACGACCGAAACAAATTCAACTAGCAATTGTTATTGACCGAGGGCATAGAGAACTCCCTATTAGAGCAGACTATATTGGAAAGAACATACCAACAAGCAAATTTGAAAAAGTAATCATTGATATGAATGAAATGAATGTGTGTATAGATGAAGACAGTCAACATTGAGTTGATTGTTTTTTATTTTTAGACTATATTTATAGAGTATCTAGTTTTTTATTATCCATAAAGAACCATTCAAAAAAAGAGAAAAAACTATCTTTAAGACGTTTATTTTTATTGCCTCTTTTTTTTATTTACATTATAACATAATTTGGGTATCACTTAATTATCAAAGGTAATGCATCTATCAAGTTAATAGATATTTTTTTTAGTTCATTATTAACTGTGTTTAAATCATATTTTTCTAATATTCCTTTTTTTGGAAAATCACTTCCGTGGGTTATCCATGATCTAATTCTATAACATTGCGTTACGAATCCCTCAAAAGTATATCCAAGTATTTCACTAGGTTGTTTAGCTTTAAGCAGCAATGTGACTAATTGTTTTTTTATTGATTTTGCTTTTAATTTACCAATTTCTGATGCAATATTATTCTTAATAAGATTGTTCAAATCAGTATCCTTCACATAAGCTACTGCTTTATCGATTAATTTTATTTCCTCTTCTGATTTAACTTTCTCATTTTTATTGAGTATATTTGTAAGTATCTCAAGAGACATAATGATCCCAAGTAACTTCAGTTTCGGATTACTCTCAACCACAGTTGAATTGAAAGACTCTAGGGAAGATGATATGATATTTTCATTTTTCATAATCATCAATTTCCCATTTGTGTCCTTCATACAATCCGCTAAAAGTTTTTCATCATCATTTAAACTCACACATGCCTTTAGTGTTGATGATATTATTTTAGGTTTTTGATCACATCGATAAACAAGAACAGCATCATTTTCTAAAATAGGGTATTCTGAAAGACTTTTTATCTCTACAGGTATTTCCAAATTTTTAACATCTTTTATAATCCTTACATTATATTTATAACCAAAATTATTTAAAGCTGTAAAAACAATATTTGAATAGTTCAATGCTTCTTCAAATGTGCTAAACCTTGAACATTTCATGGTTAGATGACTCGAATCTGAAATATTCATTAATTGGTCTTCTTCAGTTTTATTTCTACTGAAAATTTCACAAGTAAAACTCTCATTTTCATAAATGACTTTTGATTTATTTGTGATATTGATTCTTCGATTTTCATTAATGGAAAAATTACAAATCAGAACAAACATAATGGCCTCCTTAGATGTCAATATTTTAGCAGTGTAGTTTATAAAATTTCTTGATGTAAATCTTTTTAGTATCTTTTATATAAGAAAATAACCTTTCGACTTTGTCTTCTACCATTTAAATATATTGTACCATTTTTTTCGTGTTTATTTAACTCTCTAATTTACCGTAGATGATGGTTTCGACATAGCTTTTCATATAGATATGTTTTTTTATAAAAGAGTTTTTCCATTAAGCTTTTATCATTTTATTTTACATCTACCACGCTTACCACGTGTACCACGCCAAAAACAAGAAACAACCCAAAACTTATGTATACATAAGCTTATGATTTTGAATGATTACATAAACCATTCTTGGAAATCAAAACTACCGAATGAATACCGTTTATATTCTCATAAGTTTTTGAGCAACAGGAGCGTAGACCCTAAACGACTAAAATGAAGAAGTTTTTCACTCTATAAATCAATCACTTGCAAACTTCTGGTAACGTCCAAACACCCTCGCTTTTCATCCACTTTATAGCCCAACAAAGACAAAAAAAGCCTATCTCTTGTATGAGACAGACTTACTCGGCTAACTATGGTGACCCGTAACGGTTTAGAACCCCTAAGTTTTAATGTATAGATTTACTGCTCAAATGATATAATTGTTTTTCATCATGAATCTTGATGTGTCTATTAACGATTGAAAGTACAGGAAGTATCAACTGTTTATAGTAGATAGCAATACTTAGATCATCACCTGATAAAAGGGGCATCATTTCATCATATTTTTCTATTAGAATATCCTCAATACTTAATAATCCGTTATCATCAACATAAATCTCCTCAAATTCATCTTTGTGATTCAACTGATTTGTTAGTATCAATCTAATATACATCTTCAATGCATTATCAATTGCTTCCTATTTTAAGTTTCCTTGTAAACACATCTCAGGTTAACCTTACAAATGCTTGCCTTAATATAAAAAATGGCATTAATTCAATTTCATCAGTTGAAATTTGATTCATTAATATATCAATTTTGTCCATATATTCATTAGAGTTTAAGTACTCATCAATATCAATAAATTCATGTTCATATAGCTCTCTTGCAACATATTCAAGTTTAGATGTGAAAATAGAACCTCTCAAAAATGAATAAAGTCCAATATTGTCAAAATGCAGAATATCATAATATAATTTAATCTTAAAGTTATATGCATCTAAAAACTTCTTTACAGTTATTGTAATACAATCCCTTTTGCTAGTGATTTGAAACTGTTCAAACATGAACGCTTTGAAAATTCTATCCGCTAGATCATAAAAATCAAGAGAATCTTTCATTGATAATTTCAAAGTATTCCTAGATCCTTCAATAAATTCATCTTTTATCTGTGAAAATTTACACCAATTTTTTGGCATTATTCATTCTTCTTTCCGCTAATAGCTTAATTTTATCTTACCTATAAATATCTTATTCATATGATACTTCAAGTATTTGATATCCAAATTTTTCCTTGAATAAGCTAAACTTTTTTGATGAAAATGACTTGTTGAATCAATATGTAATATAGTAAGTCGCATTGGATTGATAGCAATGATTCCTTGTAAATCAATAACATCATGACCATCCAGTCCAACAGAAATGTTATCTTTTTCAATGATATATAAATGCGTATATCTTCAAATTCATCCATTACAAAACAAAACTTAAATCACTTTGTTTAATACTTTTGAGTTCAATTCCGGTATTAATTAGTGTATAGTCTTTGTCTTGAATATTATTGGGCTTTAAATATTCAATGGGCTTAATGTTATTAGTTTCAGTATACAAATTATATCATTTAAGAGGCTGATATGAAAGCCTGATTTTGAATTCTATAACTCATTGGTGTCATATAGTTTAGAATTGAATGGATTTCCATTTCTCTAAGTTTTATAATAATTTGTTCAGTTGTAAATCTTTAACCCTTCATACGTTCGTATCCCTTTATTGGTTTAATTTTATCACTAAACTCTAATTAAAGTTGGATACATTTTTGGGGCATTCCAATAACACATATATTAATATTACGGTTTATTTATATTTTTTGTAATATTTCATGTAAAGTTTCATAAGTTTACTACTCGTACCATGCCACATTTTGATAAAAGATCCAAAACTTATAACATTATAAGTTGGTATTTTTGCTCTTTTTTTGAAACTACACATCAACTTCTAAAGACTCGTTGTAATTTTTGCTTATGTTGTTATAAGTTTGGTAAAAACAGGTGTTAACTCCCTAAATAAATATTTTTATTTCAAACTCGCATTTTTGAGTCATTCAAAAATCAGTTCCATCCACCAAGAAATTGCTATAAATTCAAATACAACAATGGCTTAATAAGCGTAAAAAAAGCCCCATCTCTGTTAAGAAATGGGGACACTGCTTGCGTTGGTGACCCGTAGCGGTTTCGAATCCCTAAGTTTCAATATGTGGAATTTATTATCATATGATATATCTATTTTACTTAAAGTATATTAATTTGATAAACCTTATAAAGATATACATAAGTATTCAATCGTATTTAGCAGTAATTTTTTTTACTTTTTTACATTTTGCCTTATATATTTATAAATAACCAAAACTGGTTCACTTAAAATTAGAAGTAATCCAATAGATACAAGCCAAATGCTTACTTGATATAAGATCCCAATATTCCATTCTTCAAGAAACGCTTGAAATCGTGTTTGATCACTCCAATTACCAATCGGATTATCTATGCTGGAAAGTTTAATCAATAAAACTGAAAAAAAACCAGATAAAAAGAAAACTACCCCAATAATTATTTTTTTCATATTCCCTCCAAGTTGTAACTCTGTATTCTTAGTATAACAAATAATAAAGGGAAAAGCTATTATGAATGTTTTGTTTAAGATTTTGTGTTTTCGCTAGGCGAAACTGAAATTTCAGCACGTGAATCTTCAATCATTTCTCATAAAAAATAAAAATCTATCATTCTAGATTTATTAAACTAATTAAATGGTGATAAAATTTATCTTTCTTATCTATCAAAAACATCAATTTACCACTCATACCATCTAAATCACGCTATATTTTGATAAAAGACATAAAATTTATATCAACATAAGTTGGTATTTTGGTGGTCTTTTTGAAATCATACTTCAACTTCAAAAGATTTGTTGAAATTTTGCTTATATTGTCATAAGTTTTGCAAAACAGGCGTTGACACCCAAAATGGATATTTTTGTCTCAAATTTACATTTTTATGAATTCAAAAATTCAATTTCGAACCTTGTGAACGTGCTTTAATTTTAAACATAAGAATGGCTTAACAAAGACAAAAAAAGCCCCATCTCTGTTAAGAAATGAGGACACTGTTAGCGATGGTGACCCGTAACGGTTTAGAACCCCTAAGTTTTAATGCATAGATTTACTGCTCAAATGATATAACTGTTTTTCATCATGAATCTTGATGTGTCTATTAACGATTGAAAGTACAGGAAGTATCAACTGTTTATAGTAGCTAGCAATACTTAGATCATCACCTGATAAAAGGGACATCATTTCATCATATTTTTCTATTAGATTATCCTCAATACTTAATAATCCATTGTCATCAACATAAATCTCTTCAAATTCATCTTTATGATTCAATTGATTTGTTAATATTAATCTAATGTATATCTTCAATTCATAGTCAATTGCATGCTCTATGTCAATAAATTGATCTGGATTTGCTAAATCATATAATCTTCTAGGATACAATAGCAAGAATTCATTTAGAACTTGTTTCTCTGATTCTGTGATTTGCATATCAAAGCTCTTATGTTCATAGATATATGCTTTTTGAATTGCTAATTCTGAAGTAGGTAATTCAATTGAATCTTTTTCATTCTTATGAAAACCGTTTCGTGTATATATCTGATGACTATAGTAATCTTTATTAGATACAATACTACAAAAATCAGTGGCTTGATATTCCTTATGAATATGTTCCATTAATAATTGCAATACAACGTCTTCGTTATCATTTGATATGCTCTTTTTTTCATAAATTTTGATATCGATAATTCCTCTTAAATCAATAAAGTCATAACCAGCTAACCCGACAGGCATACTATCTTTCTCAATGATAAACAGATGAGAATTGTACGAAATTGAGTGTGATATATAAATACGTATATCTTCAAACTCATACTTAATGTCATTCATACTATAGTTTGTATTTTGGTTCATCCATTGCAAAAGTAAACTTAAATCATTTTGTTTAATACTTCTTAGTTTAATACTGGTGTTGATTAGTGTATAGATTTTGTCTTGAATATCATTGTGCTTTAAATATTCAATGAGTTTAATGTTGTTTGTTTCTGTAACTAAATCACCATTATCAATTGTAAAAATATCGGTGATCATCCCATTAAGTAACTCAACTAAAGACTCTCCATATATCTCTGGGTGTGGCAAATGATGGTTAATTAGCATCCTTGGTACAATAATTCTTCTAGTTTTCATCAACTAGTCCTCCTGGCTTTAGCCATTATAATACAGCTTATGCTGCTTACCCTTTGTACCAAGGTATTCAATTTTTAGAACATTAATTTTCTATATTCTCCAATATACTCTAAAACTAATATCTCTAGTTCTTCAATTGTTTTAACTGAATCATTAATTTTGTTTATCCCAATTTGTTTAGCGTTGTTTTGGACCTTGAACATTTCACTTTTATTAATACTTTCTTTCCATTTTTTCACATTGACTTCAGTATATTTTTCTTTTTTATCTGGTATAAGAATTCTAAATATAAAAGATCCTGCGTTAAAATCTCTGCTTCTTATTTCTAAATAGGGAAACAGTTTAAAATCGGTTTCAACGAGAAAAGCTATATAGATATATTTGTTTTGATAGTTTCCAAATTCAGTATAAAAGTTATTTGGCAATTTCAATTTATGAGTGAGTGCGAAATTATACCAATTTTTCATGTTCCAATCTTTAATTTCTCGTGGTAATTCAGTAGCCAAGTCATCATAAAGACTCTCTATATAGTCAACATAGTCTTTCAAAAAATGGTTTTTAATATCGATTTTTAAGTTAGAGAAAATCCGATGGATTGATTTTATATCAAATGTACTCCATTTTGCATCAATTGCTTCTTGTTTTTCCCGTTCAGTCAATAAATTCGTTTTATATAAGATATATATATGTTTTCCTTTGTTATCCCAATTTTTGTTCATATAGTATGCATATCTATCCAATTGATTGTCATGCGTTGTGGTAATCGTTTTATCTTCAATAGCGATAACGTAATTATTGTTATTTACCGTACAAAATATCAATACATCAATTTTCCCTTTTTGGGCTAATGTTTCAACATAAGTAATGTTCATATCAACTTCTAACGGAAATCCTAAAAAATGTCTAAGCAATTCTCTACTGGCAATGTTAACATCCTCAAAAGCAGAATTCCAATTTTCAAAAAGCCATCTCAAAAAAGCATCTTGAGATAATTCTTTTGTTGCAAATTCAAAAATATTTTTTGTTCTTTTCATATATAATTTCTCATTTCACAAGCCATTTCTATACTTTTATTATACCATATTTATAAACAAATTTCGTTGGTTTTCTACACATTAATTGCCTTATCAATATGAACATAGATGTTATAAAAATGATTAATAGGTTTCGCACTGTTCCCCTTAAAAATTATAGTTTTAACTTATAAAGAAATGTTAGATTACCACGCATACCACGAGTACCTCGCCATAAATTGATAAAAAACCTAAAACTTATATCAACATAAGTTGGTATTTTGGTGACCTTTTTAAAATCATGCTTCAACTTCTAAAGATGCGTTGAAATTTTACTTATATTGTCATAAGTTTTGCAAAAACTGGCGTTGACACCCTAAATGCATATTTTTGTCTCAAATTTATCTTTTTATTTGTCTTATTTTTTGTTTATAAACCTCGTAAAAAACACTATAACTTTAACCATGAAAACAGCTTAACAAAGACAAAAAAATCCCCATCTCTGTTAAGAAATGAGGACACTGTTAGCGATGGTGACCCGTATGGGATTCGAACCCATGAGTGCATGCGTGAAAGGCATGTGAGTTAACCGTTTCTCCAACGGGCCATTTGATGGCGGAGTAATAGGGATTTGAACCCTAGCACCGGTTTCCCAGCCTACACCCTTAGCAGGGGCGCCTCTTAAGCCACTTGAGTATTACTCCGTAACCATCATATACGCTTTCGCGCCTATATAGAATATCGTATTTTTGCTTTATTGTCAACCTATTTCCTTTAAATAGCCCCTTTAATTTACCTTTGATATTGCGTAATAAAAATTGTTGTGTTATTATCATGCTAAATGATATCTTAAAATATCGATCGGGGACAATATGAAAAGAGAATTTTTTATAATACTTGGAATTCTATTATTTTTAAGTGCTGGAATGACCTCCTATTTCTATTTTGAAACAGAACTTGCAAGAGCTCTTAGAATAATGGATACTCTAGATTCTATGACACTTACCATTTCTAGTACTGATAGAGTCTATATAGATGGGAACAATGTCAATTATTCTTTTTTAGGAGAATCGGATTACTTCTGCCATTTTGGCTCAGATAAAACTGATTGCTACGATCCTAATGGATATTATATAAATACCTTGGAATACTACTCACCATACCCTGAAGCTGGTTTAGGTTTTTCTAGATTCACTAATTTATTAGAATATGATTGGACCCTGGTTGGTGATTCCTACGAAACTGGTTATATAGATTTTAGTCAAAGTTCAATAAAACTAAAACTTAAAATAGTAGGCAATTATGTTGTTTCCATAAGTTTCATACACTTTGGAGACGCGAATACTTGGATTGACTGCTATTTCACTAAATTAAATGAAACAGTTGTGACAATGCCAGACATAGTTACAACCGGCTCATAATAAGCAAATAAAACAAGGCCTTAACTTAAAAGATCTCACAAAAAAGGAGCTTCTATTTGATTCTAAAAGAAGTTCCTTTTAATTTTTATTTATTTTTGAATGCTATCTTGTAACATTGTCAATCCAACTTTGCCTCTATTTAAATCGATATTCAAGACAAACACCTTAACAATATCACCTACATTTAAAACATCTTTAGGATGCTTAATATAGTGTCTTGCTATTTTAGAAATATGGAGTAACCCATCTTCTTTAAGTCCTACATCAATAAATGCTCCAAAATCAACAACATTACGTACAGTACCTTCTAATTCCATACCTACGCTCAAATCATCAATCTTTAGGATATCACTTCTAAGAAGCGGTTGAGCAAATTGATCTCTAGGATCTCTTAGTGGTGCGATAAAAGCATCTAATATATCATCTAAAGTATACTTATCAACCTTAAGTTCTTCTCTGAGTTTTGCTCTATCAATAGTCGATACAGCGTCTTTAACGATGTCTTTACCAAACATGAGGCCCGTAATATTAAACATCTTCATGATCTTCTTAGCGGTGCCATATGACTCAGGGTGAACCGCTGTCATGTCAAGTGCTTCATCCCCATCAGGAATTCTTAGGAAACCTGCTGCTTGTTCAAATGTCTTAGCGCCTAGTTTAGGAACGCCCATGATATCTTTTCTACTGCTAAATTTGCCTAGTTTATCTCTATATGTAACAATATTTTGAGCACTACTCTTATTTAATCCAGAAACGTACATTAAGAGTGCTTTAGATGCTGTGTTGATATTAACGCCTACTTGGTTAACAGCTTGAGTTACCACGAAATTAAGTGATTCATTTAATTTTTTGGGTGTTACATCGTGTTGATATTGACCAACACCAATGCTTTTCGGATCAATCTTAACTAGTTCTGATAATGGATCTTGTAATCTTCTAGCAATGGATGCTGCAGATCTTTCCTCAACTGAAAAGTCAGGAAATTCTTCTCTTGCGAGCTCGCTTGCTGAATAAACAGATGCTCCAGCTTCATTTACAATCACATATTGTGCTTTTAATCCGGTTGTCTTTAATAAGTCTGCAACAAAACTTTCTGTTTCTCTACTTGCAGTACCATTACCAATAGCAATCAATTCAACCTTATGTTTTTTAATAATAAGTAATAAATCTCTTTGGGATTCTTGAATTTGTCTATCTGAGATACTTCCGCCTAATGTCTTTTCATGAGGATAGATAACGCCTTTTTCTAAGACTTTACCTTGCTCATCAACAACACTGAGTTTACACCCTGTTCTAAATGCAGGGTCAATACCTAAGATGACTTTACCTTTAAGTGGTGGTTGTAATAATAGTTTATTAAGATTAATAGAAAATATTTCAATTGCTTGTTCTTCACCTTTTTCAGTGAGTTCACTTCTAACTTCTCTTTCTAAACTTGGATAAATAAGTCTTTTTAGAGAATCAACAATTGCATCTTTTAAAACAGGTGCTGCAGTTGAATTTTCTCTTTTAATGACTTTTCTTTCTAAGTAAGACGTCATTCTTTCTTTGTCTAATTCGATTTTGACTGAAACTACTTTTTCTTTTTCAGCTCTATTAATCGCTAAAATACGGTGAGGTCTAATTTTATTAACGGCTTCGCTATATTCATAATACATTTCATATACCTTGCGATCATCAACAGCATTTTTCTTAACACTACTAACAACCATGCCATGTTTTACCATTTCAGCTCTAAGTGATTTCCGATAATTCGCATCATCAGAGATCATTTCAGCGATGATATATTTAGCACCTTCAATTGCTTCATCTTCAGTGGCAACCATATCATTTAAATATTTCCTTGCTTCTTCTTTAACATCTTCATATGGAAACATCAAAAGCCAATTAGCGAAAGGTTCAAGACCTTTAGCAACTGCTTCTGTTGCTTTTGTTTTTTTCTTTTCCTTAAATGGACGATATAAATCTTCAACCTCTACCAATTTCTTAGCTTCTAAAATTTCAGCTTTAAGATCATCTGTTAACATCCCCTTTTCATCAATCAGACGCATAACTGCTTCTTTTCTAGATAAAAGGTTGTTCGCATATTCCCATGTTTTGAAGATTTCATTGATTTGTTCTTCGTCAAGTCCGCCAGTTGCTTCCTTACGGTATCTTGCGATAAAGGGGATCGTGTTACCTTCATCTAAAAGATTAAGGACAGAAACCACTTGTTTTTCACCAATACCTAACGCTTTTTTAATCTCTGTAATAATTTGTTCATTCATTATTTTCTCCTTCATATAGCACAAAAGGGCAATGCCCTTTCGATTTTTTTATTATTTAAAGCTTATTAATTTCTAATAGAATATCGCTAGCTCTAGTTTCTAATTGGAATGTTTGAGCATTGATATCAAAAGTTAGAAGCATGTTGTCTTTTTCACTATCTAGATTTAAATGTGCGATTTCAGTCGTTGTAAACAGGTCAGCACTTGATCCCAAATCTAAATCAATAAAGAAGAGTGCAATTTCATCAATATTAGCAATTTCATCAATAGCAGCTTGAATATCGGTATCGATAGCGCTACTTCTGTAGAAATAAACATAAATAAACTCATTTGAATTTAAGACTGCTCTTAAATCTGCGTACTCATCTTTTCCATTAAAGTAACTAAAATCACCAAATACACCATAATCATCTTCTTGAGTTATATATTTCAAATCCGATGAGCTAATGTGTAGGTAATCATCATATGGAATAACTTCTTCTTCTTGATTTAAGTATTGGAATAAAAAGACTACAGCAACAACGACAAATGTCAATACAATAACACCCATACCAACTTTAAAGAACAATATTTCATTTTTAGTTGGTTCTCTTTGTGGTGAAGATTTCTTGCTGTTTTTCTTTGAAACATTTTTCTTTTGTGTTGCATTTACATTTTTATTATTACTACTATTTGTTTTACTTGTGTTTGTTTGGACTCTTGCCATATTGTCACTTCCTTATCATATTGAATTATACCGAAAACCCCATCAAATTACAAGATAATGGGTAAATATGTTAAAGCTTTTCTATCATCACATAACTAATTGCATGACAATCAGTATGTGTAATGCTTATATGAACGATTTCACCCTTAGTAAAAAACTCAGTATTGACGTAGGGAACTCCATTTTCATAGTTAAGAATTGAGAAATCTTTATAGTTTGTTTTTCCTGGTCCACACCCTATCGCTTTAAAGATTGCTTCTTTAGAAGCGAACCTTCCACCTAGATAAGATAGCTTGGTATTTTCAGCAGTAATACTTTCATAAATCCCTTTTTCTTTATCAGATAAAATGCGATCAATAAAACGATCAGAAGTAAGTTCTTTGATGCGATTTAAATCAACTAAATCTATCCCTATTCCTAAGATCATTTTTCTCTACCTTCTTCAATTTGTTCAGCGAGCTGTCTGATTTTAACAAATCTATGATTTAACCCTGATTTACTTATCGTATCGCCATATTCCAATTCATAAGCTGCAGTTAAATCAAGTAAACTAGATTCGGGATTATCCTTTCTAAGTTTCATCGCAATCTTCATTTTCTCATCAATGCGATGCTCAGGGACAAATTTTTCTATAGTTTCAATATATTCTAATTGCTCGTTTGCTGCTATAAATACTTTCTTTTCATTAGCAATTTCACAATTCATCACGCGATTGATTGAATTGTTGAAATCTCTTTTGATTCGAATATCTTCAAATTGGAAAACAGAATTTTGTGCGCCCGCTACTTGAAGAAAATCACTGATATGCCCAGCATCTTTAAGATATGCGATGAACCCGTGTCTTCTGTTTGTTATTTTCGCATTTAAATCAAAGCTGTTCATCAATTGTTGGATAAAGACAATCTGATTAGAATTTTTAGAAAATATCTCTAAATGATATTCCGCAGTTTTAGGATGATTCACTGAACCACTCGATAAAAATGCTGCTCTTAAATATGCACGCTTCGCTTCAGTTGATTGTGTTATCAATTCTTGATTATCTACTGGATTATCAAACATACCGTGTTCATTAACAATATCTTCAACTCTGGATTGAATTCTAATGATGACTGTTTGTTTCTGTTTGAGTTTGTTTTGTTTTTGGGTAATTAGACTCGTTTCTGCTTGATAAAGCGTTCTAACAAGCTGCAAAAACCGTCTTGCGACAGTTGGATTGTTCGTTTTGAAGTCAAGCATTTTATGCTTGTGTTCAATATGAAATTCTGTGTTGAGGTTTAAGAAAGCTGAAAATTCAGCTAATTGTTCTTCAAGCTCAACAGGAACAGTAACGAGTTCCTCTTTTACAGTTCTTGCAAACGACATATTACTCCCAAGTTTCTAAGTATCTTAAACTGTTTTGTGATGCAATTGCTCCATCAGCTGTTGCTGTAACAACTTGACGAATTTGTTTAACGATAACATCTCCAGCTGCATAAATGCCAGGTATTTTTGTTTCCATTTTTTCATTTGCTTCTATATACCCATATTTAGTGGTAATTCCTAAATTCTTAACCATATCTGTTACTGGAATCAACCCTACATATTCAAAGACACCATCACACATGATTGTTTCTTCTTCATTTTTTTCATTCTTTAAAATGACACCAGTTAAACCTTTGTCATCCATTAAGAACTTTTTAACAACTGTACTATATCTAAAGTCAACATTTTTTTGTTTTCTTAGAATGTCTTGTGCTTTTGGATCTGCGGTTAAATCAGATAAATTTTGAACAACAGTAACATGTGTTGCAAGAGTTGATAAATAGGATGCTTCTTCAACAGCACTATTTCCGCCACCAATAACAACTACTTTTCTATCTTTATAAAGTGGGCCATCACAAATAGCACACCAACTGATTCCATTCATCGCAAGAGCGTCTTCATTTTCAACGCCAAGTCTTCTAGGTATATTCCCTGTAGCAATAATAACTACTTTAGTTTCATATATACCGTTTGGAGTTGTTAATTTCTTAATATTTCCTACGACTTCAACTTTGCTAACTTCATCATAAATCACTTCAACATTTAGATCATAAGCATGATCAATCATCATTGTTGCGAGTTCATAGCCAGCAACTTTTTTAGCACCAGTGTAGTTTTCGATTTCATTATATTTTGATAGCTGTCCACCTGGAGTGTCTTTTTCAAACATAGCAACCTTAAGGTTTGCTCTTTTTGCATAAATACCTGCGGTAATGCCTGCAGGACCTGTTCCAATAATTAATACATCATATAACATTTTTTTAGTCTCCTTAAACGATATCTTTTAAATTGATTAATTCATCTATAACAAATTCTGGTCGAACCAAGAGCATTTCCTTAAGCCTGTGACTGTAGGTCACTGCACAAGATGATACACCAGCTTTTTTCGCTGCTGTGATGTCATTTTCATGATCACCAACATAAACCGTTGTTTCTTTTTTAGCATCAAACAATTCTAATGCTTTTAATATTGGATCTGGATTAGGTTTGTGAATTTTTGAATCCTCATATCCAATGAGTCCATCAACATAAGGTAATAAACCAGTTAACTCTAAATGATAGGTTGCTACCTTTCTCATTTTAGAGGTAACAATACCTACCGTACATCCTTTGCTTTTTAAATATTTCATTGTTTCGGCTGCACCAGGATAAGCTTTAAGTCCTTGTTCTATCTTTAAATTGGATTGTTCTCTATAATATGCAACCATTTGATCAACTTTCTCTTCTAAGTCTGTATAAAATTCAAAGGTTGTAAATAGCGTATGTCCCAACATATTTGTTAATTCAGTTTCTGATAGTTTCATTGAAGGAAAAAACTTCTCAAAAGTTAAAACAAAAGTATCTAGTATGATTTTAGTTGTTTGAATGAGCGTTCCATCTAAATCAAACAGAATGGTCTTCATCTATGATATCTCCCGTCTTTTCTTCTACGAACATATCAACATAATAAGGTTGATTTTTAATAAACTTCTTCTTAAGCAAGATAATAGCAATCCCACCAAGCATAAATAAGCCTAATGACAAGACAATATTTGTTGGCAAACCAAACATGCGAAGTGCATCGCCTGGATCTCCTCCAACTCTAAGTGGTTCAATAAGTACACCACGACCGAATCCATACCATATCAAATAGAAGGCAAATAAATCGCCAACCTTAAGAATTCTTTTTCTTCTAATAATTAATAAACCTACTAAACCGATGAAATTCCATATGCCTTCATATAGGAATGTAGGATGGTGATATGCACCAGCAATAAACATTTGATCTTTAATAAAAGCAGGAAGTATATTTAAAATAAATTGACTTTCAATTATGGGACCATAAGCTTCTGCGTTCATGAAATTTCCCCAACGGCCAATAATTTGTCCAACAAAGAATCCAATTGCTACGATGTCCGCTAATAACCAAACATTGATTTTCTTGATTCTAGTAAAGACAATTATAAAGATTGTTGCAGTGATCACTACACCATGAATAGATAGTCCACCCCTAGTAATATTAATAACATCCATAAATGTTTGATAACTTGGGTTTGGGTCAAAAATAACATAATATAATCTTGATCCAATAATGGATAGTGGAACAGCCCACATTAGAGCATCGAACAACATATCTGGATCCCATCCGACTTTCTTAAACTCTAAGTATGCTAAATACACACCCATACATAACCCAGATAAGATAAATACCGCATACCACGCAATCTGAGCAAATCCTAAGTCAAGCGCTATATTATTATAAGGTGTACCATCTTGTGGAATGACAGCTAACATAATCAATGCGATAAATAAAAGAAATAATCCTCCATAGGTATAAAAAGCCTTACTGTTCTTCTTAATAAAATTAATCATCATCTTCATCCCTTCTCATGCCTTTGGCTTTTTCTGCTACCGCTTTTGTTAGTTCTAATGCTGCATCATAACCTAAATACTTTAATTTTTGATTCATTGCTGCACTTTCAACAAGCGTAGCAACATTTCTTCCAGGTAACACTGGAATTGTAATTTTAGCGATATCAGTATTGAAAACCCTAATCGTTTCAGTTTCAATACCTAAACGATCATAATGTTTTCCTTCTTCCCAGCGTTCGAGTTCTACGACCAAACGTATTTTTTTACTTTCTCTAAACGCTCCCGCTCCAAACATGGCAACAACATCAACAATACCAATACCTCTGACTTCAATATATTTTTCTAAAATCTTTGGCGCACTCCCTATTAAAACACCAGGTGCCGCTTCAAAGATGTCAACTCTATCATCACTTACAAGTAAATGTCCTCTTTTAATAAGTTCAAGTGCGGTTTCGCTTTTTCCTATACCGCTTTTACCAGTAATCATCGTACCCATACCATGGATATCTAATAAGACGCCATGAATACTCTTTCTTGGGGCAAGTTTAGAATGAAGATAAGCATACAGCAATCCACTTAGTGGTGTTGTTCTAATCTTACTTTTCATGATGGCAACATCATACCTGTTTCCCAATTCAATCATCATCTGATCAACTTCCACATTAATGGAGAAAATAACTCCAGGTGGCTTTTTTTTAAAGATTGCTTCAATTCGTTCTTCAATACTACTAGCATCAAGAAGCTTCATAAAATGAAACTCTTTAGACCCGATTAAGACAATGCGATCGTTATCAAAAAAGTCGAGGAACCCTGCGAGTTCAACACCAGGTCTTGATAACATCTCAGATTTGACAGCTCTTTCTAGTGATTTTTCATCAGAAAGGAGTTCTAAATCCATATCTTTAATCACATGTTTAATTTTTAATTTCATTTATGCTTACCTCCAAAAATGATTAAGCGTTCTCTATACAACCATTTTCTAATATAGTTTGATAATATGACTCTTAAGATTGAAAAGATAAATGCAAAGACAATTAAGTGTTCTATGCCATTAAATTCGAAGCCTTCATAAACAATTAAACTAATTGAATATAGAATAATGATTTGAACAAAAACTGAAAGAATACCCATACTCAAAATCATAAGTCGTGTTAAATACTTAAACATGAGCATCTTAACTAGATTTTCAATTAAAGTTAGAAGCACAATTGCTATTATATACCCTGGAAAACTAATTCGTATTAATGGTTGATGAATTCCCAAAGCAAGTCCTAATACGACTGCTGAAATCAAAAAGTTTATCAACAGTGATAATAAAAGATGGATTAAATAATTTCTGTGTAATAAAAATCCCAGGCTTAAAGGTACGCTTTTGCCATTTTTCTTTTTCTTCAATTCTTCAAGTAAAGTGCGTAGTTCTTCTTCTGTAGGTTTTTTTGGATCTTTTTTGTTGTTATTTGAGTTCATAACAGACTCCCCCAACATTTTTTATTATAACAAAAATAGTTAAATCTTTCCTATATTAAGACTTTCTTTAAGTACTGACCTGTATAGCTTTCTTTCACTTTAGCAACTTCTTCAGGTGTACCTAAAGCAACAATCTGCCCACCGGCATCTCCACCATCTGGACCTAAATCAATAATATAGTCTGCATTCTTTATAATATCAAGATTGTGTTCAATAACAACCATAGTTGCTCCATCATCCACAATTTTGTGTAACACCTTAAGTAATCGTTTTACATCATCGGTATGCAGACCTGTTGTTGGTTCATCTAAAATGTAGATGGATGATGACGTAATTTTTCTATATAACTCACTTGCTAGTTTAACACGTTGTGCTTCTCCACCAGAAAGTGTTGTTGCTGATTGACCTAACGTGATGTAGTCAAGACCAACATCATGAATTGTCTGTAATTTTTGATGAATCTTTGGATGATTTTCAAAGAAGCCTAATGCTTCGTCAATAGTCATTTCTAAAACATCAGCAATATGTTTACCCCTATATTTAATTTGAAGTGTTTCATGGTTATATCGTTGTCCATGACATACTTCACAAGGTACATAAACATCAGGTAAGAAATGCATCGAGATTTTCTTTAACCCATCGCCACGACATGCTTCACAGCGCCCGCCTTTGACATTAAATGAGAATCTGCCCTTTTTATAACCTCTTGCCTTAGCTTCATTAGTTTGTGCATACAAATCACGTATATCGTCAAATACACCTGTATAGGTTGCTGGATTACTTCTCGGTGTACGTCCAATAGGTGATTGCGATATATCGATGACTCTATCAATCAATTGATGATCATTAATTGATGTATGAAGTCCTGGATGTTCTTTAGTCTTATAATATTTTTGCTGAAGACCCTTCATCAAAATATCATTAACAAGTGTTGATTTCCCAGATCCTGAAACTCCAGTTACTACTGTTAATTTACCTAATGGGAATGCAACACTAATATCTTTTAAGTTGTGCTCTTTAGCGCCCATGACTAAAATATCTTGTCCATTGCCTTCTCTTCTACTTTTAGGTACATCAACTTTTTCTATTCCTTTTAAATAACGCCCTGTAATACTATTGGGATTATCCATGACTTCTTGTGGTGTGCCTGCGGCAACCACCTGTCCTCCGGATTTACCCGCACCAGGACCGATGTCAATCAAGTAATCACTTGAAAGCATTGTTTCATGATCGTGTTCAACTACAACAAGTGTGTTACCCAAATCTCTCATCTTCTTAAGTGTTTCGATTAATCTAGCATTATCTTTTTGATGAAGACCGATAGATGGCTCATCTAAGACATATAATACACCTGTAAGTTTTGATCCAATTTGTGTAGCAAGTCGAATGCGCTGTGCTTCGCCACCTGATAAAGTACCAGCTTGTCTGGCTAAAGTTAAGTATCCTAATCCAACATTCTGCAAAAATGCTAATCTAGAAATAATTTCTTGAAGCGCAAGTTTTGCTATCTGTTGTTGTTCTTTATTCAATTTAACATTGGAAAGAAAATCAATCGTATCATCAATTGACAATCTTGTTAATTGATCCATGTTCTTTTCACCTACTCTAACAGATAGAGCGGCTTCATTCAATCTTGCACCATGACAAACAGGACACTGGGATTCTGTCATGAAATTTTCAATCCATGTACGAATCCATTCACTCGTGGTCTCTCTATATCTTCTAGTTAAATTATTGATTAAGCCTTCGTAATAATCAACCTTTTCATGAATTCTACCCGATGAAGATCTTAATCGGTAATGAATTTTATCTGGAGATCCATAATAAATCATTTTCCTTTGTTCATCTGTTAGTTCTGCTAAAGGAACATTCATATCAATCTTATAATGTTTGCATAGCTGCTCAAGTTCCAATGTGCCTAAGTTATCATCGTTATTATTCTTATATGGTAATAATCCACCATCATTTAAACTCTTAGAAAAATCAGTTATTAAACTTTCCGTAACTTCAAGCTTAAGTCCTAATCCATTACAATATGGACAAGCGCCAATCGGTGTGTTAAAAGAAAACAGTCTTGGCTCTAAATCGGGAATTGTAAAATCAGAATCTGAGCATGAATAGTTTTGGCTGAAATGAAGTGTAGCATCATCATCAACCAATACTCTAGTTTTTCCTCCTGCCATTTTAGCAGAAAGTTCTAATGCATCATAAAGACGGCTTCTTAATCCTTCTTTAATAATCAGTCTATCAATAATCAAAAAGAAATCATGATTCTTATTTTTATCAAGCTCAGGCATTTCTTCAAGTAATACACTTTGCCCATCAATATATGCTCTTGTGAACCCTTCTTTTAAATATTGTTCAGCAAGTTTCTTAAACGTCCCTTTTTGTCTTTCGATCACAGGTGACATAACTAAGATTCTAGATCCTTCGTTTAAATTCAAAACACGAACTGTCATCTCTTCTATGGATTGTTTAGCAAGTGGTTCATCACTACCTGGGCAGTAAGGAATCCCAACTCTTGCATAAAGCAATCTTAAATAGTCATAAATCTCTGTAACAGTTCCGACAGTTGATCTTGGATTATTTGATGTCGTTTTTTGATCAATACTAATTGAAGGAGATAGTCCTTCAATTTTATCAACATCAGGTTTCTCAAAATTTCCTAAAAATTGTCTTGCATAAGCACTCAAGCTTTCCATATATCTTCTTTGTCCTTCTTGATACAACGTATCGAAGGCTAAAGAAGATTTCCCACTTCCGGAAATACCAGTCATGACGACAAGTTTATTCTTTGGGATATCTATATCAATATTTTGTAAGTTATTTTCTCTAGCGCCATGTACTTTAATATAATCCATCAACCATACCTTTAAACGTTTCTTCGTCAACAACCTTGACGCCTAATTCATTTGCTTTCTTTAATTTTGAACCCGCATCTTCGCCATAAACAACAAAATCGGTTTTAGAACTGACTGAAGAACTTACTTTGCCGCCAAGTTTTTCAATTAAATCAGATGCTTGATCTCTCGTGAATATTTGTAGTTTACCAGTTAATACGATTGTTTTATTGTTAAAAGGATGCTTAATTTGTTCACCCTTCTCATAAGCCATATTAACTCCATATGATTTCAATGCTCCAATTAATGCCAGATTTTGTTCATCTGAAAAATATCTAACAATACTTTGAGCAATCATTTCTCCAATATCGGGAATACTGTTAAGTTCTTCAATGGTTGCATTTTTTAGATCGTCCATTGTTGGGTAGTTCTTTATTAGAATTTTAGCAACCTTAGCTCCAACATGCTTAATGCCTAAACCAAATATTAATTTATCAAAAGATTGTTTTTTACTATTTTCAATAGCACCCAATAAGTTTTTAACCTTCTTTTCACCAAATCCAGGTAATTCCTTTAGCTCATCAGAAAAATTCTTTAATGCGTAAATATCTGATATTGTATTTAAATATCCTAAAGCATGAAAAGTTTCAACAACCTTTTCACCTAACGTATCAATATCCATTGCCACGCGGCTTGAAAAGTGAATGAGCGTATTAATATTTTTACCAGAGCAAGAAGGATTCATACAATAATGATCCGCATCCCCATCTTTTCGAATAACCTCATGTCCACAAACTGGACATACTTCAATCATCTTAAAAGGAACTTGAAGACTTGTTCTTTTTGATAAAACAACTTCGATAACCTCAGGTATAATCTCTCCTGCTTTATGTACTAAAACAGTATCGCCAATTCTGATATCCTTTGCAAGTATATAATCTTCATTGTGAAGTGTTGCTCTTGCAACTGTTGAACCAGACACTAAAACAGGTTCCAATTCAGCAACTGGCGTAATAACTCCAGTACGTCCTATTTGGAAAGTAATATCTTTCAATATAGTTTCTACTTGTTCTGCTTGGAACTTATAAGCTGTTGCCCATTTGGGAAATTTCGATGTATATCCAATTGTTGAATATAGATCAAATTCATTGACCTTGATGACGACACCGTCGGTGTCATAATGTAATTTTTTTCTTAATTTATCATATTCATCAATTTGAGTTTCTAATCCTTTAACATCTGAAATACTCTTATAATTTTGATTTGCTTTGAATCCCAATTTAACTAAATATTTCAATGCATCTATTTGTGTATTTACGTATTTTTCAGCTCCCACAATTGTATAGACAAAAATATCTAAACTTCTGCTTGCAACAACTTTAGAATCCAATTGTCTTATTGTTCCCGCTGCAGCATTTCTCGGATTAGCAAATAACGCTTCATCATTTGATAATCGTTGTTCGTTTAATCTGTTGAAGCTTTTGTGTGGCATATATATTTCACCACGAACTTCAATGTCAATTGGTTCTGATAGTTTTAATGGAAGACTCTTTATTGTTTGAACATTATTTGTTACATCTTCACCTATAACACCATTACCTCTAGTTGCAGCTCTAACAAACAATCCTTTTTCATAGATTAAGCTAACAGCGAGCCCATCTATTTTCAATTCAGTAACAAATGTATAATCTGTTACAGCTTTACGTATTCTTTCATCGAATTGATTTAGCTCCTCAAAATTAAAAACGTTGGATAAAGACATCATTGGAACTCGATGTGTCGCTTTATCAAATCCGGATAAAACAATCCCTCCAATTTTTTCTGTTGGTGAATCAGGTTCTTTATATTCAGGGTATTTTGATTCAAGCAAAACAAGCTCTTTCAAATACTGATCGTAGTTCTGATCAGATATTGTTGGAGCATCCATTGTGTGATAATCATAATTAGCTTGATTAATAATCTTAGTTAGTTCTAATATTCTTTGCTTAATGTCCATTAGTTTCACCCAATGATAGTATATCATTAATACGCTTATTTTTTATGGTTTTCACGCCACTTTCACGAATAAATTGAGATGTTGATAATGTATAGTTTTGAATGCTTAAAACCACTGATGAGAAATAGAGATATTTTCTTGCTCGTGTCATTGCTACAAACATTAGTCTTCTCTCTTCATCAAGTGATAACTGACTGTTTTGGATTAAGGATGGCAATAAACCTTGCTCTAGTCCAATAATGATAACTGCATCAAACTCTAATCCTTTAGCTTTATGAATTGTCATTAATTGGATTCCGTGAACACGGGTATGATCATCTATATTTTTGTACTCGATGTCATATTCATCTAGTGCTTTTCTTATCTCATAGGAGCGTTCATAGTTCCTATAAAGTATAGCGATTTCTTCATCCTTTTTAATTTTATTTTTCAAAGCTTTGATTAGCTCAATCAAAGAAAGGGTTTCTTCAATTGTACTTGCAAATTTAAAATGATAAACCGGATGTTTCGATTGATCGTTTGGAATAAGTTGTTTTTGATATCTTCTATTATTTCGCTTGATGAGGCGATTTGCATGTGTTATGATTGTTTGAGAAGATCTGTAGTTTATTGCTAAACTATATAATTTTGCTTGATAATCTTTTATGTATCTATAGATGATTTTACTATTGGCGCCTCTGAATTGATAGATGCTTTGATCTGGATCACCCACAGCTAAAACTGATGTGCGTTCTTTGATTAATTGCCTTAATACTTGATACTGCAGATTATTTGTGTCCTGAAATTCATCAATAAATATATAGTCGAAAAGTACATGTTGTTTCTTTGATTTTAAGATGTAGTAAAAATCCAATAACAAGTCATCAAAGTCCTTTAATATATGTTCTTCCATGTATCGCTGGTATATCTCGTAATGTTTGGGTTTATCTATTTGATGGATACTATTCTTGTATTTAGAGATTTCTAAAAGTTCTGATTTCAAAAATGGTAAAGCCTCTTCTTCGGCAATATTAATTGGACAAAGATTAATCTCAACGAGTTTTATATAACAAAATTGGTGAAACGTGTGAATGTTTACTTCGCCATTTTTAGTTCTATCTTTCATCTCAAAAGCAGCTTTTCTTGTAAATGTAATAGCGAGTATTCTTTTAGGATCTACACCTTGATTTATCAAGTGTTTTATACGTTCAACAATGACTCTGGTTTTCCCACTTCCTGCACTTGCTAGTAAAAAAAGAAAGCGTTCGTTGGAATAAACAACTCTCTTTTGTTCTTCATTTAAGTTCATTTTATCACCCATCTATAATAGACAGATAGTTCTTATTTTACTTTTTTACTTTTCTAATTGCTGGGTGACTTTCCAATATTTTCTTAATACCATGTGGCATAGAAAATGCAATTGTTGCAATATCATCATCAACTCTAATAACAATTCCGCTACCAAAGACTCGATGTTCAACGTGATCTCCGGTCTTAAGCAAATGCGTCATTTGCTCATTGTCATATATTGTTCTAGGCTCATCAAATTTAATTCTTGATTCTTGAATAAATCGTGATGGGTTACTAAATCTCATCGTACCATAAACCATGCGTTGATCTGCATAACTGAAATATAGTTTCTTTTTAGCACGCGTAATACCTACATATGCAACACGTCTTTCTTCTTCCATTTCTCTTGGATTCATCAAAGATCTATCGCTAGGAAAAATATTTTCTTCCATGACAACCAAAAATACAACCGTAAATTCTAATCCTTTAACCTGATGATATGTAGCAAGTTTCACATGATCAAAATCATCTACATCTTGATCCATATCAGAATATAATGCAATCTGGTCTAACTGTTGGGTCAGCCTTTCTATGAAAGAACCTTCATAATAAATGTCGCCTCTAGTAAAGACGGATTGTAGTTCTTTAAGGTTATTGATGCGATCATCACTCATCTCACTACCTTCTGCTTTTAGCATATCTATATACTTAGTTTTACCCATCAGATACGGCATAATTTGTTCTAAATCTACCATATCTTTAAATCCTTGTTCCATGTCTATAATGAGTGCTTTGAATTCTAGCATCGATTTTTTTGCTGCTGGCGTTACCTGAACATAATCAATTGCTTCAAACATTGAGACGCCTAATTCTCTTGCTCTAAGTTCTAATTTTTGTAAGCTGCTTAACCCAATAGATCTTTTTGGAACATTAATAATTCTCTTTAAGAAGAAATCCTGATTAGGATCTAATGTCACTCTAATATACGCTAGTGCATCCTTAATCTCTCTTCTTTCATAGAAAGATATCCCTCCATAAATAATATATGGAATTCCAGCTTTAATCATCGCATCCTCAAATAGTCTTGAAAGTGCGTTATTTCTATAGAGCACAGCCATCTCATCATAAGAGATACCCATTGATTTCAATCTTTGTATCTCATTAACAACAAAGAATGTTTCTCTATAATCATTTTGCGCGTGATGGTAGATAGGTAATTCACCTGCCCCCAAATCACTTTCTAAGTTCTTTGCTGCTGGTCTATTCATATTGTATTGAATTAGCTGATTTGCAGCTTTTAAGATATGATTTGTCGATCTATAGTTTTGCTCTAATATGATTTGCTCTGAACCAAAATCTTTAATGAAGTTCTGAGCATTTTCATATTTCGCCCCGCGAAATGCATAAATGCTTTGATCAGGGTCACCCACAACAAAAACATTTTTATGGATTTTTCCTAATATTTTTAGAACTTTATATTGGATCTGATCGGTATCTTGAAATTCATCAACTAAAATATGTTCAAAATATGTTTGATATCTTTCTCTTATTTCTGGATATCCTTCAAGCAATTCTAAAGTATAGAGTAATAAATCATCAAAATCTACCAATTGATTATCTTTCAAATAATCTTGATATTTTTGATAGATTTTTTCTTCATCGGTTCTTTCGAATCCATCCATTCTTCTACTCTTATAAAGGGAAATAAGATTTTTTAATGCTTTTACAGAAAACATCTTTGTATCTAATCCAAGCGCTTTAATTTGTTCTTGAACTATCTTTTTACCATCTTCTTCATCAATGACTGTAAAGTTAGGTCTATATCCATACGGTAGTTCAGCAATATGTCTTCTAAGTATTTGTAAACCGAATGCATGAAACGTATATAACCATACGCTCATGGCGTGAGGTCCTGTCATATCAACAACACGTTGCTTCATCTCTCTTGCTGCTTTATTTGTAAATGTAACAGCTAATATATGTCTAGGGTCAGCACCTTCCATAATTAAATATGCAATTCTAGATGTTAATGTTTTTGTCTTCCCAGTACCAGCACCAGCAACAACAAAAAGTGGTCCTCCTGGATGGATGACCGCTTTTAATTGCGATTCATTTAAAGTAGTTAGCCAATCCATGGCACACCAACTTTCTTATTTGTAAGAACTCTTTAAAGGAACAATCTCATTAAAGATGAGACGACCTTCTTTACTATCTTTATCAACACAGAAATAACCATTTCTCATAAATTGAAATTTATCTTCTGGTTTCGCATCAAATAAAGATGCTTCAACAATACCATTTTTAACAACCCATGAATGATTATTAAACCGGTCCATAAGCTCCATATCGTCATCACCATCAATCATCGGACCAAAGAAATTCAATTTAGCTTTTAATCCTAAAGATGCTTCAACGTAATGAATCGTACCATTTGGTTTTCTTTCGTTAAATCCACTACCACTGAGCGTTGCTGGATCATAAGTGGCCAATACTTCTATAATTTCGCCTTGATCATTATACACAACTTCATTTGCTTTAATAAAATAAGCATGAAACAGTCTTACTTCAATTCCTAAAGCGAGTCTCTTATATTTCTTATTAGGTTTCTCTAAAACAAAATCTTCTCTTTCAATATAGATATGCTTAGAAAATGGAACTTTTCTTTCCCCTAATGCTTCATTATCTTGATTATTCGCGACTGCAAAATATTCTAATTTTCCTTCTAGATAATTGGTAATCGTAACTTTTAATGGATTTATAACACCCATAACTCTTTTCGCTTTAGGTGCTAAATCATCTCTAAGTGCTGCTTCAAGCATATCATTACCCACAGTTGAATTAATTTTTGATAATCCAGTAGATAAAATAAAGTGACGAATTGCTTCAGGCGTGTATCCTTTTCTTCTTAATCCTTGGAGTGTTGGCATTCTTGGATCATCCCAACCAATAACTTTGCCTTCTTCAACTAATCGTCTCAAATAACGTTTGCTCATGACTGTATTTTCAATACTTAACCGACCAAACTCTATTTGTCTTGGAACTAAAGGCATTTCAGTTTCTCTAACAACCCAATCATATAGCGGTCTATGGTCCTCAAATTCTAAGCTACATAAAGAATGCGTAACACCTTCTATAGCATCTTCAAGCGGGTGAGCATAATCATACATTGGATAAATACACCATTTATTACCTGTATTATGATGCTTTTCATACTGAATTCTATATAATGCGGGATCTCTTAAATTCATGTTAGGTGATTCTATATCAATCTTTGCTCTTAAAACACATTCGCCTTCGTTGAATTTTCCTTCCTTCATTTGCATAAACAAATCAAGGTTTTCCTCAACCGTGCGATTTCTATATTTAGATGCCTTACCCACAACATTAATGTTCCCTCTGTCTCTTCCCATTTCTTCAGGTGTAGAGTGATCAACATATGCTAACCCTTTTTTTATAAGGATAATTGCACGATTAAACATTTCATCAAAATAATCCGAAGCGAAAAGAATGTTCTTAGGTTCATAACCCAACCATCTAATATCATTTAGGATTGCCTTAACATAAACATCATCTTCTTTACTTGGATTTGTGTCATCATATCGAAGATTTGTATATCCTCCATATGCCAACGCGCTTTCAAAGTCTGTAATGATTGCTCTAGCATGTCCAATATGTAAGAATCCATTAGGTTCTGGTGGAAATCTTGTTATGATTTCTTTATGCTTTCCACTTGCCAAATCAGATTCTATAATTGTTTTTATAAAGTTGGAATTATTTTCCATAAAAATCACCTCATTGTCTTATTAATTATATGATAATTTACTCTAAATCACAAGGAAGATAAAAAAATCGGTTGATATTATTCAACCGATTTTATCATATTATTTAAATCTTAAGGTAATAAGCCTAGCATATCTTCGTAATCTAAGCCAGTATCGCCAAATGCATCAACTAAATCTTGATAAACTTCTGCTTGTTCTGCATCAGTTAATGTATCCATGACATCGAGCAAATCTTCAACTGCTTGTTCTGGATCAGCCAAAGGATCTATCAAACTATCAATCACATCATCTAATGCATCATTAAGTTCTGGTGAGTAATCATTAGCACCGACTACATCTAATATATCACTTACTGCATCTTGGATATCACCTAAAGCAATTGTGTCATTAAGCTCAACATATAGTCTTAACTTATTGTTCACAACTGCAACGCTTTGTAATCCTAAACCAACTTGGCTCATTTGAGCATCAAAATTTTCAATAACAAACGCACCATCAATAATGAAATCATTATCTCCGAGAAGTGAAAGTATATTACTGATATGTTCTTCAGTCAAACTAACTTCACCTGCAATCAATTCGTTCAATACTATTCTTAGGTCACTACCATTAATTTCTGGTGTGGCTGAAATCTTAATAATCGTTGGAAAACTATTTGCCGGTATAGCAACATCCTCAATTAGCATTGGAATGTTAACAACAAAATCATCATCCATCGTAATATAAGGCACATATGCTGTAATCTTATATTGATCATCGAACATTAATACCTCATGAATAACTCCGGCTGATGCAAGTGAATCCCTCATAAAATATTCAAACATGCGATTTAATGTAAAAGCTTGCAATTCAATAAAAGGATCTGTCGTCGTTGTAAGCGTAGATATAATCAATGAAGTTGCTTTTGCTTCTAAAATAGCTTGCAAAGCAGCATCATCCGCAATTTTATCAGTATCAGCTAATATAAATGGCGTTGAATCATCTTTTAATTTGCCAAGTGCTAAATCAACATTGAATTCACCATCTATAAATCCTATATCCAATAAATCATTTTGAGCAATAAATTGCATCAACGAATTAACAAGTGCTGCACTTTGTGCATCGTCTGAAAAAGCATTATCAACAAGTGTTTGTACATCTAAACGAATTTCTCTCTTTTCAGGATCGAATGTAGCTAAACCGTTTAATTGATCATCAATCATTGTTTGAATATCATTACCAGTAATCTTTTCAGCAGCCCAACTTACGGCACCAAAAGTCCACGCAAGCGGTAAACTACCCACATTAAGCTTTTCAAGTTTTAATACAACTTCTTCAGTATCTGCATTTAATTTGAATGTCATCAAGACTGCTGTTTTATAAGTGAATCCGGCAACAAATACATGAAGTCCTGATTCAATTTCAACGATATCATCCTTAAAACGAATCCATGATCCTTGATAACCGTATAGGTCCTCTTTCATTACATAGTTTTTTTCATCAGCAGTTGCAGTATCAGACAAGTAGTTAGGATTTATACCTACAAATGTTGTTTTTAATAATCCATTTGCATCTTGTTGAGTCAAATGCAAACCAACTGTTGAATCCACATCGTTAGTTTCTAAAAAGGTATCCATCTCATCAGATATCATACTCGTTAAGGTAACAGTACCTGACCCTGAAAAGTCATCAACAGGGATTGCAACATCCTTATAAGTTAAAGCCAATAGTATCGCTGGTATAGCGATTATTGATAAAATGGGTATTACGATTATTTTAAATAGAAATTTCATTACATCACTTCCTTTATATTATATATGATATGCTAAATCGCATGAAAACACAATATTTACGCATGATAATACTTAAATAAAAGCAAGATATGAAGTAATATCCATACCTTGCCTATAAAAACCTATTCAAAATCTAAATTAGAAAATCCCCCTAATAAGTAATTAGGCAGTGCCCCTTCTTTATTATATTGATAAAATGCTGCTGCTGCAATCATTGCAGCATTATCAGTACAATACTTCATACTCGGAATCACAATATCTCTATTTGGAATTTCTTTAAAGATTCTATTCCTAAGTCCTTTGTTTGCAGCTACTCCACCTGCAACAATGATTTGTTTGACATCTAATTTATTCGCAGCATTTCTTGTTTTTAAGATTAAAACATCTAAAACGCTTGCTTGAAATGATGCACACATATCATTGATATTGATTTCTTCATTTCTTTGCTCTGCATTGTGAACTAAATTGATAACTGCACTCTTTAAACCCGAAAAACTAAAATTATATGCCGTTTTATCTAAGTACGGTCTTGGCAAATGATAGGTATCATTTCCAAGTGCTGCTAGTTTATCAACCACAGGTCCACCCGGATAAGGTAATCCTAAAGTTCTTGCTACTTTATCATAGGCTTCTCCAACTGCATCATCCATCGTGGTTCCTAATAATTTAAATTCCATATGATCTTTCATATAGATTAATTCTGTATGACCTCCACTAACTAATAAAGCGAGTGCAGGAAATTTAAGATCATTTTCGATGTTTGCTGCATAGATATGTCCAATTAAATGATTAACGCCAATTAATGGTATTTGATGGGCAAATGCAAATGCAGTTGCAGCATTAATACCAACAAGAAGAGATCCTATTAATCCGGGTCCTTTTGTTACTGCAACCAAATCGATATCTTTGATATCAATCTTTGATTCTTTTATTGCCTGTTCGAAAACTCTAGTCATATGTACAATATGATTTCTCGATGCAATTTCAGGAACAACTCCCCCATAGATTGCATGAATATCCATTTGAGATAAAACAATATGCGATAAAACGTGTTTGTCATTTTCAAAAATAGCAACACTCGTTTCATCACAGCTACTTTCAACTGCGAGTATAATCAAAACTACACCTCCTTTATTAAGACATATGCGTCTTCAGTCTTATAATAATTCTTTCTGATATGAGATTTAACAAATCCAAACCTTTCATAAAATGCTTGAGCTTTATTGTTACTTTTTCTCACCTCAAGTAATAGGCTTTTTACATCAATTGATCTTAAATATTCAACTGAATAGTTGAATAATTCAGTACCAAATCCTTGTCCTTGATATTCAGGATCCATACAAAAATTCATTACTTCTGCGTTATGATCTATCGCTCTAAACCCTATATATCCAATCACAACCTTGTTTAACTCGTAAACAAAATAGTACGCAAATGGATTGAGTGACAATTCATCGTATAAAAATGATTCACCTAAAGATTCAGTGAATACTTTCTTCTCAATTTTGACTAAATAGTCGATATCATTAATTTTTGCTTTTCTGATCATATTTATTTTCCGCTTCTGTTCTTCTTAAATAATTAGGAACAAGGTCATGAATATTTTCAACTGGAACTGCATATTTTGCAATCATTATAGGATTGACTTCATAATTGACGTCATCAATAAAAATGGTTCTTGCTTTTTGGTATAACGGGTCTTCAACTAATTCCGAAAACTTTCTATAACCATCTTTTAAAATAACTTTCCCATCTTCATAAATAGCAGAGAAAACATAGCCTCTTCTTGCATCCATTAAAGCTGCAACTCTTCCTTCATAACCACTTGTCATGAAAAAAAGACTGCTAATTGTTTTTAACTTCACATTTTTTGTATATGCAAGCATCTTTCCAACCATAACAGCAATTCTTAATCCCGTGTATGAGCCAGGCCCGATACCAATGATAATTTCGTCTAAATCTTCTAACTTCAATTTATTTCTCTTAAGCACTTGATCAAGTCGGTCAACTAAATATTTTGCATGATCTCTCGTTGCGATTCTAATTGAAAAATCAAGTAAAATATCACCTTTGGAATATCCGACATACATGATGCTCGATGAGACATCAAAAAATAATCTTTTCATATAAGTTGCACCGCTCTTTTACAAGGATAACCATGGCATTCCATAGTCAACTCTCTTTCAGTATTTGAATATTTTTTTATTTGAACGAGTAAATAATCCGTTGGAATAAATTCTTCCACTTGAAATGGCCATTCAATTACAATCATGCCATTTCCATCAATATATTCTTCCAAATCAAAATCTGCTCCTGCCTCTTGAAGGCGATATAAATCTAAATGGTATAAATAACGGAAGCGATCATCCGATTGATATTTTTTCATAATGGTAAATGTAGGGCTGTTAACAACCCGTGAAATATCAAGACCTCTAGCGAGTCCCTTTGTAAATGTGGTTTTTCCAGCACCTAATTCTCCATCAAGGAGAATAACGACTCTTTTTTCGTCTTTAAGGAGTAATCCTAGTTCAAACCCAATTGATTCTGTTTCTTGTTCTGAATATGACTTTCTAATCTTCATGTGATCCCTACTTTAATATATTTTCATAACCTTTTTTACCAAGAAGCGCGAACATATTTTTCTTATATGCTTCAACACCTGGTTGATTAAATGGATTAACCTCAATTAAGTACGCTGACATAGCGCATGCTTTTTCAAAGAAATAAACAAGATATCCAAATGTATAACTATCAAACTTAGGAATAGTTAAAAGCATGTTTGGTACCAATCCATCCTTATGAGCCATCATTGTACCCTTTAGAGCTTGTGAATTGACATAAGATAATGTTTCACCCTTCAAGTAATTAAGCTCATCTAAATCCTTTTCTTCTTCTGGAATTAAAATATCAAGTTCTGTTTCTGATACCTTAATGACTGTCTCAAATAAATGGCGTTCACCTTCTTGAATATATTGACCCAAAGAATGAAGATCCGTAGAGAAACCAGCACTTGCAATAAATAAACCTTTATGGTCTTTACCTTCTGATTCTCCAAATAGCTGTTTCCACCACTCATTTAAATATAACAAATTAGGTTCATAACCGACAAGCATTTCGACTTTCTTTCCTGATGTATAAAGTAAATAACGCATTGTAGCATATAAATATGCTTCATTATTTTCCATATTAGGTTTAGAAAAGCGTCTGTACGCATCAAGTGCACCCTTAAGCATCTTTTTAGTGTTAATTCCTGCTGCTTGCATAGGAAGAAGCCCAACAGGTGTGAGTACGCTATAGCGTCCTCCAACATCATCAGGAATGATGAACATTTCATAACCATTATTTTTAGCTAAACTATAGAGTGCGCCTCTTTTTTTATCCGTAGTTGCATAAATTCTTTCTTTAGCACCATCTTTGCCATATTTTTCTTCTAAAGCTTTTTTCAACACTCTAAAAGCAATTGCAGGTTCTGTGGTTGTTCCTGATTTAGAAATAACATTGACACTAAAATTTTTATTCTTTAAATAATCTAAAAGTCTATTTAAATAAATACCTGACATTTGGTGTCCAGCAAAGACAACTTCTAATCTTTCTTTCTTAAAAGGAACTTTTAGAAATTCCAAGCCAGCTTTAGCACCTAAATAAGATCCGCCAATACCGATAACGACTAAAACTCTACTTTGTTTTCTAATTCTTTTAGCTGCAAGCAATAATCTCGCATATTCTTCTTTATCATAGGACTTAGGTAAGTCTAACCAACCTAAATAGTCATTTCCTAAACCTGTTTTTTCATGAATCATCTTATGAAGACTGTTAACTTTCTTTTGAAGTGATTCTGGTTGCACATCTAAAAATGAACGTGCATCATTTGTATTTAATTCAATATAAGCCATTTTTTATTCCTCTATTTCTTAGTTTTTTCTATCCAGTGCGGCATAGCTTTGGACAACGTATGAAATCCAATTTTTATTTTAACCATCTTTTGTATTCTAGGATGGATGGGATTTGCTTGTTTATAACTTAATTTAAGTCTTTTTTGTTCTTCATCAATTTCCAATATAACCGCTTCAACTGAATCACCAAGACAAAGAATATCCTCAATTGAGCGGATATATTGATCCGATACTTCAGATATATGGATAAGTCCAACGTATTCTTCATAGCTAACAAAGAAGCCATATGATTGAATTCCAGTAATTATACATGTGATTTGATCGTTAATTTTCATATCAAAAACCTCTTAAGTATTATATCATATTTTAATATGCACAAATAAAAAAACGCGTGTGCACGCGTTTATTCATTAGCAATATAGATGCTTAATCCACCTAAACCAATATGGACAGAAATAACTGGACTAGCCATACCGGTTATGGAGACTTTTACTTGATCCCCAAGTTGGAAAATCTCTTGTTCTAAGACTTTTGCTTCGGTGCTTCTATCTACATAAGATATTAAAACCACAACTTTGCCAAACTTCATTAATTTTTTCACTTCATTGACTAAATACAGGTAAACATTATTATAGTTTCTGACCTTGTGTTCTAGATCCAAGACACCTTGTCTAAACCTTAAGATAGGTTTAATCTTCAAGAAGTTACCGACGACTGCTTGTACTTTATTTAATCTACCACCCTTAACAAGTGTATTTAAATCATTAACTGTAAAGATAAGTGATCCCTTTTTAATAAGTTCTTCTAGATAGGGCATCCCTTCTTCAATCGTATGACCTTCCTCAAAAAAATCAATCATTCTTTGAGCAATGTACCCACTACCATTAATCGTTTGTTGTGTATCCACAACATGAACATGATCGTTTTCAATCAACGTCAATCCTAGATTGGCACTATTGACTGTTCCGCTTAATGTTTTAGATAAAGTTAAGCATAAAACATCCTCAAATAAGGTTAATTGTTTCTCAAAAGCTTTAAGGAAAAGTTCTGGTGATGGCTGGCTGGTCTTAATGTCCTTGTTGTTTTGCATCGCAATAACAACGAGTTCGGGATCAAACTGACCATCTACATATTCTTTACCTTCAATATTTACTTTGAGTGGAACAACTGTTATTTGGTATTTTTCAACGTATTCATTACTTAAATCAAATGTTGAATCTACAACTAATCCTACTTTTCTTTTCATAATTTTAACCTCGCATATTTTTTTATATAAAATGCAAAAAAGACACGCATATTGCGGTCTTTATTTATTAATCTACTGCAACTACTGCAATAACACCGGGAACATTCTCAAGTAGCATGGTTTCAATACCTTGCTTCAAGGTTACATCTAATGCCATACATCCGTCGCAAGCACCCAGCATTTTGACATAAACGATACCATCTTCAACATTGATGACTTCAATGTCTCCACCATCTCTTTGTAAATAAGGTCTGACCTTCTGAATTAGGTCTAATACCTGTTGTTTTGTTTCATCCACATAAATCACCTTCCTTAGACACATTTAGTATATACTAGTCTATCTTATATATCAATTAACTTGTTTTGTTCTGGCTTTATCCGTTTTAAAATGTAGTGTGCACAGTTTAATTGACACGATTCATTAAGATAATCCGGAATTCTTTTGTATCCATTAGGACTCTTTGGATCAGAGTTGAATCCCTTGATTCTAAGCATACTCGATGACATGTCACCAACAAGATATGTGTATCTATCAAATGCAACATCTACATAACGTTCTTGAAATTTAACGAGGTCAAATGCTTCTCTATAATCCTTAATCATTTCAAATTGTCCAAATTCTGTATCAATAATCATACATGCACCTTCTTTAAGAGTACTACGGATTCAGCAGCTATTGCTTGCTTGTTTCCTATAGAATCTAATTTTTCATATGTTGTAGCTTTAACGCTTACTTGATCTATCTCTATTCCCAAAATTTTACTAATGTTTTCTCTTATTTCTTTGATAAATGGATTCAATTTAGGTAGTTCAGCATAAACTATCGAGTCTATATTACCAATTTCATAGCCCTTTTGTCTAATCAAATTGTAAACTGTTTTCAAAATGGTGATTGAGCTTAGATCTTTATTGGCTAAATCTGTATCTGGATAGATGGTTCCTAAGTCTCCTAGACTTAATGCCCCAATCATAGATTCTGCTATTGCATGTAATAAAACATCAGCATCACTATGCCCTAAAAGACCTTTTTCATGTGGGATATTTATCCCACCCAAAATGAGTGGTCTATCAGAAACAAGTTGGTGGATATCAAAACTATGTCCAATACGCATTTGTGACTCCTTTTCTAAATGTTGTTTCACATATAAAAAATCTTGAGGGTATGTAACTTTTAAGTTAGGCTCCTCATTAAAAATAACTTGAATTTTTTCTTCTGGATAAAATGCTTGATAAAGTGCAATATCATCATCAAATGATTGTTTGCATCTTTGATAAGCAAATCTTATTTTTTCAGTTAAAAATGCTTGTGGTGTTTGTGCGAGTATATATTGACTTCTGTCTAAGCTTTTTAACTGATTATCTTCGATTGCTTTCAAAGCATTTGTCATTTTTTCTGCAAGGAGTACCGCATCGTGATAATGAAGTACTTTTTCTATCTCTAAAATAGGTGCTTTAGTAATGAGTGGTCTTGCTGCATCATGGATATAAACATAAGAAGTCGTGACTTCTCTTAATCCTAACTTGACGCTTTCTGCTCTGGTTTTTCCACCAATCACTAACTTTATATTCTCACTGACATATTTTCTAACTTCATTGATATCCTTTTTAGCAACTACCAATACAATTTCAAATCCTAAAGATAAAAAAGTCTCTACACTATAGAGAAAAAGAGGCTTTTTATTCACTTGATACATAACTTTTGATTGATTGAGTTGTGCTCTGCTACCTGTACCGGCAGCAACGATTAAAGCAGTATTCATTTTGACCCCTTAAAATATCCATCAAGTTTCTGATCATGAAGATCTTGTTTGAAGTTTTTTATTTCTTGAAAATCATAGATGACACCATAAACATGCTTAGGTCTGTTTGCCGATAAGAACTGATCATAATAACCTTTGCCAAAACCGATGCGATATCCATTTTTAGATATTGCTAATGCAGGCGCTAATAAATAATCAATTTTCTTGTCTACATTGAGTCCTTCTTGAGGTTCTAAAACACCAAATTTACTTTTCTTAAAGGAAGTCTTTGAATCCAATAAATAGAAATGAATACCATCAGATTCAACCTTTGGAAATGCATATTCTTGTTTTCCATTTGTCAAAGGTAATAAATTAACTTCATTTTTAAGCGGATAAAATAAACCAATACATTTAGCATCGATAAATTTATGATCCTTTTGTATCATATCAATGATTTGACTATTTTGTTTATTAAATGCCGTTGATACAGATTCCATTCGAATCTTCATCATTTGACGTCTTATGTCATCTTTCATGACACAATATCCTTATAATAACAACCATGTGAAGAGAACTGAGGATTCTCAGCCATCTTTAATGCTTGTGTTGCAGAAGTATAAAGTTTGTGTTCATCATTAGCATCAGAACCTCCAACTGCAATACCTGCAAAAACTTCTAGTTCAGCTGAAAGCGAACCATACTGCATCGCAAGATTTAAGAATGTAGGATTTGATTTAATGCCATTTGCTAAAACATCCATCTTTCTTGGGTCAGTAATTGTAATCGCAAACTCAATACCCGATACTCTAAAGATATTCCCACTTTCAGTTACGAAAGTTGTTCTTAATTTTTTAATGTATTCTGCCATCAGCATGTTCCCAACTTCTCTACCATGGGTTTCATTAATCTTGGGCATGTTTTTTAATCGTATCACTACAAGCTGGAAATATCTGTTATCTTTAAAGAGTTGGTTCATTGATACGAGCATATCATTTTGATCTTTAAGTAAATCAAGTTCATCGATGTTACTTGCTAAGTAATGTTTTGTCTTCATAGGGTTTAGTGTTCCCATGATGACTGCGCTATTATGATCTTCAAATAAGCGTTTACCTTTTTCTCTAAACCATAAGTATCTACCATTGACTTTGACTCTATATGATGTTGAATATTGTTTTTTATTTATTGATAAATCGCCTAATAATGCCAAATACTTCTTTAAATCCTCAGCTTCTATCAGTCTTCTAAAGTCTGATAAATCAAGTGTGTTCCCTGGAAGTCTAAGCATGTTAACAAGTGCATCACTTGCCCAAATTGTTCTTTCATCTAAATCAATATAGAACAATCCTTCCTCACTTATTTCAAGTGTTGCTATAAACTTATATCTGATGCTTTCTAATTCTCCGCTTCTTTCATGAAGTTCTTTTTCTACAGCAAGTAAATCAAAATCAGTCTTCTTTTCGCCAACACAAATTCTACCTTTATAACGGCCTAATGCAAAGACGGGCTGCATCACCATGTGTAATATAACTGGATTACCATCAAAGTTCATGAATGATATTTCTTCAACTTCACTATCACCTTGAATTGCTCTATCTTTATATCCATTATAATAATTTTCTAATGATCTATTGGTTACATCTTGACCGTTAAGTCTAGTAAATCTAATTGATTTGTTAAGAATGTTAAATAATTTCTTTCCTATGATTTCTTCTTTATCAAGATTGAGTTCATGTAAAAGACTTGCTGACATATCTTTGATGCGTTCTTTAGCATCGACAACATAATAAGCATTCCATCTACTGTTCTTAATTGATTTAACAAAGAGCTGATAATGATTTGCTTTTAAGATTGCTGTCTTGAATGTTGAATATAAGATAAGCATAAATACACCGTAAACAAAAAAATTAAACCCTATATAAATATTTTCATATAGCTCATTTCCGATAATCATCTTATAATACAAAACAAAAACCATCACAGCAGCCGTGATGTTAAAGAAAGTTATAATCAATCTATTTTTTAGAACCCTTTCACTTTGAATGCTTTGGATAATAACTAAAAACAATGTGAAAAGGGTAATAATCAGTGGGTAAATAGGATGTTGAAGCATTTCATCACTCCGCTATAAGTTTGGTAATACATAATTCAAGAATAAAAGAATAAGCGTAATTAATAAAGCTATGACATATGATATCCATTTATTCTTATGGTAAAAAACTGAAAGTTTTTCAGCAAAATTACGATTGGCAAAAGACTTGAGAGGTTCTATTATTGTTATAAATAATTTTTTTATCATTATTTTCGCCTCACTTCATGAACATGTTGACGTATTCCATCAACTTGTCTCTATCATTGATTTTAAGCATAATACCTTCGATTGCAATTGATATATGACCTGTTTCTTCAGATACAATAATGGTCATACTATCTGTGATTTCACTAATACCTAATCCAGCACGATGTCTAGAGCCCATTGTCTTATCGAAGTTTTCATTGTCAGATAAAACGAAATATGCTCCAGCACATAAAATACTGTCGCCCCTAATGATGACTGCGCCATCATGAAGTGGTGTATTTGGCGTAAAGATATTAATCAATACTTCTTTTGATACTTCACTATTCATCATGATTGCTCTATCAGAATACTGATCAAGTGTGTTATGTTTTTCAATTGTCATCAATGCACCAATATGTTGGCTTGCTAATGAAATAGCAGCATCAACGATACATAATTTTGTTCTTTCACTACCCATCACTAAGATGTCATTTCTCGCATCAACTTTCCACACGATTTCAAGTGATCTTCTGATATCTGGTGCCATAATAACAATCATTAATACTGGCATCCATTGTGCAAGATAAGATAATATTGGACTACTAACAAGTAAATCTAACTGATTTGCGACATAGGCAATCAAATAGACAAACAAAAAGGAGATTGCTATACTAAGCATTCTTTTATTGCTGACAATAAATTTTACAAGAAAAATAGCTAGGACCCATATAAAATATGCATCAACTATAACTTTCCAAATGGGGATACCAAATAACATATCATCGCACTCCTTTTTTACTAACCTTATTATAACACAACATCACATTTCAATTAAACAAAAATTGCTATGAATTATAACATATTAAAAGAAATTCTTTTAAGGGAAGTGAATACATTTTGTTACCTCAATCATCAAACTCTATTGTAATATTAACCATAAAAAGATATAATCAATTATAGAATGATGATTCACTTTTTGAAACATCTGAGCATAAAAGGAGGTCAAATCATGTATATTGATAGGATTTGTTTTAACAAGATAACTTTATCTTATTAATCGCACAGGAGCGATATCAATTGCAATTGACCTAAACTTAATTTAGACCAATGAATAAAGATCTTTGTGTGATTTTCACAATGGTCTTAATTTTATTTTTTAAGACAACATGTCATAGAAAGATATTCTATGTATAGATATGCATATTAATATACTATTAAATGCTACCTATCATCATGATAGAGAAATATGAGGTATATATGGATCAAGCAATACTTGTAGGCTTAAGTTACAAAGAGTCTACCGAAGAAACAGAGGAATCCCTTAATGAGTTAGAGCATTTGGCTCTAGCATTAGATATAAAAACAAAGGATAAAGTCGTCCAAAATGCGAAGACTATTTCTTCTAAATATTATATTGGTAGCGGAAAAGTTGCCGAAATTAAAACATTGATTCAAGTCTTAGATGTTGATATTGTTATTTTTGATGACACACTATCTCCTGGACAACTCAAAAATTTAGCGAATGAACTCGAAGTTCAAGTCATTGATAGAAGCTTTCTTATTCTTTCCATTTTTGCTGAAAGAGCACAAAGTAAAGAAGCCGTTTTAGAAGTCTCTCTTGCTCAAAAGATGTATATGTTACCTAGATTAATTGGTATGGGTACCTCATTATCTAGACAAGGCGGTGGTAGCTATAACGCAAAAGGTCCAGGTGAAACAAAGTTAGAGCTTGATAGAAGAAAAATATTACATGAAATATCAATAATCAGACACGAATTAACTAAAATTAAAGCTGAAAAACAAGTATCCAGAAAACAAAGAATAAAAAGTCAAATTCCAGTAGTTGCTTTAGTTGGATATACCAATGCTGGTAAATCCTCTTTAATGAATAGTTTAAGCAATTATTTGCATAATACTTCTAACCCTGTATTTGAAAAAGATATGTTATTTGTAACATTGGATACAAAGGCTAAAAGGTTGCAAAAAGATAATTACCCGCCTTTTATTTTAATCGACACGGTTGGGTTTATTAATAAGCTTCCTAAAGAACTTCTTCGCTCGTTTGAAACAACCTTAAGCGATGTTATTGGCGCAAATTTATTATTACATGTTGTAGATGGTGCATTCTATAATCATTACCAAATAGATACAACTAAAGAAGTCCTGAAAATTATTGGTGCAGATCAAATTGAAAGACTTCTAGTATTAACAAAAAAGGAAATTGCACTTACTGTTCCTCCTATCAACGAAGATTATATATATGTTTCGAATCGTACAAAGGAAAATATAGATGTGCTTGTTGACGCCATTTATGGACATCTCTATAAATCAAATAGAATCCAAATTTTAAAAATTCCCTTTGATCAAGGTCAAATCTACTCAAAGTTAAAAGAAAATAATACAATATTAGAAACGAAATATGATGAAGATGGAACTTCTGTTAAAGTTATATTAACACCAGAACAAACCGTTATTTATAAGGACTACATAATAAAGAAAACCGCTTAATTAAGCGGTTTTTTATTTAGAAATGATTTGATTTTATCAACAAGTTCATCAGCGTTAATAATAAGGCTGAACCGGTTGCTTTCGATGAATTCTAGACGTGGTCTATCAAATAATTCAACAAGATTTTCTATCAGTTCAGATCCTCCAAAAGGATCATTATCATGCCCATATAAGATTAAGACATTTTGTTTGAGAAACTCAAAATCATTTTTTGAAAACTCAAATGTAGTTAAAAAGCTTTTAATTAATTTCATTTGAAGTTCTTCGTCTGCTTCAGTATAGTTAACAATCATATGCTCAAATAAATCTATCTCAGAATCATCCGTAATCATTTGTTCTACTTGTTCAAGAAATACACCTTTAACTGAATCTAATGGCATCGTTTTTCTGAGTTCTTCTAGTTCTTCAACAACCTTTAAAACATCAATGATAATTTGCTTAGATGCTGTATTCATTTCTTTCGTTTTTGTAAGTGTATTATATAGAATGAGATGGTCAACTAAAGAGGGATGCTTACATGCAAAACCTTGTGCAAGGCTTCCGCCATGACTCGCACCAAAAATTGCTAAACTTGGAATTTCAAGTGCATTGATTAATTCCTCAATTAAGGCTATTAACTCCATCATGCTTTTTACTTCATGTGGGTAATCTATCGTTAAAACTCTATAGTTTTCCGAAAGAGGTTCAATGATTTTAAAGTAAGCTTCTGTGGGAAACATACTGCTTCCCATTAAGATTAAAATCGTTTGTTTTCCTTTTCCAAAAAGACGATAGTTCAATTCTAGATTTTTAGATTTAAATGTCTGTAATTCATGCTTCTTAACGAAGCTTACATAGGATTCAAATACGTTCATATATTCTCCAATTATAAATTGTAATATTTTTTTATGTCTTTAAATACTGCTAATTCTCTATTAATCCAAGGGACAGCATCTTGATGGAGTTTAGCAGCCTCTTCATTTGCTTTAATTGCTTCATCGATATCAACAAAAAATAGTTGATATCCATATTCATGTTCATAATCATCTAATTTTGTTTTGTTAACTAGATTAAGAACATCACATAAATAATAATAAGATTCCATCATAAATAAATCATTAGGATCAATAACAGATCTTCTTTTTTCTTTGGCTACACCATAAGGTTTGATGGATTTAGCAACAACTGTTAACCCGGTTTCTTCCATCGTTTCTCTTATTAGTGTTTCAACATCAGATTCGCCATTTTCTTTTCCACCACCAGGAAACTTATATTCCCCAAATTTCTCGCTTTTAATCAAAGCAAGTTTGCGGTCTTTAAAAATTACTGACCTAACTGCAATCCGGAAGAATCTTCCGGTCACATCTCATAATTATGGGAATCAAAATTTTCAATAACTCTCATATTGCATTATCCTTTAATTTAATCAGCGTATAAACTTCATGGTCAGTCCAAAGGTCGTTTTCTCTAATATATTTTTCTCGAATACCTTCAAATTTAAATCCTGATGATACTACTACTTTTTTTGATATCTCGTTATCTAAATTAATGTGAGCTTCAAGTCTATGATAATCTAATTTGTTAAATCCTATATGAATCATAGCTTCCACGGCTTCTTTTGCGTATCCACCATTCCAATATTGATTAAATATTGCGTATCCAACCATGCCTATCTGATAATCTTCTCTATACTGAGTTGCAAGATCGCAGTAACCAACCATAGCTCCATCACTAATTCTAAATATACCAAATAAATAAGCAACATCGCTATCTGCAAGTGCATCCCACTCATCTAATTTCGCACTATACCATTCTTTAGTAGCAAAATTCATACTCTTATATCCTTGATCATATTTTCTTTGACTCGGTTGTTGTTCAAGGTATGATTTAACATACATATCATAATCTTCTAGTTTTCTAGCTCTAATCTCAATATTTTTATTTCTGCATGTATAATCCTTAAGTTTGCTCATCTTAGCCCTCTTGCCCTTTATATATTGTTAAATGATTTGTCATAACCTAGTTTATCTTATTTTGCTTCATAAAAACAGTATTTTTGTATTTTAACTTAATTAGAGACTAAAATCATAGAATTCAAAGAGATGATTGTTATGTTTTCCATAATAAAGCGGCTAAACCTTTTTTTTACGTCTCTACTAAAGAGAGTTCACTCTAATATGTCTTTTTTTTATCAAACAAAAAAGATAAACTTAAGTTCTAAAAAATTTTTTTAGAATAATTTGTTCATCTTTTCTATTTCACTAAATTGATGTAGTTATTCAGGTTTTGGTGTTTTAACAATAATCAATTCAAGAATTTCATCATTTGTATTTTTAACATCCATTGTTGTATTAAATGGAACGTTTAATACGGCTCCTTTATGATATTGATGAACTTCATGATTGTCTAGTCCAATGGAAAGTATTCCTCTAATAACCGTCATATACAAATTTGCATTGGACTGGTGAATTGGAAGTCCATCATCCTTTGGAAAAACAAGATGAAGATAATGAATATGATTATCAACAATCACCTTTTCAATCTTTTTTTCGTCTGTTTGAGTATTTTGAAACACTTTTTCTATTAATTTCATTTGTTATTCTTCTTTCTTCTACTATTTTGATTCAATTAATTTTGAGTTTTCCACTTTATATATTTCATGTTATAGATTAATATGAGATATCAGATTTTCTATGTATTTTTTTTGCTCTATATCAGACATTAAGTGATACTGAATATCAGGGGTCATAATAGCATACTGCAATAAGATACCAGAAATTATAGCATCTAATAGTAACCCTGAACTTTTTTGATGTATCTTTTGATATGTTTCAAGAGTTTCCTTTAGTTCTTTAGATATCTGCGCTATAAAATCTAGCTCATCAGGAACATATCCTTGAATTGACTCTTGAATAATCATTCTAATCAAACCAATTTTTGACGATATAATCATTAATCTACTATGAAGGAGTTTTTCAACTAAGTGTTTTAAAGATAAATCATAATTAGGCTCTAGAGTACTTGAAAGTTCCTGACCAAGCGTTGATTTTATCATGACATTAAATAGATTCTGTTTAGTTTGAAATTTACGAAATACCGTCATTTCTGAAACACCAGCTGTAGACGCAATTTTTTTTGTGGTTGCACCTAAATATCCATGTTCGGTAAAAACAATAATACTCGCTTCGATAATTTTTTGAGATGTTTCCATTTGCATACCCCTTTTTAAGAAATTGCTAAACCTTTAGTTTTCTTTCTAAAAACACCTAGCAATGCTGGTAAAACAAAAATAGAACTCAACAATGCTAAGGATATATTTATCAATGTCATTGTACCAAAATTAGATAAAATTTGAAAGTCAGAGAATACCAAAGCGCTAAATCCTCCAATCGTTGTAATGGCTGATACAATAATGGGTTTACTCATCAATCCTACAGCATTAGCAATTATTTCATCATCATTATCTTTAGACTGTTTTTTTAATTCGTAATAACGCATTGATATCAATATTGTAAATTCTGTCCCAATACCGACAATCAAGGCACCTATAGTAGAAGTTAATGGCGTGTAATCAAACCCTAACAAATACATAATTCCTCCACTCCATCCAACGATGAAAATGATTGGTAGAATTGCAATGATGGTTTTTAATGGATTTCTATAAATAATGAGTAAAACAATAAATACAAGTGCAATACTAATAAGCGTAATCATCAATCTATCTGAAGTCATAGAGTTGAGCATTTCTTGTTCAACTACACTTTGTCCAGTAATTGTTATATCAAAACTTAGATCTAACTCTGTTAAAGATGCATCTAAATTAGTCATAAACAGTTCAAAAGTTTCATCATCCATATCTGTTAAAGAAATATTGATGATTGCTATATTTTCTTCAGTTGATTGAACTAAAGCAAGTTGCTCACTGGGTAATTTATCTAAGTATACCTGATAATTCGCAGCATTCCAGTTATTGGATGATGCCATATCTAACATACTTGATACAGATCCCACCATGATAACATTGCTTGAATAATCAGTTAGAATCATATCAGTCACTGCTTTTACTTCAATTAAGACAGTATAGTCATCAATATTAGAAGCTTCGTACATTAATACAATTCTATCGGTGGAGCCTATCAAGACTCTCAATTCATTGATATCAGCTAACGCTTCACTATCTTGAGGCATAAATGTTTCCATATCAGTTTCCACGCCTACTTTTTGATCAAAGTAAAATCCAGTTCCTGCAAGCAATACAGCAACAACCAAGATAACATATTTAAGTTTCAAAACACCTTTAGTGATATTTTTCATAACTAAAACATACTTGGACTGTTTATTATTTGTGATCTTTTTGTCTTTTTCATTAAGTTTGGTCCGAATGGATAATATAGGTAATAAAACAAATAACGCTAAGAGAAACGCAATAGCAATACCTATTGTTAACATCAGTCCAAAATCTTGAATCATTGGAACTTTAGATTTAAATAAACTTAATAGTCCTAAGCCGGTTGCAATTAAAGAGATTAACACAGCGGGTGCTAATTTGTATATTGTCGTTCTTAGTGGTTTATTCATTGCTCACGCCTCCTAATGCTTCTTCCATGTATCGATTATGAAATTGAATACTGTAATCTATTCCTAGCCCTATAAGAACAGGGAATACTGCCATAGAAACCATAGTTAGTGGTATTCCAACTAGTCCCATAACTCCAATCGTTGTAACAACTGCGATTAATACCACAAATAAAGGTAATAATCTAAATGGTACTGGAAATAGAACTAGTAACACAATTACCATAATAATTCCAGACATGATCATCATTGTTTTCATGCTATCCATCATCGATGACTTGATATCATAATTTAGAACTGGTTTTCCAGAAACTAAACTATCTTCATAAGTAGTTCCTTCAAATGATAAAGCAATCTCATCAAGTATAACTTTAATTTCAGGTTCGCTTGTTCCTTCTTCTAATATGATGCTAATAAATAAATGTTCGCCATCTACAAAATATGATGCTAACATTGGATTTAGGTGAATCCCATCAGGATAAACCATATTTGTCAATGTACTCTCTTCTGCAGGGAAAGTTGATGTAAACCCATTAAAATTTGCAGCCAACATAGCCACGTTACTACTCATTGTTGAAAGATTAACTTGTAAAGCTGTTAAATTTGTTTCTAAATTGGCAATTGAAGTAAACATAGTGGTTAATTGAGTTAGTATATTTTGTACTCCTAATGATGATTGGCTTGTAGCATCACTAAATGAATCATTCAAAGATACCGTTTGAGTATATAAGTTACTAACATTATTTAAGACTGTAATTGTTTGGGTTAAACTTAAATATTCGGTTTCTTGGATGATGGGATCTAATAAATCTCTTTGTCCATTCAATACAACAATTTCATTATCTACATTTGTTTGCATCAAAGTCATTAAGTTTATTTCATTTTCCAAGCCCGTTGTTACATTATTTTGGGCAGTAATGATATTGTTCAAAGCATTGGTTAATACAACAGGGTCAATATCAGGTTGGGATTCACTCATCTGAGCAATATTTGTAGATATCAAACCCAATCCAGCGGCAATTTCATCAAGTGCTGTCTGATACATCTCTACACTCACCTGTCCCGCATAATTGATAACAGTAATAGGACTATTAACATAAAAAATTCCCTCTATGTCTTTTAAGTTTGAATTAAGAGTGTTCATTAACGATAATGATTCGTATGATAACAACTCATCTTGACTCTCCCCTTCTAAAACTATAATTATCGGATCAGTACCAAATATTGATTGATACTTACTATTATCAAGATACGTGTTACTCGTTGGTTCAATTAATGTTTCATTACCAGTACTTAACTCAATATTAGCGATTCCGGTAGCTGTAACAGCAATGATAACCACTATGATGAATAGGACCTTAAATGGCCATTTATATATGATTTTGTTTAATAATTTTTTCATGTTTCCTCCTTGTTTGTTAGTACTCACTATCATAGTATACAAAAACATGTTTCATTTGTCAACAACAACCACTTAAATAAAAAAAGACAACTTTATTGAAGTCGTCTTTATTTTGTATTAACTTTTGATGATTGTCTATAATTATTTGATTGCAATTTTCTCGCCATCAAAATATCCCCTTCATATATGGGTATATATATTCGTATTTCCTTTTATCAATGAGCAAATTACTTATTTTTTTGAAGATAACTTACCAATCATTTTGTATTCTAGTGAACATTTTATATAAGAATCTGTTTTCTCCACATAAGACAACGTGATAATATACCACAATATCTTTAACTATATGCTTCACCTGTAATGATCTCTATAACGTCGTAATCAATTACTGCTAGTATTAAATTTTTATAAACAACAAACACTTGAGAGACTTGTTCATCATCCATTCTTGCATCATAATCGTATTCATCAAAATGTGTTTGAGCAGCTGTGTTTGATGAAAATTCCAACATAAATCCAGCAAATTGTCCGGAATCATCTAAAATTGTGTACTCGTTTTTTACTGTATTGATAACAATACTTACATTATTCATATTCTCTTCGTCTTTTTTCTCCAATATGTACCCTGCATCTTCTAAATCGCTAGTTGCAGAATTGACGGAACTACAACCAGTTAATAATACTACTAGAAAAATCATAACTAATAAAATTTTCAAACTGTGTGATTTCATATTCTCTCTGTCTACTCTATAGCAAAATAATCTTGCTTATAGAATAAACCTCCTCTTTCTTTATATTTTTGTATTATTTTACTTGGTGATATTATATCATGTATTATATTTTATATAATTATTCTATTTTTCTAACATCTTCCCATATTTCATCCATATTATTGATATCAGCACTACTATCATCTTTTAGATTTTTATCAAAGAAAGTTACAAACATATCTTTAAAGATTGAAACAAGTTCGTCCCCTGAAAGTTTACCCGTTATACCAAGATACTTCGTTAATGGCGAATACATATAAGCCATTGAAAAATCAGAATGTGTTGTTCCCTCTATCTGGTAAAGCACAGATGAACCACTACTTTTATCAATCAAATTAAGCAAATTAATATTGTTATATCCTGTTTCCCAAGAACCACTTCTTAAAAATAATGCAGGCATATCTAATCCTTTTTGAATTTCTGTCTCATATATTGGTTCTACCCACGCATCCATTCCAATAAGTGCTTTGATTCTTATATCATTAATGGCAACAGCAACATCCGCTCCACCACCAGTGGAATGACCAAGTAACCCTATGTTTGTTAAATCTAATTTTCCTTCAAATCTCGATGAAACATCGCCCGTATTCATCTTTTTCAGTTCATCTAGCGTTAATACAATATCCCCTGCGTAAGTATTTACCAGCTGATTGGCATATTCTAAGAAGTCAGAATGCGTTTCTCTATCTGGTAGAGCTTCAGGATTGAGATATGCTATTTCTTCATCACTAAAAACAGTAGCTACTGAACCATAAGTATGATCAATACCAACAACTACATAGCCTAAACTAGCTAGTTCTTCAGCTAAATCTGTGTGAAGGTTTCTAAACCCTCTCCACCCATGTGAAATAACGACTATTGGGTATTCATCAAAGGCATTACTTACTGGAGCTTCTTTGTAAGAATTTGACATAATAAGCGCTGTATGATTAAGTATAAAAGGCGGTAAACTCATATCTTTTGCTAGAGCTTGTGCAACAACTCGCCCATCTTCTAACCATGGGACAAGATCATATCCATCTGTAGATTCTGCTGGATACCAGAATTGTATTTTAATTTTTCTATTTCCTACATCTGCATACATTTCTTCCCTACTACTATCTGTTAAAACAAATGACTCTGTTCCAATTGAAAACTCACCACTAGGTAGTGGCATTTCACTTACAGGAAAAGCAAAGCTAGAAAAGCCTGATACTATAATCAAAAAGCCCGAAAGGCTTAAGATAATTCTTCTTATGATTTTTTTATTTTTAAATCCCTCGAATCTGAAAATATAAAAAATAGCCATACCAACACATAAAAACATTGTCATATATAATGGGAATATTTGCCACCTTGTACTCTCAAAAATAATGTGCAGTATAAATGACAGTAGAGTTATACCTAAAAGCAAACTCATATATTGTTTTTTTATTACTTTGTATTTTATTAAGAATCCTAAACTCACCAGAGTTAAGAGGAAAACAATACTTTCAAATATTTGCATCTTCATTACTCCTTTTAATCTGAATGAACTGTACTTTTTTTGCATAATATG
>CAZKLF010000003.1:61225-94156 GCA_964553665.1 uncultured Mariniplasma sp. | reverse complement strand
TAATTATTTATGTCCGACCGACCGTTCGGTCGGCATGAGATTTGACACAAGGAGAATACAAATGAGTTCGTATAGCGTAAAAAGACCTATAACCGTTTTGATGGGAATACTAATCATCATTACATTAGGCATATTTTCGGTAACTAAATTACCGTTAACATTATTTCCAGATATAAATTTACCATATGTCGTAACGATTACTACGTATGAAGGAGCTTCACCAGAAGAGGTTGAATTTGAGATTGCTAACCAAATTGAAGCAACCGTTTCTACGATTGGTAATTATAAAGAAGTCTCATCGATGTCTAATGAACATTTTGGAATATCGATTATAACATTTGCTGATGGAGCCAATATGGACTCTGTCGTTATTGAGTTAAGAGAATTGCTCAACAACATTAGCTTTGCTGAAGGTGTAGGAACAACGAGAATTCTAAGGATTAGTCCCGATATGCTTCCTGTTATGACAGCAACACTGTTTAAAACATATTCAGACGATTTAACTGATGAAGAAGCATTAATTAGAAATACTGCTTGGATTAATAAAGATATCATTCTTGATTTATCAAGTATTCCTGGGGTTGCCGATGTATCTATTTCTGGAGCAGCTGACGTTGTCTTAGAAGTAAACCTAGATACAACAGTCATTGATAGTTATGGTATTACACATGAAGAAGTGCTTCAGATCATTGAAGATCAAAATGTTGGTGGTTTGATTGGAGTAGCCTTAGATTCAGGTGAACTTCGCATGCTTTACTTGGGTAATAAACCAAGCAATTTAGCAGATATTGAATCATTGCCTATTTTAAATGATGGCGGAACTGTCATCACTTTAAGTGATCTTATTATAGCTGATGGTATTCAATATGTTGATGCTAGTACAGATACCTATTCTAAAATTAATGGTATTCAAGGCATCCAAGTAGCGTTCCAAAAACAATCAGATTATGGTATCACAGAAGTTACTAAAAATATTTCAGAGCGATTAGATCTTATTATGGAACGCGAAGGCGTAGATGCGAACTATATTGTTTTACTTGATCAAGGCGAATATATTAATCTTGCTATTGGTTCTGTTTTACAAAACATAATCATAGGTGCAATTCTTGCTATCGTTATCTTATTTGTCTTTTTACGAGATATTAAGCCAACACTTATTGTTGGCCTTGCTATCCCAATTTCCGTTATTGCAGCATTTATGCTTATGTACTTTACGAATGTAAGTTTAAACCTTATATCGATGGGTGGACTTGCACTAGGCATTGGGATGCTCGTGGATAACTCGATTGTTGTTATTGAAAACATCTTTAGGATGATTGGCGAAGGTAAGTCAAGAAAAGAAGCTGCAATTTCTGGTTCCAGACAAGTTGCAGGAGCGATAACCGCTTCAACATTAACTACTATTGCTGTGTTCATTCCAATTGCATTTATTGAAGGTATGGTTGCTGATGTCTTCATCAGCATGGCACTTACAATAGCCTATTCATTAGGTGCGAGTTTATTAATTGCATTAACACTTGTTCCAGCGATGGCATCTAAAATGCTTAACGATCATAATAATAAACCTGAAAGTAAAGTACTAACAAAAATGAAGTCTTGGTATAAAACATCAGTTCTGTTCACTTTAAAGAATAAAGCTCTTACATTAATTATTGTATTGGTTTTATTAGGTGGGTCAGTTTTCTTAGTTATATCAAAAGGATTCATTATGCTTCCTACATCAGATGAAGGAGCCATTAGTGTTTCGATAGATACAACGACTCAAACATTATTTGATGATAAAGCAATGTTTGCTGATTATGTCACAACTCTATTGATGGATCTTGATGATGTTGATACGGTTTCTGCAACCATGAATAGTGGTGGATTTGAAAGTATGAGATCAACGATGATGGGTGGTGCTTCAGGATCTATTTCATTTACCGTTAATCTTAAAGACTCTAGAAAAAATTCTACGACTGAAAATGAAGCAATTATTAAAGATCTAGTTGATGATATCGATTATACGTTAGCTGGAGGCATTACAGAAGCACAGGTTAATGAGATATCAGTATCAGCACAAAACTCTACACAAGGGTTAACAGGCGCTACTGGTGTGAATATAAAAGTGAGTGGATATGATTTATTAACACTTGAATCAATTGCAAACGATTTAACTGCAATTTTAAATAATTCAGAATATATTAACAAAGTTGATAATGGTGTTAATCAAGGTTCTGATAATGTTAAGATAACAGTTGATAAAACAAATGCCATGAGCTATGGATTAACGAATCAAGCTGTTAGTGATAACATTAATTTGCTTTATGCAAATTTAACGGCTTTAGGAGCTACTCAATCTTTAGTCATTACACTTGAAGGTGTTGATTATACACTAGACCTACCAGTTGAAACGGTAGCGGGTGGAATTAGTTTTGATATCTTTGGAGATTACTTAAACTTCTTAGCGGGTATCCAATTATTTGATACTGCTACTTTAGAGATGATTAACACATATACTGAAACATCAGATATGGGTATATACGTATTAAATATGATGATGCCAACCTATGTTCCAGGAACACCTGTTCAATTTATTGTTAATCCTTACTTAGTTGTTACCGCAGGTGAATTAGTGATGAATCCAATGAGTTTGGATCCAACATTAACATCGTTGAGTCTTGCACCTTTATATGTTGCAGATGATACAACTAGCGTAACTGCAATTGAAAAGGTAACAGGATTTTCTACCATCAACACTGATGGAACAAATCGTTACTTAAATGTAACGGCTCAAGTTGAAGAAGGAGAAAACATCACACTTGTTAGTCAAGGTGTCATCGATAGAATTAATGATTATTTAGATGGCGATACGTTTGCAGCATATGGTCAAGGATACATCGTAACATTTGAAGGTGAAAATGAATCTATCTTATCTGCTGTATCTGACTTAGCACTTGCAGCTATTGTTGCAGTCTTGCTTGTTTACATGGTTATGGCTATTCAATTCCAATCCTTAATTTATCCATTAATTATTTTGGGTACAATCCCATTAGCGTTTACGGGTGGTATGTTCGCATTACTCATCACGAATTCTAATTTAAGCTTAGTATCTATTATGGGGCTTATTATCCTCATAGGGGTCGTTGTTAATAATGGTATTGTTCTAATTGACTATATCAATAAGCTTCGAGAAAGAGGTAAACCAATTATCGAAGCCATTGTAGAAGCTGGGCAAACCAGATTGAGACCAATCTTTATGACTGCTTTAACAACAATCCTTGCCTTATTCACGATGGCAATTGGGGTTGGCCAAGGTGCTGAATTACTACAACCTATGGCAATCACCGCAATCGGTGGATTAATCTATGCAACCATGCTTACATTAGTTATTGTTCCAACGATTTATGCAGCTTTGAACTTCCGCAAGGTAAGAGAAGAGGCGAAACAAAATGATATCAACAAAGAATAAAATACTAAATGCAGTTGTTTCCCATATAAAAGATGGGGATAATCCTAAGCAAATTACAATTTCAATGATTGCTGCAGAAGCAGAAATAGGAAAAAGCACAGTCTATGAACACTTTAGTAGTAAGGAAGATATGGTTTCGGAAACTTACTTTTACTTACTTAAGCATTATGAAAATATCTTAATGTCTGATATTCAAGAGATGGACTTTAAGTCAGCATTTATCGAACAAATTAAAAAAATATTATTTATAATGAAAGATGCTAAAATTCTCATGAATGCGATCATGAACTTTGATCAAGGATCATTTATTGAACAAGGCAAGAAAATCGAAGGTTGTGCAATTGAAATCAGAGGAAAGATGCAAAGTAGATTTGAAAGTATTATTCGAGTAGGGGTTATTGAAGGAATTATTACCCAGAAAACACCTAAACAACATCTCGGAAATGTCATTCAAGCAGTTATTTCTGGTTTACTATTTCAATACGTTAATGATGCTATGGAAATAGAAGAAAATGAGTTGTATGAATTGATTTATGATCAGGTTCTTTTGCTCATCAAACAAAATTAAATAAGTATCCAACATATTAAAGAAAAGTAACCACTTATAAACTAGTGGTTACTATTTTTTTAGCCATTTATTTTTAATAATTTTAGGGTTCCTGATAAAATGCTAAAATCTTCTTGACAATTTTAGGATTATGAAGCATCTTAATTAAAATGTCTGTAGGAACAGGAGAAAATTGAGTCCCTTTAAATCTTTCAAGTTCATCAATGACTTCCTTAACATTCTTTTTAGCGGCGTAGACTCTACCTTCTAACATACTACACGCCGCATCACAAACTCCAAGAATTTGTGCGCCTATTGGTGTCTCATCTTCACGAAGTTTAGCTGGATATCCTTTTCCATCCCAACGCTCATGATGATGCATGATATAAGTAGAAATCTCTTTCATATCTGGCAAGTCATGCAAAATGTCCGCGCCTAATTGAGGATGTTTTTTAATTATTTCGTATTCCTCATCTGTCAAGCGTGCGGGTTTATTGAGGATATGTCTTGGTATACCAAGTTTACCGACATCATGTAGTAAACCAGCTATTTCAATTAAACCAACTTGTTTGGGACTAAAAATCATACGTACAGCGATTTCTTTTGCTACATAGGCTACATCTTCACAATGACCTTTTGTATAGTTGTCATATAAGTTTATTGCACGCACTAAACCCATGACTACTGAATTTTTCATTAATTGATTTTCTTCAACTAAAATCGAAGATTTATATAAATCATTCATTGTCTTTTGGAATGACTCAAAGAGCTCTAAATCTTGCGGTGTATAGCGGTAATCATTACCCTGTAAAATATCAAAGCTTACGCCACCTTGTTTACCCTCACTTAAATAAAACCCCATGTAGACGGATTCCATAATGATTGGAGTCGCATCTAAATATTTTTGTAACTTTTGCTCACCAACCAATCGTGTTATATCTTCATTTGATATCTTATGAAGAATTGGTTTGTCTATTTCAAATGAGAACTCAGTTTTTTTGAATTTTAATTCATTTAAGACTTCAATGTTCAAACCTTCAGCATAAATAAATTTGATGTGATCTTCTTCAACGATATAACAACTACCACCATCAAAGGTTCCAAACATCTCTTTTGCTAAGGTAAAGATACTTTTCATATAGTTTTCATCGAAAGATTCTATTGATGTGCTGAAACCACTACTTAAATTAAAAAATTTGTGGATGGATGACATGACTTTATTTAATTTGTTGTTTTTTTCTATAACTAAGCGTTTTTGATTTTCGGTTTCAATTAATATAAGTTTTAAAAATACTGAAACAAACGTAAGAACAAGTAGCACAATATTTATACTTACTAGAACCTCACCAAGCTCATCAACATTGATCTGGTGCACATAAAATATTTGGAATAGCACGATATGAAGCATGTTTAGTAAGATAAAAATTGAAAATTGAAAATAGACTGCGGCATATACATAAATAGGTATAAACAGTATAACAAAATGTAAATAAATATTTGAAGAAGGATCTCCTAGAAACATAAGTAAAGAAAATAATATATAAAAGGCAATTAATAGAGCACTTCTAACTCGCAAAGGGTTAATTTTCTTATCTATTGTATATATATAATACAAAATTGTCGAGAAGATTGTCATTCCAAACAAATCACCAATAGCCCATCTTGAACCTATTTCTAAAAAAGGTGATTGATAAATGATATAAAATGTTATACCTACAATAATACCGCCTACAATTGCTGAAAAAATATAGGACAATACTAATATTAGTAGTTCTGAATACTTAAATGTGAGTTTTCTTTTGAGGGCTGTAAAAATGACTTTGAAAAGAATGACCTCTAATATACTCACAGTAGAAAAATATATAGCAAATCCTATTGCTGTTAAAGCAGGATTCTCAATAAGGACAAATTGATTAAAGAGTTGTCCTAAGGCCGTACCTATAAAGATAGGAAGCAAGCTTTTTTTATCGAATAGGAAAAATATAACACTGAAGCCTATTGCGGGCCACATGCTTGATGCAAGACTTTCACTTCCTGCAAATACATGACCTGCAAGAACTAAAACAAATTGTATGCAAATAATATAGAAAAATTTGTATTTATTCCAATTCATCATACATCCTCCATAGAACATATCGATTACAACAATTATACACCATATAGGGATTGATACTTTGTTATTGATGTAGTTTTAGTCCCGTAACTTCAAAATTTAATAAAATCGTAATATTATTATTCAATTTATAAAGATTAAAATACATATAAGAAAAAATATTTTATATAAATGAATAAGTAAATTGAGTTCATAAAGAAAGATAAATCAGAAAATCATGGTTTTTAAGTTTTTTTCATTAGAAATTCCATAAATTGCATTGACATTCAAAGCAATCCATATTATGATGGAAGTAAATAAAACGAGTAATTGAAGAAATGGAGGAACATCAAGCTTTTTTTTATTGGCACAAGGCTTTTTAACTTTGAGTTTTTACATTAAAAAAACTTATACTACAGGTAACCATGTAATGTTATTATAAAAGCACCTTTCGTTTACATGATAATGGACACTATAAAAAGACACTTAAACAGTTTCATAGAATTGTTATTTTTTACTTTAAACAGGAGGATTGAATATGTTAAAAGAAATATTGAAGAAATATGCAAAGAAGGATGATCAACTACTTGAAATTCTATTAGAATGTCAAGCTGTAAAAAATGATCACTTTATATCAAAAGAAGATATCATTGAGATTGCTGAGTATTTAAGCATACCTGAAAGCAAAGTATGCAGCGTTTTGTCATTTTATACGTTTTTCTCAGACAAACCACGAGGAAAGCACATCATTCAAGTTTGTAAGGATATTCCTTGCTACGTAAGTTCTGATATTGACGTTTTAAAAATAATGGAAAAGGAACTTGGCATTCGTGTTAATGAAACAACATCAAACAAGCAGTTTACCCTAGAGTATACGAGTTGTTTAGGTTGTTGTGAAGCTGGACCAGTCATGAGAATTAATGATAAGATTTATTCTCATTTAACAGCTGATAAAATTAAGGCGATATTATCTGAGTATCGGGTGTACATGTGATGAAAGAAATGAAACTAGTATCCAAAAGATTTGGAAAAATCAATCCACTTTCGATTGATGAATATGTAAAATTTGATGGTTATAAGAATTTAAAGAAAGCATTGAAAATGGAAAAGACCGAAATCATAGAAGAAGTTCAAAATGCTTACTTACGTGGTAGAGGCGGAGCAGGTTTTCCTGCTGCAATAAAAATGATGGGTTTAGCAAAAGAAACAAATATAGAAAAATTTATCATTTGTAATGCTGATGAAGGTGAACCAGGTAACTTTAAAGATCGCTACTTAATGGAGAAGGATCCACATCAAGTATTAGAGGGTATGATTATTGTCGCATATGCAACTGGAGGTACTAAAGGTTATATTTATGTACGCGGCGAATACCAAAAATCTATCAGTCTATTAAAATGGTCTATTGATGAAGCAAAGAAAAAAGGATTCTTAGGTGAAAATATATTAGGATCTAAATTTAGTTTCGATATAGAAGTTCGTTCAGGTGCAGGATCTTATGTTTGTGGCGAAGAATTCGCATTAATTGAATCAATTGAAGGAAATCCTGGTAGAACTAGAGTTAAACCTCCATTTCCAACATCTGTTGGATTACATGGTAAGCCAACATTGATTAATAATGTTGAAACATTTTCAACAATACCAAGTATTATAGAAATGGGTGGATTAGAGTTTGCTAAAATAGGTACACCATCATCGACTGGTACTAAACTTATATCCTTATCTGGTAATGTTAAAAATAAAGGTGTATTCGAAATTCCTTTTGGAGTTCCTATTCGTGATGTTATCTATAAATTAGGTGGCGGTATCGAAAATGATCGTAAGATTAAAATGGTTCAATTGGGCGGCGCATGTGGTCCAATCATTCCAGAATATATGCTTGATATGGTTATTGATTTTGAACGTTTCGAAGAATTTGAATCTAAGACAGGTGCAGGAGCAATCATTGTCATGGATGAAAGATTTGATCTATTTGACATTTTACTCAAAGTTGTTCGTTTCTTCCAACATGAATCATGTGGGAAATGTACACCTTGTCGTGAAGGTCACATTCAATTAGCGAATCTTATTATTAAATTCATTGAAAGAAAAGCAACTGTAAAAGATATCGTATCTCTAGAGTCTCTTGCTCGTGTGATTCACCAAGCTTCACTTTGTGGACTTGGTCAAACATCACCAACGGCTATTATTTCATCTCTTAGATATTTTAGAGACGATTATATAGATCGCATCGAACATCCAGAGAAAGGATAAGGAGGATATAAAAATGGTAAATCTAGTTATTAACAATGTGAAGGTTGCAGTTGAAGCAAATACTTCAATTTTGCAAGCAGCTAAAAAATATAGCATGAACATCCCTACTTTATGCTACTATGAGGACTTAGATATTAAATCTGACTGTCGTGTATGCGTGGTTGAAATAGAAGGTAAAAAGGGTCTAGTATCCGCTTGTTCAACACCTGCAGCAGAAGGCATGGTTGTACAAACTAATTCCCCTAGAGTACTTAATGCGCGTAAAACAATTGTTGAACTTATCTTATCGAATCATGATACAAACTGTACAACATGCGTTAAAAATATGAAGTGCGAACTTCAAAGTCTAGCAAGAAACTTAGGAATCGATGAAAATAGATTTCCAAGCGTTTTTGAAAGATGTGAAATAGATGATAATAATCCAGCGATTGTCAGAAATCCTAATTTATGTATTAAGTGTGGGCGTTGTGTTGATGTATGTAATAATGTTCAAGGCACAAGCGTACTTGCTATATTAGGTAGAGGACACGAAACAAGAGTATCTGCTGTATTTGATGAAAATCTAAGTGATGATTTTTGTACATTCTGCGGACAATGCGCAAGCGTATGCCCTGTTGGAGCAATCACAGAAAAAGATGATACTGATTTAGTATGGAGAGCACTTACGGATCCTAAGAAACATGTGATCGTGCAAGTTGCACCTGCTGTTCGTGTTTCACTAGGTGAAGAAGTTGAACAAAAAATAGGAACGATTGTTACAGGTAAAATGGTATCTGCAATGAAGATTCTTGGTTTTGATCAAGTTTTTGATACAGACTTTACAGCTGATTTAACGATTATTGAAGAAGGCAATGAGTTAATTCAACGTGTTACAACTGGTGGAACATTACCAATGATGACATCATGTTGCCCAGGTTGGATTAGTTATGCTGAGCAAAAATATCCTGACATTTTAGATCATATCTCATCTTGTAAGTCACCACAACAAATGTTTGGTGCACTCGCTAAATCATATTATCCTCAGAAAAAAGGACTAGATCCTAAAGATGTATTTGTCGTTTCAGTTATGCCTTGTACTGCTAAGAAGTATGAAGCAAAACGTGAAGAGATGAGAGTTGACGAAAATAGTCCTGATATCGATGTTGTTTTAACAACTCGCGAATTAGGTAAGATGATTAAACAAATGGGTATTGATTTTGAACATTTAGGAGAAACACCGTTTGATTCGCCATTTGGTATTACGACTGGTGCAGCTGCAATTTTTGGAGCAACTGGCGGTGTTATGGAAGCTGCAATAAGAACTGTTTATGAAGTTGTAAACAAAAAACCTTTAGAAAGCCTTGATTTTAAGGAATTAAGAGGACTAGAAGGCATTAAAGAAGCTGAAGTTAATCTAGGTGGCTCAATGGTTAAGGTTGCTGTTGCTCATACATTATCGATGGCTAAGATTTTATGTGACCAAGTAAGAGATGGAACATCACCTTATGCATTTATCGAAATCATGACTTGCCCTGGTGGGTGTATTGGTGGAGGCGGACAACCTTATGGAACAACAAATAAAGTTCGTCAGGAAAGAATTGATTCTATTTACCGACTTGATGCGAGTATGACATTACGTAAATCACATGAAAATCCTGAAGTCATTGAACTTTATAAAGATTTCCTCAAGGAACCACTTGGAGAATTATCACATCAATTACTTCATACACATTATCACGATCGTAAAGATAGATAAAAAAATAAGTATTTAATGATATGATAAGGGTACACGAAATGTACCCTTTTCTTATGATATTCGGAGGAACGTATGAAAAAAAGTGATTATCTTTGGATTTTGATTCTTGTTGGTCTTTCTTTAATTGTCATTATTCCAGAATCGAGATCTGTTTTTGAACAGTCAACTGCATCATATCCCTATTTGATGGGATTTATTAAGACAGCAGTTCTTGCAAGTCTTGGTGAAAGATTAGTGCATAGAATCAAAACAGGGTCTTACTTTGGTGATCGAGGAATTTTACTTAAATTCATTGTTTGGGGATTTTTAGGTATGATCTTTGTAATCATATTCAAATTATTTTCAAGTGGTGTTGTTAGTGCTCAGGAATCACACTTATTACCAAGTATTCAAAATGCTTCATTTATAGCTTCATTGCTCACGGCATTTATGATTAGTTTTCTGATGAATATATTTTTTGCTCCAACGTTTATGTTATTCCATAAAATTACTGATCGATATATTGAACTTGGACATGGTGATATAAGGCAGATTATTCGCATTCCATTTAAAGAGGTAACCAATCATATCGACTTCCCTCAATTTTTGAATTTTGTTGTCCTCAAGACAATACCGATTTTTTGGATACCAGCACACACAATTACCTTTCTACTCCCTGAAAACTATAGGGTTTTAATGGCTGCTTATCTTTCTGTTGTCTTAGGTATTTTATTATCTGTGGCAAAGAACAAGACTCAAAAAGGTGCTTAAAAAAAGATTTTTTAATTATGTATTATTTTGTTAAAAATACAAAGGGCTTGACAGTTGCATCATTTTTGACTAATATTTTTATTGGAGGCGATATACATGGCAAAAACAAAACAATTTAAAACTGAATCAAAGAAATTACTACATTTGATGACACATTCGATTTACACGCAAAAGGAAATATTTTTAAGAGAGCTCATTTCTAATGCGAGTGATGCAATTGATAAACGTCATTTTTTATCATTAACGGACACAAATATTCCACCCGTAGATTATGAAATATGGATATCAGAAAATCAGGACGAGAATATTTTGATAGTTTCAGATAATGGTATTGGATTTACTGAAGAAGAATTAATTAACAATTTAGGAACAATCGCTGAAAGTGGTTCAAAATCCTTTCTTGAAAAAATGGATCAAAAAGATATCGATTTAATTGGTCAATTTGGTGTTGGGTTTTATAGTGCATTCATGGTATCTGATAAGGTTATCGTAGAAACAAGATCACCTTTTTCAAAAACAGGATATAGATGGACATCAAATGGTGAAACATCTTATACAATTGAAGAAATAGAAAGAGATGCATTTGGAACAACCGTTATTCTTCATCTTCGCAAAAATGATGAGGAAACCGAAGAAAATTTTTCTGATTATACAAATGAATACACATTAAAATCACTCGTTAAAAAATATAGTGATTATGTGCGATATCCTATTAACATGATGGTAACAAAAACTGTTGATAAAAAAGAAATTAAAGAAGTTGAAACCTTAAACCAAATGATCCCTATTTGGAAAAGATCTAAATCTGAAATTAAAGATGAAGATATGAATGCTTTTTATAAGCATCAATTTGGTGATTATGATGAACCAATTAAAGTAATCCACACAAGCGTTGAAGGCATGCTTACTTATACAGCATTACTTTTTATACCCAAAAAAGCGCCATTCGATTTTTATAGTGAAAAATATGAAAAAGGTCTTCAACTGTATTCAAAGGGCGTCTTTATCCAAGATAAAAACAAAGACTTAATTCCTGATCATTTTAAGTTTGTTAAAGGTCTTGTTGATTCTGCCGATATTAGTTTAAACATTTCACGTGAATTACTACAACAAAATCATCAAGTTAAAAAGATTGCTGCTCATCTAGAAAAGAAAATCAAGAGTGAATTAGAAAGCATGATGAAGAATGAAAAAGAAGATTATGTAGTTTTCTATGATAACTACAAAAGCACTTTGAAATATGGCATTTATGAAAGTTTTGGATTAAACAAAGAGAAACTGCAAGATCTTATTTTGTTTAAAACGAACAAAAGTGATGAATATATATCTTTAAAAGAATATGTTGAAAATAAGCCGATTGATCAAAATGCAATCTATTATGCTACGGGTAAATCTAAAGCAAGCATTTTAAAGCTTCCTCAAATGGATGTTATGAGAGATAAGGATATTGAGGTTTTATTGTTCACCGAGGATATAGATGAATTTATGGTTCAAGTGATGCAAGCATATAATGAGGTGCCATTTAAATCTATCCAAAACGCTGATACAGATCTTTTAGATGATGTTAAAAAAGAAGACTTAAAAGAAAAAGAAAAAGAAAATAAAGACATCCTTAAATCAATTAAAAAAGCACTTAAAGATAAAGTTAAAGATGTTAAGTTATCCTATAGACTTAAAGAATCAGCTGTATGTCTCGTTTCTGGTGAAGGTATTAGTATGGAAATGGAAAAGATATTAAGTCAAATGCCTAATGCCAAAGATGTTCACGCTGACAAAATATTAGAAATCAATCCGGATCATGAATTATTTGTGGCATTAAAGAAGATTTATGAGAAGGACGAAAAGAAAATTGATGACTATTCGAATATTTTATATCATCAAGCATTATTACTTGAAGGATTACCAATAGAAGATCCAACTGAGTTTTCCAATCAACTTGTTAAACTCATGATTGATTCTTCAAAATAAGAAATAAGGGGATATATTGTTATATATTCCCCTTTTTTTATTATCTTCATCTTTGAATAATGCTATGCGCACGGTTTATTTGGTTTTCATGTTATTATATAATTAATTAGAGACTGAAGGCGAAATTTAAACTAATCAGCGATTTTCTTAATAAAAGAACAAATGAAAATAGAGGGATAATACATTTTATGGATCGTTTAAAAATCATAGAAAACTTAAAGGAATCAATGAAATCAAAAGAACCTATTATCGGCGTTTGTATTGGTAATGGCAGATCAGGTCAACAAGCTTCTTATGGGGGCGCTGATTTACTGCTGGCATTAAATGCAGGTCGATTTAGAATGAGTGGTGTGACTTCAATAGCTGCGATGTTACCATTTGCCAATTCAAATGATATGGTTTTTAACTTTGCGCACCAAGAAGTAATTCCAAGAGTAGATAACATACCTGTTATATTTGGAGCATGTGCTCAAGATCCAACACTAACCCATGAAAAGTTATTAGAACAATTAACACATGCTGGATTTGATGGTATTAACAATTTTCCATCAGTCAGTCTTATTGATGGGAAATATAGAGAATTTTTAGAAGAAAATAATGAAGGCTTTGACCGTGAAGTAGAACTATTAAAATTAGCATCTGAAAGCGGTATGTTTACCGTAGCATTTGCTGTTACATTAGAAGAAGCTGTAAAAATGGCAAAGTTGAATGTCGATGTTTTATGCTTACATTTTGGATGGACTTATATTACTCGTCCAAGTGACGATGAACTCAGACCCTATGTAGATAGACAAATTACATATGCAAATGAAATATTTGAGAAGGTATTAGAAATTAGCCCAGATATCATTTTAACGATTTATGGTGGATCCATTGTTAGAAATCCTGAGGTCATGTCTCGTTTTTATGATGAAACATTAGCTGTTGGATATATCGGAGGATCAGTTTTTGAAGTAACACCCGTTGAAAACAGCATAAAAGATGCGACGATGAGTTTTAAGAGTGTGAATAGGGTTATGGAACTCGAAAAAGAAAACGAAGCCTTAAAACAACACCTCATGGGTAAAAAAGGTGTAACAACTGTTTTAGGAAATAGCCAAGTGATTAAAGAGTTAAGTGAATTAATCAATAAGATATCTAATTATGAAAGTAATGTTTTAGTGAAGGGTGAAAATGGATCAGGTAAAGATTTAGTCGTCAAAGCAATCCACTATAATTCTGATAGAGCAACCCATCCCATCATTAAAGTAAACTGTGCTTCAATACCGAGAAACTTAATTGAAAGCGAACTATTCGGTCATGAAAAAGGAGCTTTCATTGGTGCAGATAAACAACATATTGGAAGATTTGAATCAGCGAATCATGGTACGTTATTTTTAGATCATATTACAGAACTTGATTTAGATGTTCAAGCGAAATTACTTAGAGTGATTCAGGACAATGAATTTGAGCGTGTTGGCGGAGATGAAACGATTCATATTGATGTGCGCATCCTATCAACTACAAATAGAGATGTATACAAAGAAATCAAAGAAAAAAGATTCCGTGAGGATCTATTTTACTTACTCAATGTTATTACTGCTGAACTTCCCCCACTAAGATCACATAAAGAAGATATTCCGTTATATGTGACCAACATTATGGCAGGTATCAATGATAGACATAATTCGAAGATCACAGTATCATCTAGAGTATTGAATGCTTTCATGAGTTACGATTGGCCAGGTAATGTTCGAGAACTAAAAAATGCATTAGAACGTGGAGCAATTCTTTGTGATGGTGATTTATTAGATATCCAATTTTTACCAGCGACTTTCTATGGACTCATTCCAATAGATGATACAGTTAATTACATTAAAAACTCATCGATGGTTATTGAAAAAGAATTGATACTGACTGAGTTAGCTAAAAATAAGTGGAATCAAACGAGAGTAGCAGAAAAATTGGGCATGACAAGAAGAACTTTGTATAATAAAATAAAAAAGTACGGTTTAGAAAAAAAAGATTTATAAAAATAAAAACTCAAGTGGGAAACTAAATTCCCACTTTTTTACGTATTATTACGAATGATAGGCGAATTACTTTTAAATTCAAACAAAGTGCGCGTTTTTTTCTCACTTTTCTAAAATATCAAAAAAAATAAGCAAAAAGTGGGAAAAGTTATTCATATTGACAATGAAAGCGCTTTAAATTATAATCAATCTACGTACATTCTTAAGTGAATAGTACAGATGAATAAGGAGGATATAAAATGTCTAAAAAAGTTGTTGTTTTAGGGACACTTGATACTAAGGGCGATGAATTCAAATTTTTGAAGGATATCATTGAAGCTCAAGGTGTTAAAACAATCGTTGTTGATGCAGGTATATTTGAACCTACATTTAAAGCTGACGTGTCTAATTTAGAAGTTTGTAAAGCTCAAGGCGCAGATTTAGCTAAGCTGAGAGAAGTAAATGACAGAGGCACAAATGTTTTGACTATGATGCAAGGTGCTGCAAAAATTGTTAATGCTCTTTATGAAAAAGGCGAAGTTGGTGGGATTATTTCTTTAGGTGGTTCTGGTGGATCATCAATCGCTGCTCACGTTATGCAACAATTGCCAGTTGGAGTTCCAAAGATACTCGTTTCTACAATGGGTGCTGGTGATGTATCTCCATATGTTGGCGTTAAAGATATTATGATGATGTACTCAATCGTTGACGTTGCTGGATTAAACAATATTCTTCGCGAAATTTTAACAAATGCTGCTTTAGCAATTGCTGGTATCGTTAAGAACAAGACTGAAATTGAAAAATCTACAAAACCTTTAATTGCTGCTACAATGTTCGGTGTTACTACACCTTGCGTAACAACAGCTCGTGAATACTTAGAAAAACAAGGTTATGAAGTTGTTGTATTCCATGCTACCGGTGCTGGTGGTAAATCAATGGAAGGTCTTATTAAATCAGGTTACTTTACTGGTGTATTAGATATTACAACTACAGAGTGGTGTGATGAACTAGTTGGTGGCGTACTTAATGCCGGACCACATCGTTTAGATGCTGCTGCATTAGGCGGAGTTCCACAAGTTGTATCAGTTGGCGCACTTGACATGGTTAATTTTGGACCAGTTGAAACAATTCCAGCTAAATTTGAAGGGCGTAATTTCTATGTTCATAATTCTACAGTTACATTAATGCGTACTACCACAGAAGAAAATGCTAAACTTGGTGAAATTATTGCTAAGAAAGTTAGTCAATCTGTTGGTAAAGTAGCATTCTTTATCCCACTTAAGGGTGTTTCAATGATTGATGCTGTCGGCATGCCTTTCTTAGGTGTTGAAGAAGATAAAGCATTATTCAATGCAATTCGTAAGAACTTAGATACAAAGAAAGTAGAACTTATTGAACTTGATTTACACATTAATGATGATGAATATGCATTAGCTATGGCTAAGAAATTAGTAGAGCTAATCAATAAAAAATAAAGGAGAAATACATAATGGCTTTTACAGTTGAAGAAATTCGTTCACGTTTACATGATCAATTGAAGCAAGGACGCGCAATTGTTGGTGCTGGTGCAGGTACTGGTATCTCGGCAAAATGTGCTGAAAAAGGCGAAGTTGATATGATTATCATTTACAACTCAGGTCGCTACCGCATGGCTGGTAGAGGTTCACTTGCAGGCTTAATGCCTTATGGTGATGCTAACCAAGTTGTTGTTGAAATGGCTCGCGAAGTACTTCCTATCGCTAAAAATACTCCAGTATTCGCTGGCGTTTGTGGAACAGATCCATTTAGAGATATGGTTTATTTCATAAGAGATTTAAAGAATATGGGATTCTCAGGCGTACAAAACTTCCCAACAGTTGGACTAGTTGATGGTAAGTTCCGTGCTAATTTAGAAGAAACAGGCATGGGATATCAATTAGAAATCGATATGATTAAAGAAGCACACAAACAAGGTATGTTTACGACACCTTATGTATTTAATCCAGAAGATGCTGTTAAAATGGCTGAAGCTGGAGCAGATTGTCTTGTTGCTCATATGGGCTTAACTACTAAAGGATCAATCGGTGCTACAACTACACTTACTTTAGATGATTGCGTTATTAGAGTTCAAGATATTCATGATGCAGCTATCAAAGTAAATCCAGACATCTTAGTTATTTGTCACGGTGGACCTATTGCAGAACCAGAAGATGCAAAATATGTTCTAGATAGAACAAAGGGAATCGCAGGTTTCTTTGGAGCTTCAAGTATTGAACGTCTACCAACAGAAATAGCGATTACTGAACAAGTCAAGAGCTTTAAGAAATTAAAAGTATAAAGATACAAAAAAAAAAAACAGGAGAAAAATTATGAAATTAAACAAATTTTTATTAGCAGTAGCGATTAGTGTTGGTGTTTTAGCAGGTTTATGGCAAGTTTTTGTTGAACTTTATACAAGAAACGTAACTAGCTTTGCACTTGCTGGTATTGGTGTTGCAGGTTTCCTAGGTTGGGCAACGTTTTATGCAGCTGGCGGTAAAAAAGAAGGCTTCCTTAAAGGAGTAGCAGCAAATCTTACTGGTATTTTATGGGGTGTTGTCATCGTTGTTATTTGGGATTGGTTTGGCTTCAGTGTTATAGGTGCATTCCCTGCAGTACTTGTTGGTGCTGGTATGATGTGCTTCCAAGCTCATATTAAAGCATTAAGCTTTATTCCTGGTGCATTCATTGGTGCTTCAACGTTCTTTGCTTTAGGTGCTACAATTACAGGTGATGTAATATGGCCTGCAGCAATTGGTTTAATTCTTGGTTTAGCAGCTGGTTGGTTATCTGAAGTTGTTGCTGGTTACTTAAATGGTAAATTCGAAGGCGCTAAAAAATAATTAATTCGTTTATTAAGTAATAAAAAAAAGATCAATTCAATTGAATTGGTCTTTTTGGTTTTGTTGTTGTTCGTATTGAAGCTTTTGTTTTTCTAAGAAATAAGGAATCTTAGGTGTAATGAAGTAAAAGAGGATGATTCCTGTCGTTAACCCACCGATGTGTCCTGCAACACTAATATTTGGGATTAAAAATGTAATACCAAGATTGATGATCACCATTTGTCTAATTGAGCGGATTGCACGTTCATTAAACCATCTAGTGCGTGTGAATGTTAACATGAGCATTCCACCCATAATTCCAAAGATTGCTCCACTGGCACCTACGGTTATTTGATTTTCTACTCCAAATAAAACAACAAGTAAACTTGAACCGATGCCTGAGACAAAATACAGAAGTGTATATTTTTTTGGCCCAAGAATAATCTCCATTTGCCCACCTAAATAATATAATGCAAGGGAGTTCATAGCAAAGTGAAGAATACTACCATGTAGGAACATAACAGTTATCAAACGATAGTACTCGTGAAACTGTGTAATAAGTAAAGGATTTAATGCCCCATATTTGACTAAAGTTAGAATTGAAAAGTTACCATCAATTAAAACGATTAACGCCATGACCAGATTGATAAGTAGTATGAAACTTGTAATTGGGTGATTTTTTAAGTATAGTTTAAATTTCTCGGGAAAATTCATATTTTCTCACTCCTAACGAAACCATTATACTTGTGATTATAAATACATTCAAGTTAAATAGAAAGATTGTAAGATTATGTCGAAATTATGTGAAAATTATGATACAATACAAATGATAAACACACAAGTTAACAATAGGAGTGATTTTTACATGATATTAAAAGAAAGCCCTACGAGAATAAGAAATAGAAAGAAAATAGTTGATGTAGCAGAGCAATTGTTTCTTGAAAAAGGTATTGGTCATACAACGATGATTGATATTGCTGAAAAAGCACAAGTAGGAAGAAAAACAATATATAACTATTTTGATAGTAAAGAATTTATTGCTAAATATGTTTTCGATCTATATATGGAAAAGATATTTTACACACTCAAATCAAATATTGATTTCAGTGGTTGTAAAACAAACTTTGAAAAGGTCAGAGTTCTTTTTGAACACTTCTTATTAACACTATTAAAGTTGAAGAAGGAAACGATATATACAGTTCATTATGATTATTATTCACATTGCCAAGCAAATTCAAATTTTGTATTGAATACAATTGCAGATGCTGATTTTTCAGATATTTTGGTTCAAATCTTTTCAGAAGATGATGGTTCTATTGATAGCAAAGGTAAAGACCCACTTGTTTTACTTCCTATTATTGGCCAGTCATTTATGACGTTTGTTTCTAGAATGTTTTTTAAAGGTTATAAAAGAGAGTTGGATTCAGGCATTAATGAGCAACATTTATATGATTTCTTAGATATTATTATGGATGGTATTAAGAAAGTATAGAGGATATCAAGATGACTGAGAAAGCACCACAAACAACATTTACAAAAAAAGAAAACGCGACTCAAGCATTTAAATTTTTATTGTTTTCAATGTCAGCCGGAGCTATTCAAGCCATAACATTTACATTGTTATTTGAGATTGCCCATTTGATATGGTGGCCATCCTATTTAGTTGGATTAACACTCTCTGTCTTATGGAATTTTACATTGAACCGCAAATTTACATTTAAAGCTGCTAATAATATTCAGGTGGCCATGATGAAAATAGCAATATATTATGCAATCTTCACACCAATTTCATCTTGGGGTGGTCAATCACTGAAAGATATCGGTTGGAATGCATATCTCGTATTATTTTTAGTAATGGTAACAAATTTGGTTTCAGAATTCTTGGTAACAAAATTTATTGTGTATAAAAATGCAATTAATACAGCAGTTTAATAAACATAAAAATAAAACCCCATCTGGGGTTTTTTATTTCGCTATTTATCCATAGAGATCCAGAAAGTAGATAGTATTGTTTTGAGTTGTTTTTGATTTCTAGCAGTTTCATAAGCTTTCCATTCTAAAGGGAAGAGTTTACGGTAAGAGAATTGTGTAAACCTATCATCAATTAAGATAGCAATACCATAATCAGAAGAAGTTCTAATGACTCTTCCTACAGCTTGAATGACTTTATTCATACCAGGATTACGATAAGCATAATCAAATCCTTTTTTAAAGTGGTCTTGATAATAATCTTTGAGTTGATTATTTGTTTCATTGAGCATAGGTAACCCAACGCCCACAACAATAACACCGTTGAGCATATCACCTATATAATCAATACCCTCAGCAAACATGCCACCCATAACAAAGAACGCAAGTTGAGTTCTTTCAATTTGTGTCTTGAATTTCTCAATGATTAGATCTCTTAGTGAAAAATCCATATCTCTTTTTTGGATGAGAATATCAGCTTCTATATCTTGTGGCATATTTTCTAGGACTTGATTTAAATATTGATAAGAAGGAAAAAAGACAATATAATTTCCTTTCTTGGCGTTTACAACTGACGTTATCGTATCAACGACACCTTCAATAGATTGTTTTCTATCTTGATATCTAGTAGAAATACTATCATAGATAATTAATTTTAATCTGTTGTGATCAAAGGGTGATTGAATTTTTAAAGTCTCACCCTGTTTTTGAGTAAGAAGCTCTTTATAATAATCCAATGGATACATTGTAGCGCTAAAGAATACAGTGCCAAATGCTTTATTTTTTATCGTATCAAGTAAAAATCTTGAAGCATCTAGACACTGAATAGTAATAGAAATATCATCACCAATTTTCTCGATGTTTGTTAAATATGCATCATTATAGAAATCGTATATTCTAGTGAATGCCAGAATAGCAAAATAACTATCTAGAACTTCTATCTTTTTTGAATATTTAGGGTTCTCTTTTAGCGCATTTTCAACTTTTTTCATAAGATATTTCAATGCATCATAAAAGGCTATATTAAGCGATTTAACGGTTATGAAGGATTGATTGATTAATGGTTCTTCAAACAAATCATAAGCATCAAGAACATGTTTGATGCCAGTCCTAATGGTAGGTTTTAACTTGGTGCTCAATCTTCTTAATTTGATGATATCAGATCTACGAAGTGTTGAAGAATACATGTCTCTTGATCTGCTAATCAGGTTATGCGCTTCATCAATAAGGAGTAACGGTTTATAATTTTGTTCATCAAAGTAACGGATTAGGTGAGTTCTAGGGTCAAAGACATAATTATAATCGCAGATGATCACATCAACAAAATAAGAAACATATAGACTGAACTCGAAAGGACATATCTCATGTTTTCTTGCATATCTTTCTATGACTGATCTTTTCATCAATTTTTCATTTTCAAAAATATCTTTTGTTGCTTCTTGGAGTCGATCAAAGAAACCTTTAGCAAAAGGACACTTTTCAGAATCGCATTCTCTTTTATCTAGAAAACAGATTGTATCTTTTGAAGTTAATTCTAATGTCTTCGTTTCAAGGGTGCCTTCATGGAGCATATCCATCGAATCAATTGCTATTTGTTTGCCCACAGTTTTTGCGGTTAAATAAAAGATTTTTTGGGATGGATCGTTTAAAGCTTTCAAACTTGCAAAAAGTGCAGCCATTGTTTTACCTATACCCGTAGGAGCAATCGAATAAAGAATGTCTTGTTCGAGTACAGTTTGATAAACTGCGCTCATCATTTCCCGTTGGCCTCTCCTATAGGAATCAAAGGGGAATACGAGATCAGATAAAGATGACATTTTAAGTGTTTCATGCTCATATAATAGATTGATCCAAATAGAGTATTTTTGAATAGATTCAAGGAAGAAGAGTTCTAATGTATCAAGTGAAAAGATATAGTCAAAGTGGCGTACCTTATAATCACTTAACTGGATATAGGTAACTCGTCCATCTATCTCTTTGAGATTCTCATTTTTCATGTACATATAGGCGTATATTTTTAATTGTGCTTCGTGCTCATGTTTAACATGATAATCTTCATCAAAAATATTGAAAAGGGTAGATTTTATTTCTTCTATAATCGTATAGCCATCACGCACTAAAAGGCCATCCATTCGGCCTGTTAAAAATAGATCATATATATCATTGTGATATCCAAGACTGATATGGACTTCAGCTTGATCTTTTGATCCATATTGACTTTGTAAATATTGGTGAGCTTTTGTTCCTTCGAGTAGTGAAACATTTTGAAAAAGTTCACTACTTAAATCTCCACTTGAATAAAGGAAGGAAACTAAATCACCAACTCCAACTTTAAATTGTTTCATTTTGTGTGTTATCCTTTAAGATTTACATTTATTATATAACTATTTAATCAACTTAAGAAAAACTTAATGTAATATTCTAAAATGAGGCAATCTATCATATTGAATGATTGTTCTTTTAATGGTAAAATAACAATGAAATTTAATTGCAAAATTGAAAAGATGTGATAGATTGCATAACAACGATAATCAATTTCAACGCGTAGTCCTTATAATTGGATATTTCACAAAGGGGTTATCTTTTTTAATTCTTAGTATTTTCATTACGCAATTATTTTCTGAGGGCGGTCATTTTGTAGAACCTCATTTGGGTTTACACGATATTGCTCTTTTAATATTTATCCCCGTCGTTTATTCTATTGGTGCATTTGTAAGTTTTAAAAACAAGTTGACGAATAGTGTTATCATATTTATTAGTTTTGTTGGTTTTAACGTTTCTCTTTTCTTCATCGACCATATTGGGTTCTCTGATATTCAAGGTACGTTTATACTTGCTCCCTCAATTTTATTTGTTGCTTTACATTTGATTAATAAAAATGAAGAAGTTAGATTTGATGAATATAACAAGTTATATGGAGAATATCAAGACTTGAATCAAAACTATAAAATTATTCAAGGTATGATGGATATAACACCTGAGATGCTTAAAGATGATAATTTAGACAATTTATTGCAAGTGATATTAACAAAAGCTATTGATGTTATTCCTAAAGCTCAAACGGGTAGCATTCTTATAAAAAATAATAATCAAATGGTATATCGAGCAGCAGTAGGGTATGATCTAGATCTACTTAAAGAGGTTAACTTGCAGTTTGAAGATATGTATCAATACAAACTTGGAAACCTTTATGAACCAACAGTTATCAAAGATATCAAAACCTTTAATGAGGCATATCTGGATCCGAAAAAAACGAAGTATCTCGATGAACAAGGTGCTTTGATAGCAAAATCTGTCTTGACCTGCGCTATTACAGTTCATAATGAGATTTATGGTTTTATTAATTTAGATAATATTGAAGATGTTGACGCATTTCAGGATAAAGATAAAATTTATATCAAACATTTATCGCAACAAATAGAAATGGCACTTAGAAATCAAGTACTTGTAAAAGACATCTACGAACTATCCAAGTATGATATGTTAACCGGAGCCTTTACAAGACAACAATATGCAAGCGCTCTAAGAGAAGTTTACGAAAAAGCAAAGAAACACAAAACTGTTTTTTCAATTTGTATGGTTGATGTCAATGGTTTGAAGTTAATCAATGATGCATATGGGCATGATATAGGGGATAAGTATTTGATTCACTTTAGTAAAATCATGCAGGGATTTATTTGGGAATCGGATTTTTTATCTAGAATTGGCGGAGATGAATTTATTATTGTTTGTCTAGACTGCGATAAAATTTGTGCTCAAAATAGAATAGAAGAACTTCGCATCAAAATAGCTAAAACACCATTTGTTGTTGATTCGATATCCGTGACTATAACTTTTGGTGGTGGAGTAGCATCATTCCCTGAAGATAGCAATTACCTAGATGAGTTAATTACTTTATCTGATCAAAGGATGTACATAGATAAGAAAAACCAAAAATAAAAATTACCCAATAAACTTCCACAAAATCAGTGGAAGTTTTTTATTTTATTTAAGACATGTTAAAGATATCTTTATACTCAAAAAAGAAAATAAATGATATATTTCATTATATAAATACCGACAAATGCATTATAAAGCCATTGCCCATAACAGAGTAAAAAAACATCAAAAATGAATAATAAAAAACTTTCTCAAAATGAGTTGCAAACATGCTAAATAACCGTTATAATAAACACTAAACAATGGTATTGTCTTTATGAATTGCTTGACACAAGGAAGATAGGAATCTCAAAAAAGAAATATCATTTTTGTTTCTTAAATGATGTAATTAAAGGTGCATCATTTAATGTTTTAAAAGGCATATAGAAACAAGGGAAAATAGAGGTGGATAAGATGTTTGTACTAAAAAGAAATGGTTTAAAGGAAACATTTGATCTTAAGAAAATAGCGAATGCTATGCTTAAGGCTTATCAAAGTGTTGGGGCAGACTGTTCTGAAGAAGATTGCTTAAAGCAAGCTCAAGAGATTACGAAAGCTTACCCAAAAAATCAAGAAGTTAACATTGAAACAATTCAAGATGATGTTGAATTGTATTTAATGAAGAAAGAGCAGTTTGAAGCAGCGAAAGCTTATATCAAATATCGCGAGAAACAAAAAGTTGAACGTGAAAATCCTTGGTCAGACAATGATGAACGTCAAGACTTGATTTTAAGCAAGTATTTAATTCCAGGAGAAACAAAAAGAGACTTCATTAAAAGGGTTGCTTTTGATAATTCTGCTGTCGAAAAAATATTTAGAAGAAAAGAAGCTATTTTTGGTGGAAGAAACTTATATGCCATTGGCAGAGAAGGTAACATCACTGGAAGCAATTGCTATGTTACTGAAGACCCACAAGATAGTTTAGAAAGTATTTACCGTGCAGACTACCAAATTGCCCGTACATACAGCTATGGTGGTGGTCAGGGTATGAATCTATCTAATATCAGACCAAAAGGCGCTAAGGTCAATAACACAAGTAATACGACGCCTGGTGTCATGGTGTTTGCTGAAAAGTATTCGCATACAACATTAAGCACTCAACAAGACAATAGACGTGGAGCACTCATGCTCGTTTTAAATATTGATCATCCTGATATTATTGATTTCATTACGACAAAGCTTGATTTAAATAAAGTTAATGGAGCGAATATCAGTATCGCTTTAAAAGATGATTTTATGCAAGCTGTAGAAAAAGATCAAAAATGGACAATGCGTTTTGAAACACCTTATGAGTTAATCGAAAAAACAGTTAGAGCGAGAGACTTATTAGAATTAGTTGGTTATGCAGCACATACAATGGGTGACCCTGGAGTTGTGTTTATTGATCATATGAATGATTATCACTTCTTAAGTGAATATCCTGATGTTCGCTTTACTGCAACAAATCCATGTGGTGAGCAACCATTAATGGCACATGGTTCATGTAATTTAGGAAGTGTGAACCTAAACGCATTTGTTAAAGATGCTTTTACAGAAACTGCTGAATACGATTGGAATAGATTTGATTTTGTTGTTACGGAAATGATTGGTGCACTTGATGATTTATTAACAATGCTAGGTGAACGTCATGCATTGCCAGAACAAAGATTACATGTTAAAGAATTTAGAGAAGTTGGACTTGGTGTTATGGGTCTTGCAGATCTTGCTTTAAGCATGAGATTACCTTATGGAAGTCCTGAGTTTTTAAAATTCCTTGATGTATTGATGAGAAGAATGCTTAATATAGCAACGAAAGCAACTGCACAGCGTGCTAAGGATCTTGGTACATTTCCAAAATATGATTATGAAAAGATTTCATCATCCAAATTCTATAAAGATACAATAGATACGGATACTGATGAACTCGTTAGAAAATATGGCATGAGAAATAGCCGTTTGTTAAGTATTGCACCTACGGGATCAATATCTAATATCTATGGCGTAAGCGGAGGAGTAGAACCTTTCTTCCAAATTAATTATACAAGACGTATCGTTAGTTTGTTTGATGAAGAAAAGACGATCACCGTTTGGGAAAAGACACCAATGGCATTAGCTAAAAAAATGGCTGTTGAACCAGAAAAATTGCCTGATTGGGCATTGATTACTTCACAAAATCTTGATTTTATGGATCGTGCAAATGTTCAATCCACAATTCAAAAATATGTAGATACCGCAATCAGTTCAACATTTAATTTAAATAATAGTGCAACAGTTCATGATGTTATGAATATCTATACGACTGCTTGGTCTAAGGGACTTAAAGGAGCAACAGTATTTAGAGATCGTTGTGCTAAGATAGGTATCCTAGCGGGCATCAATGAAAATACTGAAGATTTAAATCCTGCAACTCCACCACATGTTCATGTGGAAGAAAAATGGACAAATAAGAAAACAAACGACGTAAAAGAATATGTTACGCATATTACAATTAGTAGTAGCGGTCACGTTCCAGAAAAAATTGAAAGAGAACTATGTCCATTATGTGGAGACGTTCTAATTAAAAAACAAGGGTGCATTCAATGTAACAATCCTGAATGTGTCTATGAGAAATGCGCAATCTGATTTTCCTAAACACCTCAAACCAATGAGGTGTTTTTTTTGAATAAAAAACAGGGAACAAGATTACCTATCATTCTTTCATAGAAGCTTAATTGTTTTTAGTGTATAATTAATTTAATAGGAGGTATTTAAAATGAAAAATATACATACGAATAAAGCACCTCAAGCGGTGGGGCCTTATAGTCAAGGTGTTTTAGTTAGTGGGACACTATATGTGTCTGGACAAATTCCATTTGTTCCAGAGACTATGAAACTTGTTTCTGATGACGTTGCAGATCAAACTAGACAAAGTTTGGAAAATATACTAGCTATCGTTGAAGAAGCGGGATTAAAGAAAGAAGATATCGTTCGTTGTGGTGTCTTTATGACAAATTTGGGGGACTTTTCTAAGATGAATGCTGTTTATGCTGAGTTTTTTGGTGACCATAAACCAGCACGTGCTGCAGTTGAAGTGAGAAGATTACCAAAAGATGTTTTAGTTGAAATAGATGCAATAGCTGTTAAAGAATAATTAGTAATGATCAAAAAGAATAAAAATTTAATCATTATCTTATTTATTATTGCTCATGCAGTATTTTTAGTGATGAACTTTATACAGCCTTTAATCGTTACAGGTGTTTCGGTTAAAATGTTTGATTTGATGATGTTTAAAGGATATGATTTAGCATATGCTACAACATTTGTAAACGAAATCAGCCAACAAGGAAAGAATGTATATCTATTTGTACAGGTACCTTTGGATTTTATTTATCCATTGCTAGTATCTGCATTCTTTTATTTATTCTTTTTAGATCAAACTAGAAATAAGAAGATTGCTTCATTAGGTTTTGTATCGATGGTTTTTGATTATATGGAAAATATATTTGTTATTGTTATTTTAACAACTGTGAATTTGACAGATACTATTGTTGGTATTGCAAGTATAGCGACGATCATTAAAGGTGGGTTTTATGTAATTAATTATGGACTTGTTGTATATCTACTGATTAGATGTCGTTATCGAATGGGATGTCCATTTAAAAACGAAATAAAAAAAGATAAAAATAATGCAAAATGAAAGTGGGAACTCATATGGATTTATTAAAGCACAATAGAGAAGCATGGGATAAAGAAGTAGACGACAAGAATGAATGGACCGTGCCAGTCGATCATGAAACAATTGAAAAGGCAAGAAAAGGTGAGTTTTCAGTTTTATTAACCCCACTAATTTCCGTTCCTATGTCATGGTTTGGAGATATTAAGGGTAAAAAGGTTTTATGTCTAGCATCAGGAGGAGGACAGCAAGCACCTATTTTTGCAGCAGCCGGAGCGATTGTTACATTACTTGATAATAGTCCTAAGCAACTTAAACAAGATGAGTTTGTTGCAAAAAGAGAAAATCTTGAGATTGAAATTATACAAGGCGACATGAGAGATCTTTCTGTCTTTGCAGATAATACATTTGATTTAATATTTCACGCTGTTTCCAATTGCTTTATTGATGATGTCAATAAAGTATGGAAAGAAGCTTATCGAGTGTTAAAGAAAAATGGTAGATTGTTATCAGGGTTTTGTAATCCAGTTCAGTATATCTATGATTTTGATGCATGGGATAAGAATAAAGAAATGAAGCTGAAGTATAAAATACCGTATTCAGATTTAGAGCAGTTAACTAAAGAAGAACTTGAAAAAAGAATTGCTGAGAAGGAAACTCTTGAGTTTGGTCATTCTTTAGAAGATCAAATTGGAGGTCAAATCAAAGTTGGGTTTTCTATACAAGGATTCTATGAAGATTATCATGGTATTGATTTTCTAGATGCATATATAAAAACATTCATTGCAACCTTAGCAATTAAATAATCAGTTAACCGGATTGAATCAAATCCGGTTTTTTTGTGGTTTTTTTCACATATTTATATATATAAGTCAAAGTTCATGAAAAGTTCACATTGACATACTACAATGGACACATAACATTAGGAGGTCAAACATGTTAAAACTAAAAAATATCAAAAAAGATTATATGGTTGCAGGAAAACCTGTACCAGCACTAAATGGCATTAGCCTTGAATTTAAGAAGAATGAATTTGTTTCTATATTAGGTGCGTCAGGTAGTGGGAAAACAACATTACTTAACATCGTTGGTGGATTAGATCGTTACACAAGTGGTGATCTACTCGTTGATGGTAGATCAACACAAGATTTCTCAGATAATGATTGGGACGCTTACCGTAACTCAACTATTGGTTTTGTTTTTCAAACCTATAATTTAATTTCTCATCTATCTGTTTTAGATAATGTTGAAATGGCTTTAAGATTATCCGGTGTTTCAGCTAGTGAACGTAAAGAAAGAGCAACCAAGGTTTTAGTCGAAGTTGGGCTAGCGGATCAAATTAAGAAAAGGCCTAATCAACTTTCAGGTGGCCAAATGCAGCGTGTGGCAATAGCAAGAGCACTTGTAAACAATCCTAAGGTATTGCTTGCCGATGAGCCTACTGGAGCGCTAGATAGCACAACAAGCCATCAAATTATGGAACTTATTCAAGTGATATCGAAAGATAGACTCGTCATCATGGTCACGCATAATTCAAATATAGCAGAAGAATTTTCTGAGCGTATCGTACGTTTAGTAGATGGTAGAGTCGTTGAAGACACCAGACCGGTTCATAATGCAACTCATGGAAAAGTGAATGATAAATTATTAAATAAGAAAACATCAATGAGTTACATGACAGCACTAAAAACCAGTTTTAAGAACTTACTTACAAAAAAAGGTAGAACGTTAATAACAGCTATAGCAGGAAGTATAGGCATTATTGGGATAGCACTTGTTTTATCCATTTCTACAGGAATGACAAGTTACGTCGATGAGATGCAAAGTGACACATTGGCAGGTTTCCCTTTAACGGTATCTAGCATCGTATCTACAAACATATTTGGTGGCCCCGGACAACGAATGGATGGTTTAGGAAATGAAGATGGATTATTTCCGGTTGATGACATTATCTATTCTTATGATGAAGTAAGTAATACAACGCTTCATACCAATTTGATATCAGATGACTTCTTGTCTTATCTAGATCAAATGGATACATCACTTTATAATTCAATATCGTATACAAGAGCAGTTTCATTGAATGTCATTGCTGAAACGAGTGCAGGTGGATATACAAAGATTGTCTCAACCTCATCATCAAATCCATTTTCGAGTGGAAGTACAGTATTAAATGAAATTCCGGATAATCCAGAATTCATTCAGTCACAGTATGATGTTTTAGCTGGAGTCTATCCAACATCGTATAATGAGCTTGTTTTAATTGTTGATCAACAAAACCAAATTGATTCTTCAGTTTTAGAATCACTTGGTATTTCAATTGAAGAAGATTATGCATTTACTGATTTCATTGGTAAATCATTTAAAATTATCCCAAATGATTTATATTTTACATCAATAGGATCTACATTTATTCCAAATTTGGATTATGATTCAATGTATAACAGTAGTGAAGCTATAACGATTTCTATTGTTGGTATCCTACGCGTGAGTGAAGAAGCATCTACAGAACTTTTGTCAGCAGGTATTGGTTACACGACACTTCTTACTGATTATTTGATTCTTATGGATAGTACATCTGATATCGTTTTAGCACAGATAGCATCTCCAACTGTTAATGTACTTACAGGACAAAACTTTAATTCACAAATTACATATCAAGCAGTTATGCGTGCCATTGGTGGTGATGCTACACCTACAGGTGTACAAATATATCCAGTTTCATTTGATGCTAAAGATAGTATTAAAACATATTTAGATGATTATAATATTGGTTTGGCTGAAGTTGATGTAATTATTTACACAGATCTTGCAGAAACGATTTCTTCAACTATTTCCGGTTTAATCAATACAATCACGATTATTCTAGCAGCATTCGCGGGTATATCACTTGTTGTCTCATCAATCATGATTGGTATTATCACATATGTTTCTGTTGTTGAAAGAACGAAAGAAATAGGTATTATGAGAAGTTTGGGTGCACGTAAAAAGGATATTTCAAGAATCTTTAATGCAGAAACAGTATTGGTTGGTTTAACATCAGGTATCTTAGGTGTGATCCTTGCGATGGTTCTTAATATTCCAGTAAACATTATAATTGCAAATCTAATTGAAGTTCCAGGATTCTCTGTTCTTACAATAACGAGCGCTTTAGGCTTAATTGTATTAAGTACAGTGTTAACCTTAATTGCCGGCTTAATTCCTAGTGGTATTGCAGCTAGAAAAGATCCAGTGATTGCATTAAGAACTGAATAATTTATAGTTAACATGTTATAATTTAAGATAAGAAGGAGGTGTTCTAATGATCAAAATACTTATTATAGAAGATGATTATAATATTAGAAAACTCTTTTCAAAATATTTATTAAAATTTGGATATGAAATCATAGAAGCTGAGGATGGCCAAAAAGCCATCCAAATCTTCGAAAATGAACATATAGATTTAATCATTACAGATGTGATGATGCCAATTATGGATGGAAACACACTTGTTAGCAAGATTAGAGTCACCCATCCTGAACTTCCAATATTAATGCTAACAGCGTTAGATAGTTATGAAGACAAAGAAAAGGGATTTACCAGCGGTGCTGATGATTATATGGTTAAACCCATTGATTTAAACGAAATGTCACTCCGTATCAAAGCTTTATTAAGAAGATATCAAATTGTTAGCACAAATAAGATCGAATTTAAACATTTTAGTTTAGATTCAAAAGCTGGTGAATGCTGCCTAAATGGGCATAAGATAGAATTGACAAGAAAAGAGTTTTTACTACTTTTCAAACTTTTATCGTCACCAAATAAGATTTTTACTAGAGAACAATTGATGAATGAGATATGGGGATTTGATTCTGAAAGTTATGACCGTACCGTTGACACGCATATCAAACGGCTTAGAGAACGGATAACAAGCGAGGATTTCGAGATTGTTACAGTTCGGGGATTAGGATATAAGGTGGTTATCAAATGAAAAAATTATCGGTAAAAATTATAATAATATCCTTCCTCATCATTGCATTGACAATGATTATTCCACGCATTACATTCATAATGTTTGAAGATCTACCGGCTCAAGATATTATTGGAACTGATATTTTTAGGATTGCAATGATTTTAACAGCAGTTCTTAGTTTATCTTTATTTATGCTTGCGATGAAATATATGATTATTAATAGAGTACGTACTTTAAGTGTTGCTACCAAGCAAGTAGCTCAAGGTAACTTTGATATTTATATATCATCAAAGGGAAAGGATGAGTTATCTAGTTTGGCAATCGATTTCAATCGAATGGCGTGTGAACTTAAAGCAAATGAATATATTAATAAAGAGTTCGTTAGAAATTTTTCACATGAATTTAAGACGCCCATTAGCGCAATCAAAGGCTATGCTGAACTGATTGCATCTGGGAATCCATCATCTGAAGAAATTATTGAGTATTCAGCAATCATAGCAAGAGAATCAAGTAGGCTTGCTAGCCTTTCTAAAAACATGCTTCAACTATCAATCCTTGATAGTACAAGCATTGTAAAGATAGATCAGGAATTCAATGTTGCAGAACAAATAAGAAATGTCATTCAAATGATGCAACTTGCTTGGGAAGAAAAACAATTAGAGCTGAATCTAGATATCGAAGAAATCAATATTGAAAGCAATAAAGAATTAACATATCAAATATGGAAAAACCTTGTAGAAAATGCAATCAAGTATTCTTCTAATGGACAAAAACTAGACATTTCGTTAAAAAATGAAGGGCATCATATCATATTTGAAATCACGAACTATGGTATTGGCATACCTGAAAATGACCAAGAACATATTTATGATTTATTTTATGTCGTTGAGAAATCAAGAAATCAAGCAAGTAGTGGAATTGGTTTATCAATTACGAAACGCATTATTGAAAAATTAAATGGGGAAATAAGTTTAGTCACTCAAGTGGATCAATACACAACATTTAAAGTGATTTTGCCTAAACAACATGAAAATAAATGAAATAAAGACATACCTAAGATAACTCACATATAATGTGATTAAGTGTTATAATATACATGATGATGACAAATCATCATGTTTTTTTTGGAGGATATTTATGCAAAATGAGTATGATATCGTTGTTGTAGGCAGTATCAACATGGATTTAATCTTTGAAACCAATAAAATGCCAGGTATAGGAGAAACTATTGAAGGTCAAGCTTTTCATTTTCTTCAAGGTGGAAAAGGTGCGAATCAAGCGATTGCAGCAGCAAAACTGGGGAATAAGGTAGCAATGATTGGATGTGTTGGTTCAGTTATTTTCGGATCTGAAGCACTCAAAAACTTCGAAAAATACGGAGTTAATCATACACATGTTCATCGTGTAGATGATTATACAGGTGTTGCACTTGTTACGATTCAACAAACAAAGAAAAAAGACAATTCAATTATTACAGTTCCAGGAGCAAATAAAAAGATAACGATAGAAATGATTGATAAAGCAAAATCTATCATAAAAAAAGCGAAAGCTGTTTTATTACAATTAGAAACACCAATGGAAGTTGTAGAATATGTCATCGATTTATGTGATAGTTTTAACGTTCCTGTGATCCTCAATCCATCTCCATATCAGACTTTAAGATCAGATTTGATGAGCAAGGTAACTTTTATAATTCCTAATGAAATTGAAATACGCCAAATGTTTCCTAATCACTCTATTGAGTTAAGTTGTGCACAATATCCTAATAAACTCATTGTGACAAGAGGTTCCATGGGAGCCGTGTATCATGATATGGTGGAATTTAAAATTATTGA
>CAZKLF010000003.1:0-61125 GCA_964553665.1 uncultured Mariniplasma sp. | reverse complement strand
TTTCCGTTCTCTATGATGTATAATCATAGTGACAGACAAAAAGGAGAATACACATGAATAAAAAGTATGCTGCTGAACCATATCGAATAAAAATGGTTGAGTCGATCAAGGAAACAACACGTAAAGAACGTGAAATGTTATTAAAAAACGCTGGGTATAACCCTTTTTCTCTGAAAAGTGAAGATGTTTATATTGATTTGCTCACTGATTCGGGAACTGGAGCAATGAGTCAGGAACAATGGGGAGCGATGATGGTTGGAGACGAAGCTTATGCTGGTAGCAGAAGTTTTTATAAACTTGAAAGCGTCGTAAAAAACATTACGGGATATAAGTATTTTATGCCGGTTCACCAAGGTAGAGGTGCGGAACAAGTTTTCTTGCCGCAACTTATTACACGAAAAGGCATGTATTATATTTCCAATATTCATTTTGATACGACAAGAGCACATGTTGAGCTTGCTGGAGCAAGAGCAATTGATTGTGTCATTAAAGAGTGTTATGATATCAATTTAGACCATCCATTTAAAGGTAATTTCGACTTAGAAGAATTAGAACGTATTATTCTTGAAAAGGGTAAAGAAAATATCGCTGGGATTATCATGACGATTACAAATAATTCCGCAGGCGGACAACCTGTTAGCATGGAAAACTTGAAGAATGTTAAAAGTATTGCAACCAAATATAATATTCCAACGATTATCGATGGAGCTAGATATGCAGAAAATGCCTTTTTTGTTAAAGAACGTGAAAAGGGTTATGAAAATAAAGCGATTATAGATATTGCCCAAGAGGCGTGCAGCTATGCTGATGCTTTTTTGATGAGCGCTAAAAAAGATGGACTTGTCAATATGGGTGGAATTATCGCTATTAAAGATAATGAAGAACTTTTCAATCTCTGTAAAGTTAGAGTCATTCCATATGAAGGCTTTCCTACATATGGAGGGATGAACGGTAGAGATATGGAAGCTTTAGCTGTAGGTCTTTTAGAAGCACTAGATGAAAGATATTTAAGACATCGAATCGATCAGGTAAGATATTTAGGAGATAAATTAAAAGAAGCAGGAGTGCCTATTCAATATCCAATTGGCGGACATGCAGTATTTGTTGAGTGTAAAGCATTTGCTCCACATATACCTTTTGATCAATTTCCTGCACTTTCACTTACGAATGCAATCTATTTAGAAGCCGGAGTAAGAACTGTTGAAATTGGTTCCCTACTCTTGGGTAGAGATCCTGATACACATGAAAACAAGGAAGCCGAATTAGAATTGATGCGTTTAACGATTCCAAGACGCGTTTATACATATGCCCATATGGATGTTGTTGCTGATGCAGTTATCCATGTATATCAGCATAGAGACGAACTTAAGGGATATGAATTCACGTATGAATCGCCTATATTAAGACATTTCACATCAACATTTAAACCTATTGACAATTAAACCTTAAGGAGGGTATATATGATTGCTTATTTAATAGTTGGACTTATCATTATCATGTTTGCATTGGATTTAGTGTTTTCATTATTAAATTATAATTATAGGAAAAATCCTATTCCAGAAAATGTTAATGATATCTATGATCAAGAACAGTATAGTAAATGGTTAAACTATACAATGGAAACCATGAGATTTGGTTTAATTAAAAAGACTTTAAATACTGCAATAATGCTTGTATTACTAATTGCTGGATTCTTTGGAACTTTAGAAGGATGGACAACAAGTTGGATGAGTAGCCCTACATTACAAACACTTGTATTTTTAGGAATCATCATAGTTGGGACTTCAATTATTAATATTCCTTTTGATTATTATGCGACATTCGTTATTGAAGAAAAATATGAATTTAATAAAACTAAGAAGAAAACTTTTTACATTGATTTGTTTAAAAACTTATTGGTGACGATTGTATTAATTGGAGGATTGATTGCTTTAATTAGCTTCTTATACATTACATTTGTAGATCACCTTTGGTTATTTGTTTTAACTGCATGGGTTGCATTAGTCATCATCATTATATTAATGTTTATTTTAACTACGAAAGTATTTGTTAAGCTGTTCAATAAGTTATCGCCTTTACCTGAAGGAGAGCTTAGAACTAAGATTGAAGCGTTGGCAACTCAAGTAGGTTTTCAGGTTAAAGCTATTTCAATTATGGATGCATCAAAAAGATCAACTAAACTTAATGCGTTTTTTAGTGGACTCGGTAAAACAAGAGAAGTTGTTTTATACGATACACTCGTTGAAAAATTATCAGAAGATGAGATTCTTGCAGTTTTAGCTCATGAACTTGGGCATGCGATGCATAAGGATGCTCCAAAAATGATTTTACAGCGTGCATTCATATTTGGTATCTATGCACTCATTTTGGGATTAATTATGCAATCTGCTTCATTGGGAACTGCATTTGGATTATCAGGTATTCATTTAGGATTCGGATTAATCTTATTTAGTATCTTGATTGAGCCTTTAGATTTTTTATTAGGCATTCCTTTAAATTATCTTAGTAGAAAAGCAGAATATGCTGCAGATTCTTTTTCAACAAAATATGTTGATAAAAAACATATGATATCAGCATTACGTATTCTAGTTAAAGAAAACTATGCAAATTTAAATCCGCATCCACTATTCATTTTATTGCATTACTCACACCCTGCAGCTTCAGAGCGCTTAGGGGCTATCGAAAAACTATAAATATAAGACTATATAAATTATTGTATTAGGAGAGAATATGAAAAAATACAAAATTCTTGCGATTAATCCAGGTTCAACTTCAACAAAATTAGCTATCTATGAAAACAAAACTCCAATTTATACTCATAGTGTCAAACATGACGTGAAAAAGATTTCCCATTTTGCACATGTTATTGACCAATATGATTTTAGAATGGATGCAATTAATCAAGCACTTGAGTCATCAGGGTTTGATTTAAACGAATTAGATGGTGTTGTTGGAAGAGGCGGAATGCTTGATCCGATCGAAGGAGGAACATATGAAATCAATCAAAAAATGATTGATTTTATGAAGATATATCCAAGAGGAGAACATGCATCAAATCTTGGTTGTTTGATTGCTAAAAATATAGCAGATCATTATCACTTACCAAGTTTTATTGTAGATCCTGTTGCTGTTGACGAAATGGAAGATATCGCAAGATATACGGGTATGCCGGAAATTAAAAGAGTGAGTTTATTTCACGCACTCAATCAAAAGGCAGTTGCCCTAAAGGCGAGTAACGATCTAAATAAAAATTATAAAGATTTAAACCTAATTATCGCTCATTTAGGCGGTGGAATCAGTGTTGGTGCACATCAAAAAGGACGTGTAATTGACGTGAATAACGCTTTAGATGGTGATGGTCCTATGTCGCCTGAAAGAAGTGGTTCAGTACCTATGGGGCCATTATATAAAATGGTATTATCAGGAAAATATACACTTGCTGAAATTAAAAAAAAGAATTATGGGCAAGGTGGTTTAGTTGCTTATTTAGGAACTAATGATGGTGCTGAAATAAGAAAAAGAATCGCTGAAGGTGATGAAAAAGCACGATTTATCTATGAGGTCATGTGCTACCAGATAGCTAAAGAGATTGGTAGCTGTAGTACAGTACTTAAAGGTAAGGTTGATGCGATTATCATTACTGGTGGACTTGCATACAATCCAATGACAGTTGATCTCATTAAAGAAAGAGTAGATTTTATTGCACCTGTGATGGTTTATCCAGGTGAAGATGAAATGGAAGCTTTAGCCTATGGTGCATATCGTGTACTTAAGGGTGATGAAAAAGCGAAAGAATATTTATAGGTGATTATATGATAAAAACAATGATGGATATTGTTAAAAGAGCACAATTATTAGAAACAAAAACAATTGTTGTTGCTGTGGCAAATGATGAGCATGTATTGGAAGCTGTTCATATGGCACAAAAAGATAGCATTGTTCATGCAATACTGGTTGGCGATGGATCTGAAATTACAAAAATCATGCATCAATTAAAGATGAACGTCGAAGAATATGAAATCATTGACATCCCTGATCCTGTTCTTGCTTGCCAAGCATCAGTTAAGATGATTTGTCAAAATAAAGCAGATATACTAATGAAGGGTATGGTAGATACATCAATCATATTACACGCTGCCTTAGATAAAGAATTTGGAATGAGAACACCGAATAGGTTATCTCACGTCAGTGTGATGGAAATACCAACATACCACAAATTATTATTAATGAGTGATGGTGCAATGAATATTGCCCCAGATGTTGAAATTAAGCAAGAAATTATTGAAAACGGTGTTGCTATTGCACAATCTCTAGGCATTAAAATGCCTTTAGTTGGATGCATAGCTGCTGTTGAAAAAGTTAATCCTAAGATGCAGGCAACTTTAGATGCCCAAGAACTCATATTTAGAAATCAAAATGACCGAATAAAAGAGTGTATTGTTGGTGGACCATTTGCAATTGATAATGCAATTAATAAACAAGCTGCATTACGTAAAGGTGTAACTGATCCTATGGCTGGAGATGTGGATTTCCTATTAATGCCTCAAATTGAATCGGGTAATGTATTTTATAAAAGCATGATGTTTCTTGCTAATGCTAGAAGCGCAAGTGTTATTGCAGGTGCTATGAAACCTATTGTTTTGACTTCTAGAGCAGATTCTAAGGATAGCAAGTATTACAGCATCGCTTTAGCGGTACTCGTTGCTGATCATCAATTTTAATAGGATAAAATGGTTTAAATATTATCAAAAATAGATAAAATAAGTTACAATATCTATGGGTGGCGGATATTTCGCCACCCACAATTATATCTTGATAGGGAGTTAACAACATGGATTTAGAAGCAATGAAGCTAAAAGGCAAGGATGTTAAATTGGTTGTCTTTGATTTAGATGGAACATTATTAAATAGTCAAAGCAAAATATCAGATCATAGCAGACTTGCAATTGACGAACTCAGAAAAAAAGGAATCAAGATCGCTATTGCATCTGGAAGAATATACAGTATGCTAAAAAGCTTTTTTGAAATCTTAGAATTAAAGGATTTTGTTATCTCATCAAATGGAGCGAGTATTGATGATCTTTCTATCAATAAACCGATACAACAATTATTTTCCGAGCCAAATGATTCAAAGAAAGTTGTTGAGTTTTGTGTTGCAAATCATATTGAATGTAATATCCTAAAAAGAGATGCATCTTATTTTCAACCATATAGCGAGAGAATTGCGAAGTTCAATTTATATAATGAGCATGCAAGAGAACAACAATCAGAAGAAATTGAAATTGTTACTTATGATGATGGCATAGATGATTATGGACATATTGAAAAAATACTTATCTATGAAACGGATTCTACAAAAAAGAAAAAAATTCAACGATTTGTTGATGAAAATACAAAATTAATGCATATGACATCGGGTGTAGGATATGTTGATATCTCATCTGTCGGAGTTAGCAAAGGTAATGCTGTAAAAAAAATTGCTGAATACATGAAAATTAGTTTAGATCAAGTTTGTGTTTTTGGTGATTATGATAATGATATTAGCATGTTCGAAGTTGCAGGAATTAGCGTTGTTACTGCAAACGGCAGTAAAAACGCATTAAAAAGCGCTGATTTTATTACATTATCTAATGACGATGAAGGTATTGCATACGCAGTTATAGAATTATTATTATAGAAGATTAAAAAGAATTAGCAAGGCGTATCATTTCACATCAAATGAAATTATAGGAGCTAGTAAACTATGAAAACAATTCAAAAAGGTAATTTGGTATCTAAGGGTATTGGTATTGGACGAGCTTATATCTATAAACAGTATATTCCACAAATAAACGAAGAAATTATTGATATTTCTTTAGTAGGACAAGAATTAGAGAAGTTTATCAGTACGAAGCAACAAGCCTTTTTAGAAATTGAGAAAATTCAAAAATTACTTGAAGATAAAAATGATGATAAAGCAGAGATATTTGATGCTCATCTAGAAATATTAAGTGATGCTGCTGTTATCAAGGAAATAAATACTCTAATTAAAGATAAGCATTATTCATTTAGATATGCAATCAAAACTGTTTATGATAAGTACATTCATATGCTATTACAAGTTGATGATTTGCTAATGGGCGAGCGTGTTGCTGATTTAAAGGATGTTAGAAATAGATTATTTCGAATTTCAGATGGTGTTGAGGAATCAAATTTGTCTTTATTAAATCAGTTTTCAATTGTGATAGCTCAAGATTTATATCCATCACAAACAGCGACTTTAGATAGAGAAAATGTTCAAGCTATTATCACTGAAGTAGGTGGTATGACGTCACATACGGCAATTATTGCTAAAAGCTATGAAATACCAGCCATTTTAGGTGTTGATCATGTTTTTGATGACATTAAACAAAATGATTGGATGATTGTCGATGCGATTAATGGAAAAATAATGATTAATCCGAATAATGAAACTATTGAAAAATACAAAAATATGCAAAAGGACTATTTATTTAAACAAGAGATTGTGAAAAGATTTGTTGGCATTAAACCAGTAACACGGGATGGCATAAAGATTGATGTTGACTTAAATATTGGTTCTGCAAGTCAAGAAGAATTGGAAAACGAGCCATTTGTTGATGGTATTGGATTGTTTAGATCAGAATTTCTTTATATGGAAAGCACTCAAATGCCTACTGAGGATGCTCAATTTGAGGTTTATAAAAAGACATTAGAGAAATTCAAGATGAAACCAGTCGTTCTAAGAACATTTGATATAGGTGGAGATAAAGATTTAGACTATCTTAAATTACCTAAGGAAGATAATCCATTTTTAGGTAATAGAGCAATTCGGTTATCTTTTAATTATATAGAGATGTTTAAAACACAACTTAGAGCAGCACTTAGAGCTTCTGTTTTTGGCAATCTTTGGTTGATGTTTCCAATGGTTGGAAGCCTGGATGATATCTATAAAATCCAAGCAATACTAGAAGATGTTAAAAAAGAATTGAATGATCAGAAAATAAAGTATAATCCTTCCTTTAAATTTGGAATCATGATTGAAATACCATCGATTATTATGGTTGCAGATCATGTAGCTGAAATTGTTGATTTTGCGAGTATTGGAACAAACGACTTATGTCAATATTTACTTGCAGTTGACCGGATGAATCCAATGGTCTCAAACTACTTCCAAAGTTATGCCCCAAGTATGTTTAGAGTGATGAAAATGGCTATTGATGCATTTAATAAAGCAGGTAAACCGTTGTCAGTATGCGGTGAATCTGGTGGGGATTTAATCGCAGCACCAGTATTATTAGGGATGGGTATGAGAAAATTAAGCATGAACAACTCATCTGTCGCAGGTATAAAAAAAATGATTACATCTCATCAAATGAGTGAACTAGAGGATATTGCAAACCATGTTTTATCTTTGAAGACGGAAGATGAAGTCGTTAAATATGTTCAGTCAAAGTTAAGTTCTGAAGAATAAAGAGATAATTTAAATCTATTAGGATGTAGTGCAAAGCACTATGTCCTTTTTTGTTGTTGTCTGGGGGTTATATGTATTTAATTATTATGGTAGAATATAAATATAAGTAAGCGTTATCATTTTATTAACAAATATCAAAAAAATAGATGCCTCGAGGTGAGAAATGATTATATTAGATGGACAATCTTTAACTCTAGAAAACTTAAAAAATGTAGCAAGAGACCATGAAAAAGTTTCTATTTTAGAATCAAGTCAAGAACTCGTTAAAAAAGCGAGTTTGTTTGTTGAAAAAGTTGTTGATGATGGGAAAGCTGTTTATGGAATAAATACTGGATTTGGGTGTTTAGCAAATGTGATTATAGAAAAGAAAGAAGTTAATAAACTACAGGCAAACTTATTAATGAGCCATGCATGTGGCGTAGGCAATCCATTATTAATTGAAGAGGTAAGAGCCATGATGGTTCTTAGAATCAATGCATTAATTAAAGGATACAGTGGTATTCGTTTATCAACAATCGAAAAGCTCATGGAATTGCTGAATAAGAATGTTATTCCTGTCGTCTATGAAAAAGGTAGTCTTGGAGCAAGCGGTGACTTAGCATTATTATCACATATGAGTCTTCCTTTAATAGGATTAGGTGAAGTTTTTTTTGAAGGTGTGAAGATGAATACAAAAGATGCATTCATTAAAGCAGGTATTATGCCTATACCCGAACTTCGTGCAAAAGAGGGGTTAAGTTTGATCAATGGCACTCAAGCGATGAATGCAATTGGTGGACTTGTCTTATATGATAGTCTGAAATTACTTGAATTTGCTAACCTATCGGTTGCTCTATCTATGGAAGCTTTAGGTGGTGTCATTGATGCATTTGATCCAAGGGTTCAACAAGTTAGAGGACAAAAGGGACAAATAAGAGTAGCATCGGATATTAAAAATAATTTAAAAGGTAGTCAGTATATTACACATCAAAACGAACTCAGAGTTCAAGATGCATATAGTCTGAGATGTACACCTCAAGTTCATGGAGCAATTCAAGATGCGATGCAACATGTCTTAGATATTGTTGAAAGAGAAATGAATGCAGTTACGGATAATCCAATATTATTTGCCGATTCAAACGAAGCGATTAGTGCAGGTAATTTTCATGGAGAGCCACTTGCCTTAGCATTAGATTATTTGGCAATCGCATTAGCAGAACTTGCTAATATTAGCGAACGAAGAATTGAACGCATGGTGAATCCTAATTTATCAAATGGATTACCCCCATTTTTAACCAAATATTCAGGATTGAATTCTGGATTTATGATTGTTCAATATACAGCTGCATCACTCGTTAGTGAAAATAAAGTACTTGCACATCCGGCATCAGTTGATTCTATTCCATCTTCTGCGAATCAAGAAGATCATGTATCGATGGGAGCTATATCAGCAAGAAAAGCAAAGTCAATTCTTGATAATTCAAGAAAGGTTATTGCCATGGAGTTATTTGTTGGAGCACAAGCTTTAGATTTCAGAGAAAAGGCCATTCAAGGCGATAAAACAGGAAAAGCATATACATTCATAAGATCTCGAATACCATTTATTCATAAGGATGAAGTGATGTTTCCATATTTACATCTAATGGAAAAAATCTTGATTGATGATGAGTTTTATAAACATGTTTTTTAATAGGAGGAATGTAAATTGATTAAACAAAAAGAAATTAAATTGATGGATGTTTTTTCTAGTCTACCTGAAGATCCTGTATTTAATCCTTCCATAAGAAGAGCTCCTAAAAGAGAACTCGTTCTTACTGAAAGTGAAATTCAATTAGCAATTAAAAATGCATTAAGGTATATACCTAAAGCATGGCATGAAAAGATGGCATTAGAGTTTGCTAATGAACTATTTACAAAAGGAAGAATTTATGGGTATAGATTTCGTCCATTAGGACAAATTAAAGGAAAACCTATTGATGCGTATCAAGGACAGATTATAGAAGGTAAGGCATTTCAGGTTATGATTGATAATAACCTTGATTTTGATGTTGCACTCTATCCATATGAACTCGTTACATATGGAGAAACAGGACAAGTCTTCCAAAATTGGATGCAATATCAGCTTGTTAAAAAATATTTAGAAATTTTGAATGATGAGCAAACGCTTGTGATTTTATCAGGTCATCCATTAGGTTTATTTAAATCAAACAAACAATCTCCAAGAGTCATCCTTACCAATGGACTGATGATTGGACAATATGATAATGCACTAGGGTTCCAAAGAGCATCAGCTTTAGGTGTCGCTAATTATGGACAAATGACTGCTGGTGGATGGATGTATATCGGACCTCAAGGCATTGTTCATGGGACATATTCAACACTTCTTAATGCAGGTCGAATGAAATTAGGCATTGCCGAAGATCAAGACTTAAAAGGCAAACTTTTTGTTTCTTCTGGATTAGGGGGAATGAGTGGGGCTCAAGGTAAAGCAATTGAGATTTCAGGTGGTGTAGGGATTATTGCAGAAGTCGATATTTCGAGAATTGAAACGAGACATAAACAAGGATGGGTTAGTATCATTACTGATTCGCCTCAAAAAGCATTTGAAGAAGCTCAAGTGGCAATGGACTTAAAAGAAAGTAGGGCCATAGCATTTCATGGGAATATTGTTGATCTATTGGAATACGCAGGAAAACATCATAAGCATATCGACTTATTAAGTGATCAAACAAGTTGTCATGCAGTCTATGATGGCGGATATACACCTCAAGGTTTAACCTTTGAACAAAGAACGGAGCTCCTTAAAAAGGATAAAGAGGCTTTTACAAAACTTGTTAATCAAAGCTTAAAAAAACATTATCAAGCAATCGGAAAATTAGTTGATCAGGGGACATACTTTTTCGATTATGGTAATAGTTTTTGTAAAGCTATTTATGACTCTGGAGTTAAGGATATTTGCAGAAATAAAGAAAACGATCTTGATGGATTTGTTTATCCATCATATGTTGAAGATATTATGGGTCCCATTTTATTTGATTATGGATATGGACCATTTAGATGGGTATGCTTATCAGGACGTGAAGAAGATCTTGAATTAACGGATCAAGCAGCAATGGATGCTATTGACTATAAGAGAAGATTCCAAGATTTGGATAACTATAATTGGATTAGAGATGCTAAAAAGAATAAGTTAGTTGTTGGGACTCAAGCAAGAATTTTGTATCAAGATGCATATGGCAGATTAAAGATTGCTAAAAAATTTAATGACATGGTTAGAAATAAACTTGTTGGTCCAATCATGCTCGGAAGAGATCACCATGATGCAGGAGGGACAGATAGTCCTTTTAGAGAAACATCGAATATTAAAGATGGTTCAAATGTCATGGCAGAAATGGCAACTCAAGTTGCTTTAGGTAATGCTTCAAGAGGCATGAGCTTAGTTTCACTTCATAATGGTGGAGGAGTTGGTATTGGCAAGGTAATCAATGGTGGCTATGGGATGGTATTAGATGGATCGAAGCGCACGGATGACATTTTAGATTCTGCAATGCTTTATGATGTTATGGCAGGCGTATCTAGAAGATCTTGGGCAAGAAACGAACATTCTATTGAAGTAGCCCAAGCATATAATCTTTTAGATAACAATTCATTAATTACATTGCCAAATATTGCAGACGACCAAGTGATATTAAAGGCAGTGAATCAATATAAGAAGGAGAATAATTAATGAATCCAATTGTACAGTGTGTCCCTAATATTTCAGAAGGTAGAAATTTAGATAAAATAGAGTATATTACCAAACCACTAAAAAATATAAAAGGATTTAAATTAATTAGTGTTGAACCAGACAAGGACTATAACAGGAGTGTTATCACACTTATTGGAAATCCTGAGATGATGATAGAACCTCTTATAGAATTTTTTAGAAGAGCAGAAGAAAAAATAGATATGAACTTACATCAAGGAGAGCATGCAAGAATGGGAGCTGTTGATGTGGTTCCATTTATTCCTATTTCGGATATTTCAATCGAAGAATGCATTACTTATGCAAAACTTCTTGCACAAAAGGTTTCTTCGGCATTAAATATTTCAATCTATCTTTATGCTAAAGCTGCGCAATTTCCATCTAGGGTCAATTTACCCAATATTAGAAAAGGTGAGTTTGAGCAAATGAGCGAAAAAATCAAAGATTCAGACTGGAAACCTGATTTTGGACCCTCTGTCATGCATAAAACCTTCGGCGTAACGGCGATAGGTGCTAGAATCCCACTTATTGCCTATAATATCGACTTAAATACCACTGACGTTAAAATAGCGGGCAATATTGCCAAAGCAATTAGACAATCAAGTGGAGGATTTACATATATTCAAGCTGGACCGGTATTTCTTGAAGAAAGAGGTCATGTTCAAGTAACAATGAATATTTTAGATTATAAGAAAAATCCGATTTACCGTATCTTTGAAACTGTGAAGATGGAAGCCAAGCGATATCATATTGAAATCACAGGTTCCGAAGTTGTAGGGTTAGTTCCTCTCGATGCCTTAATTAGATCGGTTAGGTATTATAGTCTAGTCAATGAGATTCCATTTAGCAAATCAATGCCGATTAAAGATGTGGTTAAATATGCTATTAAATATTTGAAACTAAGAGATTTCGATGATCTTAAAGTCATTGAAGCTAATTTATAAGGAGGGCTTATGATTGCTAATCTAATTATTCATAATATTGGTGTATTGTATACACCTAAAGTATCCCCTCCAGTCAAAGGGAAAGATATGACTGAAATCCTTGAAATCAAGAATGCATTTATTGCAATTGATCAAGGACAAATTATTGATTTTGGAGATCATGATTATTCGAAATATATATCTGATAAGACAGTTATTCACAATGCGAATGGCGGTATTGTCCTACCTGGACTTATTGATTCTCATACACATTTGGTGCATTCCGGATCAAGAGAAGATGAATATGCAAAATTAAGAGCAGGCGTTCCTTATTTAGATATCTTAAAAGCAGGTGGGGGTATTTTAGGGACTGTTGAAAAAACCAGGAAGTCATCATTTGATGAACTTTATGATAAAGCTTATCACTCTTTAGATGAAATGATGTTATATGGTGTAACAGCTATAGAAGCTAAAAGTGGATATGGATTAAATCTTGAAACAGAAGTCAAGCAACTCAAGGTTGCTCAAAAAATAAATGAAACGCATCCTGTTTTTATCAAATCAACCTATATGGGTGCTCATGCTGTACCAAAAGAATATAAAGAAAATAAAATTGGTTATGTTAACCAATTAATTGAAGATATGAAGATTATCAGAAAAGAAAATCTAGCTGATTCTGTTGATGTATTTTGTGAAACAGGTGTATTTTCAATAAAAGAAACAGAGCAGATCCTTAAAGCAGCACAAAAACTAGGGTTTTCTGTTAAATTGCACGCCGATGAAATAGATTCATTAGGTGGAGCTGGATTAGGTGTCAAACTCAATGCAACAAGTGTTGATCATTTGATGGCAGTATCTGATGAAGATATAAAAAAGCTTGCATCTAGTAATACTGTAGCTAATCTATTACCCGGAACATCGTTTTATTTGGGTAAGGGATATGCAAGAGCTAGAAAGATGATTGACTCGAATGTTGCTGTTTCAATTGCAGGAGATTATAATCCCGGAAGTTGTCCAACTGAGAATTTTCAATTGATCATGCATTTAGCATCCAATCAATTGAAAATGAATCCACATGAGATATTAAATGCGGTAACCATTAATCCTGCATATCATTTGGGTTTAGCTGAAACTAAAGGATCAATCGAAATAGGTAAAGATGCCGATATTATATTAATGGATATTCCAAATTTAAACTATTTATTCTATCATTATGGTATTAATCATACAAAACATGTTCTAATTAATGGAAAATTTGTTGTCTATAATAGACAGATTGTGAGGGAATCATGAAACTTATCGATTTAACGATTAAAGAATTTATTGATGAGATTGACTCCAAGTCACCTGCTCCAGGTGGTGGATCAGTTGCAGCATTGTCTTCTACGCTAGGTGTATCGCTTGCTAGAATGGTAGGTCACTTAACCGTCGGGAAAAAGAAATATCTAGCTTATTCACCTAAAATACAGATGGAATTTTTAGATGTGCATAAAGAATTGATTTTAGTGAAAGATATTTTAGCATCATACATAGATCAAGATACCGAGGCTTTTAATTTAATTATGAAAGCATATAAAATGCCAAAAACAACACAAGAAGAAAAAGAAATAAGAAATGAGAAGATACAAGAAGGTACGCAACAAGCTATTCTTGTACCAATGAGAGTAGCAAGTGTATCTGTTGCTGCGATGCATCAATTTCCATTTCTGATTAAATATGGTAATAAGCAAACCATTTCCGATGTAGGTGTTGCAATTATGTCATTAGCAGTAGGTGTTGAAGGTGCTTGTATGAACGTTTTGATTAATCTACCTGGATTAGATGATAAAATTGCTGCTAAGCAGTATAAAAATCAAGTTCATGAGATGCTTCATTCAGTACATGAATTGCGCGATGAACTACTTAATTCAATATATCAGATTTTAAATATAGAGTAATATCAAAAAAAGTTATTATAATTTAGATTTTCTATTGATTAACAGTGCTTCATGCTTTATAATTAAAGTAACTAAATTGACCAGTCGGTGTTGAAACAAACATAACAGGGAATCAAGTTTAAATCTTGAGCTGTCCCAGCAACCGTGAAACGGACGAAATGCAAAAACCACTGCTTAAAAGCGGGAAGGTGCAAAGTAGGATGATGTTAAGCCGGGAGACCTACCGAAATCGTCAACTTATAGTTCTCTTCTGGGGTTGAGAAGGACAACGCTTTTTTGTCTATTTCCACACTCCAAAAGGTGTGGATTTTTATATATTACAAGGAGAAAATGACATGAAAAAGATTTTGTTTGCAGTTTTGGTTTTACTTGTATCGGTGACGCTTGCTGGATGTCAAGATTCCGATCCGCTATTCTTTGAGATGGAAGTTGTTAATATCCATGATGAGGTTGTATTAAGTGAACAGATTATCTATGAAGAAGATGACTCACTTAATGTATTTGATTTAATTGATGCTAAAGTTGGATTGGATTACACAGTTTATGATATTGGCAATTTCATTAACGGTGTTGATAGCTATTATCCAACAGAATATCAGGTGACGTATAATTATTATTATGTTGTCAAAGTTAATGATGTCGTATCAACAGAAACATTAGAAGAGGTTGAGTTGGTTAGCGGTATGAAAATATCGTTTATTGAGACAACAACTTTAGATGAAACGGATCTTGAAGTTGACCGATTAATCCAATTATTTATTGATAATTATTATGCAACTTATATTAGCGATGACGCTGTTGATCATTATACATTGGCAGCAATTAAACAGCTTGATTTGAAAGGGTATAGTGTTCCTGAATTGTCAGCAGCTTCACTCCCTTCATCGTATGCAACAATGACTAGAGATAAGATAGCAGATACTTTTAAAATAACTGTTCTTGAAAAAGCGTATGCTCAAAATTTAGATACATCGAAAACCGCTTTATCAGGCTTTGAATCAACGAATTCTTATGATGCAGTTTCCCTTCTAACAGCACTAACAATGACTGATGGATCAACTGAACAAATTGATACTTTAATCAGTACATTATTGACTTCAACTCCTGCATTTATGGATGCTGATTATGCAGGTATGATCTTACTTGCATTAGCACCTTACACAGAAAATTCAGCAACTACTCAAACAATAGATGATATGGTTGCGTACATACAAACAATGCTTACAGAAACTGGTGTTGAATCATGGGGCAATGCTAATTCATCATCTACTGCAACAGTCATTTTAGGTCTCGTTGCTCAAGGTATTAATCCAAGAGGAGAAACCTATCAAACTAATGATGTAGATCTCATAGAAGCATTACTTGGTTATGAAATAGATGGCGCATATAAATGGCAATTAGCTGATGATCAAGCAGATATGGCATTTTCGACACCACAAGTATTTTCAGCACTTGTTGCATATAAAATATATAGAGATATTTACGGTAACCCAGCATTTAACTTATTCGATTTTTAATTTTTAATAAACCTTAAAGGAGTCCAAAAGATGAAATCAATCATACTAAAAATAGTCGTCAGTATTCTTGTAGTTTCTATAGCTGCTATTTTAGTGTATCGATTGAATGATAGCAATCAAGCAACATCTGATGGATCCGTAAGAATCGTTATTATCGATGAACTTGGAAATACAGTATTTGATCAGGATGTAGTCTATCAAAAAGATGATAATTTCTTTGATGCTATAAATAGAGAATTCAATCTTACATGTGCGTCATCAAGCTATGAAGCCGATGATACATGCTCATATGATTTCAAAGGATTTGGTTATCAAGGTAAGGTATTACTCGGTATAGCAAATGATGATTTTAGCGTACAAACAGATTGGCAAAATAGCTTTTTGAAGTTCGAAATTTATGATGAAAATGAGTATCATTTAACTACTCAAGGTGTCAGTGATTTATCATTTGTTAATCAAGATAAAATTAGGATTTCTTATGCATCTGTTTTGGAGGGATTATCATGAGCCAAAAACATCAAGCGATTAAAGATGCAGCACTCATTGCAATCCTAGCATCGATCCTTTTTGTACAACAATTAGCACTTTCCTTCTTGCCTAATGTACAATTTACGACGCTATTAATTGTCTTATACAGCAGAGTTATAGGTTTTAAGAAGACGTCATTAGTCGTCGTTTTACATGTGCTTGCTGTCAATATATTATCACCATTTGGACCCGTCATTTTAATGCAAATACCAGCAATGCTCATTGGATGGTTATTGATTCCGTTTTTGCTTCATACAGTCTTTAAGAAAGCTAAGTCTGCGTGGGCACTCGCAATTTTCGGATTTTTCTTTGGTTTTGTATACGGATGGTTATTTATTCCAGTATCAGTTTGGTTATTAGATATTCCATTTTTAAGTTATTTGTATGCAGATGTTTTATTTGAAATTATTATGGGAGTCAGTAATTTTTTAACCATTTTATGGTTATATGCCCCACTTAAAAAATTACTTATGGATCAAAAATCGAGATATTATATGACTCTATATGAACCTAGAAATTAAGCGAATAATTAGAATAATTTAACGACTTAAAACAAACAGCACTTTTACAAAGTGTTGTTTATTTTTTGATTTAGTGCTATTATATGAGTAAAGATAATGCAAAAAAAACAAATTTTTAAGATGTATCAAAATCAGAACAAGTTGGGTGAGAAATCTAAACCCGTTTTAATATAAAACTTGAGGAGTTCCATATGGCAGATGGAATCATCTTAGCGGCTGGATACTCCAGTCGAGCAAGAACGAATAAAATGCTTTTAATGTTCAAAAAAAAATCATTAATCTGTCACGCAATCGATGGTATGATGCCCTTTGTCAGCCATATTTTTGTCATTACAGGTCATTATCACGAAGAAATTGATAATGCTTTGAAAGGCATGAAAAACGTTTATTGTGTCGAAAATAAGAACTACCATAATGGCATGTTTAGTTCCATTCAAACTGGAGCTGATGTCATCTCTGAAGATTTTTTTGTTCTACCTGGTGATTGTCCATTTGTTCACCCTTCAACCTACGAAAGGTTACTTAAGGGAACGAAGGAGATGAGAGTACCTAGCTATATAGGCAGAAAAGGACATCCGCTTTTTATTCAAAAGCATTTGATTAAATCGCTTATTGATGAGCCTGTAGCATCAAATCTAAAAGTATTTAGAAATCGACATGACTTAGAAATTATCGAAACGAATGATCCTAACATATTAACCGATATTGATACAATTGAAGATTATTTAAGACTTGAAAAACCAACGAGAAAGGAAGAGAAAAATGGAGATTAATCAGTATCATAAAGCAAAATCAATCGAAGAAGCTTATCAAATCCTCAATGAAAATCCTAAAAATTCAATTTTAGGAGGAGGAGCATGGCTAAAGCAATCTTCACCAAGTGTAAACACTTTGGTTGATTTGGTTGGGCTAGGCTTCGACCAAATTATTGAAACAAAAGATACAATTGAAATTGGAGCTTTAGTTACACTTCATGAACTAGAATCGAATCCCGCCATTAAAGCGTTAGGTGGAGGTTTTGTTAGTGAAAGTTTGAGTGAAATATTAGGTATTGGGTTTAGAAATATTGCTACAATAGGTGGAACGATTGCTGGAAGATATGCTTTTTCTGATATCATTACATCACTTTTAACCCTCAATGTTAAACTTGTCTTTTTTCCAAAAAGAGAAATTAGTTTAGAAAACTTTTTGAATTCTAAAGGAAAAGTAACGGACATTTTAACACATATCATCATCCAAAAGAGTCCTGGAAAAGGATTCTTTAAGAAAGTATCTGTGACTGCATTAGAATTTGCGATATTAAATATTGCTGTTTTTCAACAAGGAAATAAATATCAAATCTCACTTGGCTCACGTCCAGGTGCTCCTTTGCTTTCACATGAAGCATCGGCATTCTTAGATAAACAAGTAAAAATAACAGAAGACATTATAGAACAAACTGCCCAAATTGTATTAGATACTATGAAGTTTGGGAATAATAAAGCAGCAAGCGAAGACTACAGAAAGACTTTAGCTAAAACTTATGTTAAAAGAGGCATCAAGGAGGTGGCATCCAAATGAAAGTAAAATTCAATTTGAATGGTAGAAATCGTGAATTTGATGTATCAGAGAATGAGTATCTACTTGAAACACTAAGAAATAATCATATCACAAGTGTTAAAAACGGATGTAACGAATCTACTTGTGGTGTTTGTACAGTCTTAATGGACGGGAAACCAGTTCTTTCATGTACGTTATTATCTCTGAGAGCAGATGGGCATAAAATAACAACTGTTGATGGTCTTCAAAAAGAAGTTGAAGAAATTAGTCATTTCTTTGGCGAAGAAGGTGCTGATCAATGTGGATTTTGTAATACAGGTATGGCGCTTACCATTTACGCTCTTAAAAATGAAATAGAAAATCCTACTGACGATGAAATAAAAGATTACATTGTTGGTAATTTATGTAGATGTACTGGATATCACGCACAATTTAAAGCAATTAAAAGTTATTTGGAGGTGAAAAAATGAAAGTAGTTAATCAAAAAACACCTTCAATAGACGGTAAGGGAATTATGATGGGAAGACCAGCTTATACCAATGATTTAGCTGATCCAAATTCACTCATCATAAAAATTCTTAGAAGTCCCCATGCATTTGCAAAAATAAAATCAATAGACGTATCTAAAGCTAAAGCATTAGAAGGCGTAGAACTTGTGCTAACACATCATGATGTCCCTAGAAAGCCATTCACACGTGCTGGTCAAGGATACCCTGAACCATCACCTCATGATAAATTTGTTTTAGATGAATATGTTAGATACATCGGAGATGAAGTTGCATGTGTTGCAGCTGTAAGCGAAAATATTGCAGTACAAGCTCTAAAATTAATCGATGTTGAATATGAGATATTAGAACCTGTGCTTGATTTTGAAAAAGCATTTGAACATACATCGGTCATTCATCCTGAAGACGGAATAAAAGAAATGTTTCCAATTGGCTTTGAGCCAAAGAAGAATGTTGCAGCAACTTATCAAATGGAAGTCGGCAAGGCTGAAGATGTACTTAAGGAATGTGATGTTGTTTTAGAACAATCTTTCTACACACAAGCTCAAGCTCATGCAATGATGGAACCTCATACTGCAAATGCTAGAATAGATTTTCAAAATAGACTCGTGATATATACAGCAACACAAACACCTTTCCATGTTCGCAGAATTTTATCACAAACACTTGATGTTCCACTTTCTAGAATTAGAATCATTAAACCTAGAGTTGGTGGAGGATTTGGCGGTAAGCAAGCACTTCATGGTGAAATGTTTGTTGCTTTAGTTACGCTTAAAACAGGTAAACCATCAAAGATTGTTTATACAAGAAGAGAAGTATTTGAATCTTCATATACAAGACATCCTATGAGAGTCGATATTAAATTGGGTGCTATGAAAGATGGCACCTTAAAAGCAATAGATTGTTTTGTATTATCCGATACAGGGGCTTATGGAGAACATGCATTAACCGTCTTCATGGTCACTGGAGCCAAGGTATTACCACTTTATAACAAAGTAGATGCGGTTAGATTTGCTGGCCAGGTTGTTTATACAAATCATGTATCAGCTGGTGCATTTAGGGGTTACGGAGCTATTCAAGGTAACTTTGCTTTAGAGTCAGCCGTCGATATGTTATGTGCAAAACTTGGTATGGATCCAATTCTATTTAGACAAAAAAATATGATAGTTGAGGGTGAAACTTCGCCAATATTCGCGATTATGGGTGAAGGTACCGAAGGTACTGCAATGAATATGGAAACATGTAAGTTAGATTATTGTGTTAAAAGAGGAATGGAGTTAGTTCATTGGAATGAAACATATCCGAAAGTCGACATAAGTGATACAAAGATTAGATCCGTAGGTATGGCAATTGCAATGCAAGGCAGTGGTATTCCTTATATCGATATGGGTGCAGCTACAATCAAGTTTAATGATGATGGTTTTTATAACCTGATGGTTGGAGCAACTGATATTGGTCAAGGTAGTGATACTATTTTAGCTCAAATTGCAGCTGAAGAATTGATGACAACAGTTGATAAAGTCATCGTCTACTCATCCGATTCTGATTTAACACCATTTGATACTGGGGCTTATGCTTCAAGTACAACATACGTATCTGGTAATGCAGTATTGAATGCTGCACGGATTATGAAACAGATGCTATTAAAAGAAGCAGCACATGCACTCAAGGTTGATTTAGAAGATATAGTGTTTGATGGTATAACATTTTCTTCAAAAGAAAAAGAGATTACACTATCAGAATTAGGCAATAGATTGACTTATAATGAAGATCAAAAACAATTAACCGCTACAGGAAGTTATGTAGGCATAAAATCACCACCGCCATTCATGGCTGGGTTCATTGAAATTGAAATAGATAAAGAAACCTTCGAATATAAAGTTCTTGATTATGTCAGTGTCGTTGACTGCGGAACACCAATCAACCCTAAACTTGCTCAAGGTCAAGTTGAAGGTGGTATTGTTCAAGGTTTAGGAATGGCTGCTTATGAAGAAGTTAAATATAGTAGCAAAGGTAGACTTCTATCTAACGGATTTTTAAGTTATACAATACCAACGACTAAAAATATCATTAAATTGACAACTGAATTTGCTGAAAGTTATGAAGAATCTGGTCCATTTGGAGCGAAATCAGTTGGCGAAATTGGTATTGATACACCACCCGCAGCTTTAGCTAATGCTGTTTATAATGCAACAGGTGTGAGAATCACGAAATTACCGATTACTGCACAAAAGATATATCAAGGCATGTTAGATCTTAAACAAAAGGAGAGTAAAAAATGAAAACAACTAAAAGTATTTGGGTTTACGTATTGTTCTTTGGGGCTATTTGGGGGATTTTAGAAGCAACACTTGGGTATGCTTTGCAGTTTTTACCTCCATTGGTATCTGGAAGTGTGATGTTTCCAATTGCGGCAACTTTAATGATTATCACGTATCAAAATACAAAATCAAAATCAGCAATGATTTATGTTGCAGCGATTGCAGCAACCATTAAGGCGATTAATTTCTTTATGCCAGGGTTACCTGCAATTAAAACTTATAATCCAATGATTGCTATGATGCTACAATCTGTTGTTCTTGTAGTTTTCATACCGCTAATTAAGAAAAAGAGTATTCTAGCGGTTGCTTCAGGTATTGCAGTATTAGGTTTTTCTTGGAGAGTTTTATTTTTAGGAAATATTGCAATTAATCATGCATTGACAAATTTCCAATTTTCACAACTAGCAAGTGTTTCTAGTATGGTTCAATTTGTCATTTTACTAGGACTTATGGAAGCATTAGTTTTAGGTGTAATTCATATTGTGCATCTTGTTTTAAATCAAAAACTAGCATTGAGTTTCAAACCAAATGTAATTCTTTCATTATCAACATTTGTTTTTGCAGTACTCCTTACTATTTTCTTGTAACACATAACACTGCTAACAGAAAAGAGATGATGACATGATTGATTTATATTCAAAGATTGTAGATAACCAAGCTAAAGGTATTGATATGGTTTTGATTACTGCAATTCAAAAAGAAGGCGAGGGGCCGGTTGAAGTTGGCAAGAAGTTGCTTGTTATTGAAACGGGTGAATTTTTTGGTACTGTCGGAGGAGGAGCATTAGAACACTATGCAATCGAAAAAGCTAAACAACTCCTTAAATCCAGAACACACTTAACCGAAAAATATTTACTTGATAAAGGAAAAGTCACACCTGAAGCAAAAACATTACCTATGGTTTGTGGAGGGATTGTTACGTTGTTTTATGAATTTTTAGGCGTTAAAAATTTTATATATATATTTGGTGCAGGTCATGTTGGACAAGCACTTGTTCATGTTCTTAAACCTTTAAATTTCCATGTAACTGTTATCGATGAAAGAAAAGAAGTAGTAGATGCCTTTAAGGGCGGAGATGTTGTTTATCATCAGCATTTTGCTGACTTCATCCAAGAAAAAGGGATTAAAGATAACAGTTTTGTTGTTGTTTGTACACCATCACATACGTATGATTATCATGTGATCAATAAAATATTAGAATTAAAATTGAATCCTAGATATATAGGGATGCTTTGTTCTGTTGATAAACTCAAAATATACTTAGCAGAGACTTATAAGAAATTTGGTGATGATGTTGACTTAAGTCATTTCTATTCTCCAATAGGACTTGATTTAGGTGGCGGAGCACCTGAAGATATTGCGATTTCGATTTCAGCTGAAATATTAGCAATACATTTTGGTAAGAAGAATCAAAAGCATATGAGGGAGACTATTGATGATCACCATCGTTACTGGGAAAATAAATGAAGGTAAGACAACAACTTTAAAAAACCTTTTTTACGATAATAAAAAAGGTGATGGGTTTATTTCAATTAAGAAAATGGAAGGATCTAAAGTTCATAGTTTTATTGCTACTCAATTATCAACACAAGAACATAAAGTTTTATTACTTCACGAATATTATTATTCGAATAGTTTTGTAACTGCAGGTAAAATGGGACCTTATTTAATCAATCTTTTTACATTGAACTGGATAGAAAAATCTATTGAGAAAATGATAGAAGAAAAAATCGAACCTATTTATTTAGATGAAATTGGTATGTTTGAACTAAAAGGCTATGGATATGATCGCATTTTCAGAAAAATTCTTGAATCAAACTTAGATTTAATATTCGTGACTAGAATAGATTTTTTAGAACAAGTTAAAGAGCATTATAATCTTAAAGATGTAAAGATTGTTCACGTATCTAGATAGGAGATATTCATGTACGATAAAGCTATAATTAACGGGAAAGTATACATCAATCAACTGTGGAAACATACAAATATATATATTAAAAGTGAAAAAATCGCTTTAGTAAGTGATTCTCTTTTCTCTGCATCAGAAGTTATTGATGCTAAAGGATTAGAAATACTCCCTGGGATTATTGATCCTCATGTTCATTTTGAGTTGGATCTAGGTTTTATCAAATCAGTTGATGATTTCTATACAGGTAGCTTAGCTGCACTTTATGGTGGTGTGACATCATATGTCGATTTTTTAGAACCAACTGATTGTGTTGCTGAATTAGAAAGATCTTACAAGGAACGATTAGCAATGGCTAAAAAAAGTGCAATTGATTATCATTTCCATGCTTGCATTAAAAATCCAAAAGGTGATTTAGAAGCCTATGTAGTCAAGATGAAAGAATTAGGGATGAATACACTAAAGTTATTTACGACATATTCGGATTCTAATAGACGTACTTACGATAAAGAGATCATTGAGTTGCTCGAACTATCAAAAAAATATCATTTTTTGATTATGGCGCATATTGAAAATGATGATTTGATTCGTTTAGATTCCAATTTCACATATAAAGATTTAACGATAAGTAGACCTTCTTTAAGTGAACTAACTGAAGCACTTAAATTGGCAGAATATACCAGACAAACACAAGGGTATATGTATATGGTTCATTTAAGTAGCGGTAGAACATTAGAAGCATTGATTCAAAATTATCCTGATATTTTGAATCAGCATTTCTTTGTTGAAAGCTGTCCTCAATATTTTACATTTACTGAAAAAGAGTTGAAACGCAAAGATGGGTATTTATATACATTTGCTCCACCTTTAAGAACACAGCAAGAAAAAGAATTGCTATTTAAATATCATGATGCGGTTTATACGATTGGTACAGACCATTGTGCATTTATGAAAAAAGATAAAGATAAACCTACCTTGCGTGAGATGCCATTAGGCATTGGTGGTATTGAACATGCTTTAGGTATTATGAGATATCATCTTGGTGATGAAGTCATAGAAAAAATGACAAAGAGAGTTGCATTTACTCAAGGACTTCATTCTAAAGGCGAGATTAAAGAAGGACTTGATGCGGATATCGTCATCTTTAGACCTGATGATAGTGCAAGAGTTCATGGAAACCATGGAACATGCGATTATTCGGTTTATGAAAATCTTCCTTCTGCAGGAAAGGTGATTTCAACAATGGTAAGAGGCAAGTTTGTCCTAAAGGATGGAATCTATATAAAGCATACTGGAAAGCTTATCAAAGGAAGTGATTTTCTATGAGTAAAGCAATCATTAATTCCAAGGTTTATGATTTTAACCGATTCATAGAAAATGGATATGTCATCTTTGATGATAAAATTCTCAAAGTTGGTCCAATGGAAACATTTGTTGATCAAGGCTATGAAATCATTGATGGGAAAGATCATTTAGTAATGCCAGGATTAGTTACAGGACACACACATATTTATTCAACTTTCGCACGCGGAATGAGCGTGCCTTTTCATCCACTAAACTTTCAAGACATTCTTGATCAATTGTGGTGGAAACTTGATCGTAATTTAGATAATAAAACAACCTTTTATAGTGGTATTGTTAGTGCTGTAGATCATATGAAAAATGGTGTAACAACCTTAATCGATCATCATGCGAGTGGTATTGAAATATCCGGATCATTAGATACTTTGAGAAAAGCTTTATGTGATCATGCGCATTTAAGAGGTGTATTTGCTTTTGAGACGAGCGATAGATTTCCTGTTGAAAAAGCAATTCAAGAAAATGTTGAGTTTAGTAAGCATAATAATTCACCATTCACAAAAGGATTGTTTGGACTCCATGCTTCAATGAGTTTATCTGAAGATACTTTAATCAAGGTTAAAAAAGTTTTAGGTGATATGCCTATTCATATTCATGTTGCTGAAAGCGTACTTGATGAGCGAGATAGCAAATCAAAATATAAGGAAAGCATACTCAAAAGATTAGAGAGACATGGTCTTTTAAATCCCAAGAGCATTATTGCACATGGGATTTATGTGGATGATGAAGAATTAGAAATCATTAAAAAGCATGATTGTGTCATCGCAGTTAATTTTTCATCAAATATGAATAACAGTGTTGGTGTTCCACCACTTAAAAAATTTAGAGACTATGGCATTCCAGTAATCATTGGTAATGATGGCATATCATCAGCAATCACTACGGAATACTTGAGTCTATATTATGCAACTCACTTATTAGATCAAACACCAAATCTATTTGGATTAGGTGAACTTAAACAAATGATTAATGATACATATGATTATGTCAATCAAATCTTAAATATCAAATCAGGGAAAATAGAAAAAGGATATGAAGCGGATTTGCTTATGGTGCCTTATATAGCACCAACACCAATGAATAAGGATAATGCGTTTGGTCATTTATTCTTTGGTTTATTCCACAGCTTCAAACCGAAAGATGTTTATGTATCTGGTAGACAAATTGTTAATAATTATGAAGTAAATGCTGAGTTGAACACTCAGTATAAAGAAGCTTCAAAATATGCCCAAAAACTTTGGGACAGAATCAATAAAGAGGTGAAATGATGAACTTAAAAACAACGTTTGATGGATTGATTTTAGAAAATCCTTTAATGCCTGCTTCAGGTCCATTAGTTGGAGATACTGAAAAGCTATGTTTTATGAGAAATGCTGGATGTGGAGCGGTTGTTACTAAAACAATATCAACTAAAATGCCACGTATTCCAAAACCATGTATTTATGGCGATAAACACTATGTTATGAATAGTGAACTTTGGAGCGAATACTCAAAAGAAAAATGGGCTGAAGAATTTCTACCAAATTACCAACTCTTAAAGGATAGACCTTTAATTGTAAGTGTTGGTTATAGTAAGGACGACATGGAAGTTTTGATTCCATTATTTGATCCCTTTGCTGATGCTTTTGAAATCTCTACACATTATGTAGGTACTGACCTTTCTGTGATTGCAGAAACAGTCAAAACAATTAGAAAACATACAACAAAACCTTTTTATATGAAAATTAGTCCTCACATTCCTAATCCTGCTGAATTTGCTAGAATCATTAAGGAAAATGGAGCTAATGGTATTGTAGCAATCAATTCACTTGGACCAACAATGAAAATTGATATTGAAACAAGATCTATTTTATACGGTAATGAAAGTGGATTTGTTTGGACAAGCGGACCAGTGATTAAAAATTTAGCATTAGCAACTGTTTATGCGATTAAAAAAGCTGAACCGAGTTTAACAATAATAGGAGTTGGAGGCATTCAATCTGCAGATGATGTCATTGAATTTTTACTTGCTGGTGCATCAGCTGTTCAAATGCTTTCTGCAGCACTACTCAAAGGGAAACAACTCTATGAGAAAATCATTAAAGATTTACCTAGTCGTTTAGAAGCTTATGGATTTTCTAGCGTAGAAGAAGTCATTGAAACAACTTTAAAAAATAACGTTAGATATAAAGCAAGTGTACCGTCTTTAATCGAAGATAAATGTATCAAATGTAACCTATGTGTTAATGTTTGTCCTTATTTTGCGATTACAATGGAAGATAAAATTACCATCGACCCTAATAAGTGCTTTGAATGTGGACTATGTGTTGCTAAATGTCCAACAAATGCACTTATTATGGAATAAAGGAGTGATGAAATGAGGGATATCAGCAAATCGATACCCAAAGAGGATCATGTTGAAAAGGTTTCTGGTCGTGCACTTTATGTAAGTGATATCAAGATGGATCGTATGCTGTTTGCTAAAACAGTAAGATCTATTCATCCAAAAGCCAAAATAGAAAGTATCGAAATCCCTGAATTACCCAAGGATTATTTTATCGTTGATTATAAAGATATTCCTGGAGAAAATTATGTAAAAATGATTTTTGAAGATTGGCCAATATTTGCAGAAAATACTGTGAATTATATTGGAGATCCAATCATGCTCGTTGTAGGGAAAAACAAGCATATTATCAATCAAATCATTGAGCAAATAAAAATCGAATATAAAATATTGAAACCAATGTTTGATTATAAAAAAAGTGTTATAAATAAGAAGTTTACAAAAGGAAACATAAAAAAGGCTTTTGTTAAACCTTTTAAAAAGGTATCTGGCATCTATGAAACAGGATATCAAGAACAAGCGTATATTGAGCCTCAAGGATTTATTGCATATCCAGAAGGTGAAAAAAAGATTACATTAATTGGATCTATTCAATGTCCTTATTATGTTAAGAATGCAGTCATTGTTGCTCTTGGATGTGAAAACGATGAAGTTAGAGTGATTCAGCCTACAGTTGGTGGTGCATTTGGTGGTAAGGAAGAATTTCCATCAGTGATGGCGTGTCAACTTGCAGTTGCTGTTAGAAAAATAGGTAGACCAATAAAGATGATCTACGAACGTGAAGAAGATATGGAAGTAACAACCAAACGCCATCCTTCAAAGATTAAATTAACTGCCGCAGTTGATGAAAATCATCATATCAAAGGAATCAAAGCGTATGTATCTTTGGATAGTGGTGCATATATGGGCTTAAGTGGTGTCGTTTTAGCCAGAGCTATGATTGCAGCAACAGATGCTTATACCATCGATAATTTGGATGTATCAGGCGATGTCTATGAGACCAATACTGTGCCTAATGGGGCATTTAGAGGATTTGGTTCACCTCAAATGATTTTTGCTTTTGAGATGTTCATGAATCACATAGCAAAAGAACTCGATATAGATCCGCTACCTTTTAGATTAAATCATTTGGCAAAACAAAATGATTTAACTTCAACAAGTGGGATTTTTAGAGATCCAATCATTATGGAAAAAATGATACAAAAGGCTATGGAAATCTCTGATTATAAAAATAAATATAAAGCATATCAAGATTCTTCGGTATTTAAGGGAATTGGTATGAGTTGGTTTTTACATGGATGTGGATTCACTGGTAGTGGTGAAAGTACGCATATCAAAGCAAAAGTTAAGCTAAGAAAAGATAAAAACAATCAAGTCTATATCTTGGTTGCTGCAGTTGAGATGGGCCAAGGTGCTAAAACATCACTTAAGAAAATAGTTGTTCAAACATTAGACATTCCATCAAAACAAGTTACATTTAATAATCCAGATACTGATTTTGTACCTGATTCAGGACCAACTGTCGCATCTCGAACGATTATGATCGTTGGTGGGCTTCTTGCAAGAGCTGCTTTGAAACTTAAAGAGACTTGGATAGAAGATCAAGAAATGGAGATCATTGAAAACTATCAACAGCCTGAATACATCGAATGGGATGAAGATACAATGCAAGGCGATGCATATCCTGCTTATTCATGGGGTGTAAATATTGTTGAAGTTGAAGTGTCACCCGTAACATATCAGACCAATCTTAAAGGCATTTGGAGTGTCTACGATGCAGGTAAGTCAATAGATGACCGTTTAGTATTAGGCCAAGCTGATGGTGGTATCGCACAAGGCGTTGCGTATGGATATTTAGAAGTCATGAAGCATGAAAAGGGAAAGATTAGACAGAAAACAATGACAGATTATATCATACCTACAGCAGTTGATATGCCTAGAACTGAAACAGTTATTATGGAAAATCCTTATATTTTAGGTCCTTATGGAGCGAAAGGTGTTGGAGAACTTACCTTAGTTGGTGGAGCACCTGCAGTTGCATTAGCGATTGAACAAGCAATTACAAAGAAAGTTAAAAAGATCCCGGCAACACCGGAATACATTATGGAGTTGATTAATCATGAGTAATATAAAATTTAAATTAAATGGTCAAGATGTTGACCTCAACCTCGATCCAAGCATGCGCTTGCTAGATGTTCTTAGAAATCATTTTCAGTTAACGGGTCCTAAAGAGGGATGCGGAGAAGGAGAATGTGGCGCGTGCGCTGTTTTACTTGATGGACATATTGTTCATAGTTGCTGTCTACCTTTAGCAAATGTTCATGAAAAAGAAGTCGTAACGATTGAAGGATTTTCAAAGACAAAAAGATATCAAGCATTAGCTGATGCTATGCTTGAAGAAGGTGGATCTCAATGTGGAATTTGCACACCGGGAATGATGATAGCTGCTGAAAGCCTATTAAGTCAAAATCCAAAGCCTACTGAAGATGAAATACGTATAGGAATTTCAGGCAATTTATGCCGTTGTACAGGCTATAACATGATTGTTAAGGCGATAAAAACAGCTTCGAAAAAAGGTGATGGATTATGGTAAAACATACAATCCCTAAAAACTTAAATGAAGCAATTAATTATCTTTATCAAGGAGATTATCAAGTTATTGCTGGTGGAACTGATTTAATGATTCAAAGACGCAATTCTGCAGATCTACCGCCACTTTTTAATTCTAATTTACTTTATGTGTTCAATCTTGAAGAGTTAAAATATGTGATTAAAGAAGAATCACAAATTAGAATTGGATCCATGACATCATTAGAGACTTTATTACATCATCCAGATGTTCCTAAATTACTTAAAGATGTGATTGGAGAAATGGCATCACCAGGCATTAGAAATGTAGCTACACTTGCTGGAAACATTGCAAATGCATCACCTGCGGGTGATACTTTAGTTGCATTATATTTGATGGATGCAATTGTTGTTTTATCAAGTGTGAACCAAAATAGATATTTACCTATTGAAAAAGTTATTTTGGGACCAAGAAAAACATGTATCGAAAATAACGAACTTATTAAGGAAATCATTATTCCCAATCATCAGTTTACTCAAACATCTTGGGTAAAAGTTGGAGGCAGAAGAGCAGATGCTATCTCCAAAGTTTCCTTTGCAGCAGCTGTAACGATTGATAAGGGTAGTGTGATGGATTTTAGAATGGCTTTTGGCGCAGTCTTCATGACTGTTGTAAGAAGTAGACAAATAGAAAAACTATATAAAAATTTGAGTGTAAAAGCACTGAAAAATGATGTGCAAAACATTGTGTTTCATTATCAAGAATTGATTAAACCAATTGATGATCAAAGATCTAATAAAACATATCGAAGTCAAGTTTCTCAGAATTTAATTGAGGATTTTATAAGAAAAATATAGAAGTAAGGTGGTGAATTATGGATTATCAAAGAGTCATGAAGGTTGCTAGAGGTGAGATCAAAGCAGAACTTGTCTTAAAACAAGCGAAGATGATTAATGTGTATAGTGGTGAAATAGAAATAGGTGATATTGCTATTGAAAAGGGAACAATCGTTGGGATTGGTTCATATCAAGGAGAAACAGAACATGATATCAATGGTAAATTTGTTGCGCCTGGTTTTATTGATGGCCATGTGCATATTGAATCATCAATGCTCACCCCTCCTGGATTTGCAAAGATTGTCGTACCAAAAGGTACAACAACCGTTATTGCTGATCCTCATGAAATAGCAAATGTTTGCGGCAACGAAGGTATAGAGTTCATGCTGAAAAGCAGTGATAATATACCACTTAATGTTTATATGATGATTCCATCATGCGTACCCGCAACTAAAGATGAAAACAGCGGAGCTATTGTTAGCGTAAGTGACATAGCCTCATTTATGAATCACCCTAGAGTTTTAGGATTAGGTGAAGTTATGGACTATCCATCTGTTATTTATGGTGAAGATGATATTCACAAAAAAATTGAATTAATGAAAGATAGAAAGATTGATGGACATGCACCAGACGTTATGGGTAATGATTTAAATGCCTATATAGCTGCTGGCGTACAAACAGATCATGAATGCTCTATAGCAGAATCGATGATTGCAAGAATTAAAAGAGGTATGTATGTTCATTTAAGAGAAGGGTCACAAACACGAAACACAAAAGCACTCTTAAAAGGGCTTAATAAAGACAATATCAATCGAGTGCTCTTTTGTACTGATGATAAACATCCGTTTGATATTAAAGAAGAAGGACATATTAATTTTAATGTAAATCTTGCGATAGAATTTGGGATTAATCCAATAGATGCAATTAGAATGGCGACATTGAATGCTGCTAATTGTTATGGCTTATCTCATTTGGGTGGTATTGCGCCAAACAAGCAAGCTGACTTAATCGTATTTAGTGATTTATATAAAATTAAACCCGAAACTGTCTATTTCAAAGGTAAGATTGTAGCTGAAAATGATGAACCTTTATTTGAAGCATCAGCAAAAATACCTAAATCAGTGATCAATACGGTTCATTTAGATGATCATTTATCTTTTGATTTACATCTAGAGAGTTCTGAAGTTCGTGTTATTGGGTTAATTCATAATAATATAACAACTCATGAATTGATTAGAAAAGTTAAGGTAGATCAAGGAAAGTATGTTTATGATGAAAAAGTCGATATTTTGAAGCTTGCAGTTATTGAAAGACATCATCATACTGGAAATATCGGTATTGGACTTGTTGAAGGTTTTGGTCTTAAAAACGGAGCACTTGCTATGACGATTGCGCATGATTCTCACAATTTGATTATTTTAGGTTCATCTGATGCTGATATGCAAGTAGCAGCTAAGAAAATCCAAGAGATACAAGGCGGTATTGTCTTAGTTCAAAATGGTATTGTTACTGAATTCCTTGAATTAGAAGTCGGTGGTATCATGACAGCACATTCTGAGGTTATTGTTCAAGAAACATTACTTCGCATGAAACAAAAGATTCAAAAAATGGGTCTTAATCCTAATGTTGGTGATCCATTTATATCTCTAGCATTTCTCGCTTTACCAGTCATACCTAAACTAAAATTAACAGATAGAGGATTATTTGATGTTGATTTATTCAAGATTGTTCCAATTGAAGTAAACAAGAAGGTGAAAAATTGAGTTTTATAAAACAATATAGATGTACGCTATGCAATCAAACTCTTCCTTATGACAAGGAAATAATGACGTGTCCTTTTTGTGGAGAAAAAGGTATTTTAGATATCGAGTATGATTACGATGCAATGCGTAAATTTGTCGATATAAAATATTTTAAGAATCAGAAAGATTTCTCAATGTGGCGTTATACCCCTATGATGCCAGTAGAGATAAAACATATTGATCAGATGCTTAAAATAGGTGGTACACCTTTATATCGTTCAAATAGACTAGAAAAAGAACTAAATATTAAAAAGCTATATATCAAGGATGAAGGGTTGAACCCAAGTGCTTCACTTAAAGATCGAGCAAGTGGTGTTGCTGTACTTAAAGCGATAGAAAGTGGCTATGATACGATTTCTTGTAGTTCAACAGGAAATGCAGCATCAAGCCTAGCTTGTCACGCTGCACGTATGGGACTTAACACCGTTATTTTTGTTCCTAAAAGAGCACCTATTGGTAAACTAAACCAACTATTAATCTATGGATCACAAGTAATTAGTGTTGATGGAGACTATAAAGACACATTTAACCTATCAAAACTTGCGATTAATGAATATGGGTGGTATAACAGAAATGCAGCTATAAATCCGCATCTAGTTGAGGGAAAGAAAACAGTAGCTTTAGAAATTGCTGAACAATTAGAATTTTCATTAACCGATTGGGTTGCAGTCTCTGTTGGCGATGGTTGTACAATTGCAGGCGTATATAAAGGATTTTATGATTTACTGCAATTAAGACTTATCAAAAAAATCCCAAAATTGTTAGGTGTTCAAAGCACAGGATGTTCACCTTTTGTTGATGCTTATAACAATCATGAACCACTAAAGGAAGCACAAGAAAACACAATAGCTGATAGTATTTCTGTTGGGATACCTAGAAATCCTGTCAAAGCAATGCGTGCAGTTGAAAAATCATCAGGTGTATGGATTGCTATAACTGATGAGCAAATTTTACAAAGTATGAAACAGTTAGGAAGTAATGAGGGTATCTTCGGTGAGCCCGCTGGAGTAGCAGCTTTAGCAGGTGTAAAAGAAGCAATCAAAACCGGAATAATCAAGAAAACTGAAACAGTAACTGTCATTATGACTGGTAATGGTCTAAAAGATCCTTTGAATGCACAAAAAGCAGTAAAGGCACCAGCGTTAGTTAAACCTAGACTAGAAGACTTAAAACAAATTATAGAAGAAAAAGGAGAAAAAAGACATGCCTAAAGTACCATTTGGACCTACCTATGATGAAATGCTTAATCCAAATCATATAGATCCTGAAATCAGAAAGAAAGCACTACATTCAAAAGAGGATGAATTAAATCCTATCAATTTATTTAATATCACTTGGAAAAACGAAAAGAATGAAGTAAATAAAATTGTTTTACCCAAAGCATTAACAGGTATTGATGCAAATATCGTTGTTTTGTTAGGAAGATATTTTCCTTCTGGATCCCACAAAGTGGGACCTGCATATTCGACACTTATTGAAGGATGTGTGGATAAAGAAATTATTCCAGGAAAACATACGATTCTTGGACCATCAACAGGTAACTTTGGAATTGGCGTAGCGTATATTTGTAATTTAATGAAATATGATTCTATCGTTATCATGCCAGATAACATGAGTAAGGAAAGATATGATAGAATTCTAGGCTATGGCGCAAAACTAGATTTAACACCAGGTACTGAATCTGACGTTATCTTAACTTTACAACGTACATATGAACTCAAGAAAAATCCTGAATATAGATCGTTAGCACAATTCGAATTATTACCTAATTATCGTTTCCATAGACATGTTACAGGACATAGTGCGATTGAAGCAGTAAAAGGTATTGGTAATGGAAGAATTGCGTGTTTCGCTTCTGCACCAGGTAGTGCAGGAACACTAGCTGCAGGCGATCAAATCAAAGAATCATTTCCAGAAGCAAGAGTCGTTGCTTTAGAACCGTATGAATGTTCAACACTTATGAATGGTGGTATAGGCCAACACCGCATTGAAGGTATTGGAGATAAGATGTGTACATTAATTCATAATGTTTTAACAACTGATTTTGTCGCACTAATTAGTGATGAAGATTCTGTTAGAGGATTAAAAATCATCCACGATGCACCACATATTTTAGTTGAGAATGGTGTTGATCCAGTTGTTGCTGAAAGTCTTAGAGATATTTTCGGTGTATCTACTATATGCAATATTATCGGGGCAATTAAGATGGCAAAGTATTTAAAACTAGGTGCTAATGACAATATCGTTACAGTTGCTACTGATGGTTTTGATCGTTATCATAGCGTTATTGACAATTTGAATAATCGTGTTTTAGAAACTGAAGATTTCGTATTAAGAAGATGGTTTAAAGATATTTTCTTGAAAGTAAATACTGATGATGTAGATGATTTAAGAAGTATGGAAAAGAAAGAAAGATTATTTAAACAAAAAGAACATGATTGGCTTAGATTTGATTATTCCATTGATTATCTAAACCAAATGAGACATATGAAATTTTGGAATCACGAATATGAATTGATTAAAAAATATGATCAAAAAATTATTGAAAAAAGAGGTAAAGAATTATGATTAAAATCCCATTTGAAGAAATATTAAAAAAAGCAAATGCTTATGAAAAGGATATGACCAAATTTTTACGTGATATGGTTAGAATCCCTAGTGAATCATCAGATGAAAAAAAAGTTATACAGCGTATTAAAGAAGAAATGATTAAGGTTGGATTTGATTCAGTGTCTTTAGACCCTATGGGGAATCTATTCGGTAAAATCGGACATGGCAAGCATTTAATTGCGATGGATGGTCATATCGATACCGTAGGTATTGGAGAAATCAAAAACTGGACCTTTGACCCTTATGAAGGGTACGAAGATGAAGAAACAATTGGTGGTAGAGGAACTTCTGATCAAGAAGGTGGTATGGCATCAATGGTTTATGCTGGTAAAATCATTAAGGATTTAAAACTTGAAGATGATTACACACTATTAATAACAGCAACCGTTCAAGAAGAAGATTGCGATGGCTTATGCTGGCAATATATTATCGAAGAAGATAAAGTTACACCTGAATTTGTTGTGATTACTGAGCCAACATCATGCAGAATATATCGCGGACATCGTGGACGTATGGAAATTAAAGTAAGCACACTTGGAATTAGCTGTCACGGCAGTGCTCCTGAAAGAGGAGACAATGCAATCTTTAAGATGGCACCTATATTATTAGAAGTGAAAGAATTAAATAAGAGACTTAAAAACGATCCATTCCTTGGTAAAGGAACAATGACAGTCAGTCAAGTTTATTTTAGTTCTCCATCAAGATGTGCTGTTGCTGATGGTTGTTCAATCTCGATTGATAGAAGACTGACTCATGGTGAAACCTATTTATCCGCATTAGAAGAAATTAGAGAACTTCCTGCAGTTAAAGCTGCTGGAGCTATTGTAGAACTGTATACTTACGAAAAACCCGCATATACTGGTTTAGTTTATCCAACACAATCATATTTTCCAACTTGGGTTTTAGAAGAAGATCATGTGGTATGCGAATCAACTGTTGATGCGTATAAAAATTTATTTAAAAAAGATCCAATAGTTGATAAATGGACCTTCTCAACAAATGGTGTTTCCATTATGGGAAGACACGGTATCCCTTGTATTGGATTTGGTCCTGGACATGAAGAAGAAGCTCACGCACCAAATGAAAAAACTTGGAAGAAAGATTTAGTTGAAGCATGTGCAATGTATGCAGCTATTCCTCTCATGTATTTAAAACATATTAAAAAGGAGAATTAAAAAATGGAACCACTATTCAAAGGAAAACATTTTATTACGCTTGAAGAATGGAAAAAAGAAGAGATTGATAAACTTCTTGAAGTATCAAAAGAGCTTAAAAGAAAATTCTTAAATAATGAACCTACTCCTTATCTAACAAATAAAACAGCATTCTTGATGTTCTTTGAAGCATCGACAAGAACAAGGAATTCTATGGAATCTGGTATAGCACATCTTGGAGGTCACGGAACATTTTTAGATGTATCTACGATGCAGATTTCACATGGTGAAAGTGCTAAAGATACCGCTGTTATCCTTTCATCATATGGTCACGGCATTGCTTGCAGATATTGTAATTGGGGTATAGGTAACAAATATATTCGTGAAATGGCAGCTCACTCTACAGTATCTGTTATGAATCTTCAATGTGATATTTATCACCCTATGCAGGGTTTAGCGGATTTAATGACGATTCAAGAAGTCACTAAGACAACAAAAAAATTAAAGGTTTCCATTATATGGGCTTATGCAAAAAGTCATAAGAAACCAATTAGTGTACCTTTAACTCAAATTTTATTATTCCCAAGATATGGCATAGATGTTACTTTAGCTTATCCAGAAGGTTATGATCTTCCTGAATGGGCAGTAGAAAAAGCGAAACTTAATGCAAAAGAAAATGGTGGTTCATTTAGAATCACACACGATATTAAAGAAGCATTTACGAATGCTGATGTCGTTATTCCTAAAAATTGGGGAAGCTGGGTTAATAATCAATCAACAGCAGTCATTGATGATCTATTAGAATCTTATAAGAGCTGGAAATGCACTGAAGATATGATCGCATTAGCAAGTCCAAATGTTTATTATATGCATGCGCTACCTGCTGATAGAGGTAATGAAGTAGAAGATTCAGTCATTGATGGCAAACATTCGATTGTTTATCAAGAAGCTGAAAACCGTCTTCATACTGCTAAAGCAGTTATGGCAATGACAATAGGCGATAAATAAAAAAAATATAACGAAAAAGAGTCATTTCATCCGAAATGGCTCTTTTTTATGATTTAATTATTTATTATTTAGTTTCTTGATATAAAGTCCATTGATGCAAATCAGCAACTTCTTGAACATGACCATCTAATCTACCATTTGGCATTTCTTTTGATTCTAATACGACAATGCATTGGTCATTTGCGAAGTCATAGACAACCTCTATTACTTTTTTCGATTCATCGAAAATTGAATCTTTGATTTTATCGCCAACCGATGGGACATGGTTTGAATGAAAAGTTTTCGTAAACGTTAATCCAATTTTATCAGCTGGAGTGTAGATGTTAATCTTTAATATAATATTCATTAATAGAGAGTCTTTTTATTTTCTTTGTATTCTTTAAATAAAAGTAAGCATTCGTCTCTATGTTTCTCATCTAAAGTAAGTACCTGTTTATCTGGATTTTCATCTCTCAGAAAACGATAGATGAAATCATCTCTGAATCCAATATCATCCGCATCAGATGGACGGCATCCATAAACTACATGTTTGATATTAGCCCAAATTATAGCACCTAAGCACATAGGACATGGATAGCCTGTTGTTACTAAAGTACATCCAGTTAAATCATGGGTTCCTAATTTTTCTCCTGCTAGCCGAATTGCATTCATTTCTGCATGTGCTGTTGGATCGTGATCCTTTAATACTGAGTTCGAAGTGACCGCAATAATTTTTCCGTTCTGATCGATGATTGCTGCACCAAATGGCCCGCCAATATTTTCATTCATTGTTTTCTTTGCTTGGGCGATGGCTTTTTCCATAACATCCTTGATACGAGTGTCATTATTCATTGATAAACCTCTCTTTGATCTAGAATTTGTTAATGAGTCTTTATATAAATTATATACGTTTTTTTACAAATATTCAAATGATAATACAAAATCATATGGACTATCCTGATTTTGTATTTAATACGAGAAACTTAACGAGTCTCTAAGCTACTCATTATCCTATATTATTGCGAGTTAATAATGGGTAGAATAGTACATTAAATCATTATATTAAACGATTTTTTACAAATAATTTTGAAATACCTGAAGTTATTATAACACTAATTAGAGCTATTAATCCAAGTTTTCCTCCTAAGCCATTAAAATATCTTATAAAAATATAATAGATAAATCCAAGAATTAAACCAGATAGAATTACAAAAATGAAATGAGGTATGCGTTCTTTGCTTGACATGCCAATAAAGCTTGCTGAAAAAAATACAATGACATAATCTAAGTGTGAGGGTATAAGGTATATAAATATTAATGCAAAGAAGAAACTAAGAATAGCAGATGCAAAAACTGGAGTAAATTTAAAATAGTGTTGAAGATAAAAAGTGAATACAACACCTATCGTGGTTGTTACTAATAATAATCCTAAGTGTAAATTACTTTCAACAACAAGAAATCCATCACTAAATAAACTATGAACAATTAATGATGACATAAATGCAATAGCTCCCAGTTTCCCCCCATATCCCGAAAGCAAAGGTTTAGTTAATATATAAATGAATGCACAAATTAAAGCTAATACTAGAACTTCAAAAAAACCGAAGAGTATAACTGAGACCATACCGGCAAATGAACCACAATAAATTGCAGCTTCGTATTTTCTAGCAAGGAAATGTCCAAAAAGTCCAATCAAACACGAGGCTAGGACAATTGATAATTCAAAAAAATGTACAATGCTGTATGTTGCAAATACACCCACTATGACCATTAGAAGATCTAAAAAATCAAAACTGGAAGTTTTAATTCTTATACTTTCATTTTTAATAGCATGAAACAATCCTACGAGTAAAAATATAAACAATATTGCGTAAACAATATCAAGTAATAGTTCTTTAGTTTCAAATAAAACAGTGATATACGCATAAAGCAATGCAACAGAAAGCACAATAAAGCCCAACCATTGTTTATGGTATTTGATAAACCACGCTATTCCTTTTTTTAATAAATTTTGTTCTTTCATAGGATTTCAACCTCATAGAATGAGATATCTTAAGAAGAAAGCAAAAGTATATATAGTATATAGAAATCATACCATAATCAATGCACTATTCAAATACATGATGCGACTCTTGGACAATAAAGAGGGTATTCAGCATTTGTGCTCAATACCCACATCTATAACAATATTGTGCAACGTATCTATCAAATAAAATTAAGGTTCTTTGAATTATTTTGTTTCGTTTTTATTAATAGTAGTAATCATTTCAAAATTATCGATGAATATTTTCACTAGGCTAGGATCAAATTGTGTTCCTGAATTGTTTAATATTTCTTCTTTTGCTTCCTCATAAGAAACTTTTTTTCTATATGAATTTCTACGTGTCATCACATCAAAGGCTTCTGATATTGATATGATTCTAGATTGAATTGGAATATCCTTTGATTTTATGCCTCTAGGATAACCTGTACCATCCCAGCGTTCATGATGATTCAATATAATGTTTGCAATACTTGCTAACTCTTGACTAGATGAAAGAATTCTAAATCCTATTTCAGGATGACTTTTAATTGTGTTAAGTTCCTTGTCGGTTAACTCACCCTTTTTCTCAATGATTGATGATGGTATGATGATTTTTCCAATATCATGGAGTAATCCTGCAGTTTTCACATCTCCTATTTCTTGATGATTCATTCCACAGGCTATAGCAAGGCGTTCACTGAAAACAGATACATTTTTTGAATGAATCTCAGCATCCTTATTTTTTTGATATAGAGTAGCAAGAATTGTTTCAATTGTCCCACTTCTCATTGAACGGGTTTCTGAGATTTTTTCTCGGTACATGTAGTCTTCTGCACCTTTGAATACAACTTGAATGTCTTCACTTTTATAGTGTTTAGTATTATAACCAAATGAAATTGATATTTTGATAGATTCAATTGTCATAGCGTCTACTTTTTTATTAATGTTTGCAATTACTTTTTCTGCGCTTTTCTCATCAGTTTTTGGCATAACGATAACAAATTCATCGCCACCAACTCTTGATATGAAATCTTCATCTCTACAAGCAGCTCTTAATGCATTTGCTGCTGAAATTAACAGTTGATCTCCAGAATCATGACCGAAAGCGTCATTAATTAATTTCAATCCATTAATGTCTGCCATAACAAGTGTTAATGGATAGTTTTCATCGGTATCATAAATTGCTAGTTTTTCTTCATAATATCTTCGATTATATAAACCAGTCAAAACATCACGGTATCCCATCTCTTTCAATTTTTCTTCATATTGTCGTAATTCTGTAACATCCTCTCCAGAACTTAATACACCAGTAATCTGTCCGTTGATGTCATATAACATTGCATTATCCCAAGATATTAATAACTCAGTACCGTCTTTAGTAACCACAGTGTTTTCGTGATGAGCTGCTAGTTTAGTATCGCCATTTAATGTTTGTTCAAAGACTTGTTTAACATCGTTTTTAATTAGTTTTGGAATAAAAGTATCAAACCAATTTTTATTATAGATATCTTCTGCGTTTTCATATCCTAAAATTGAGTATCCCTTTTTATTAATTAATGTAACATTTCCCTCACGGTTAACGACAAGCAAAATAACAGAAGCGAGATCTAAATACAATTGAGCTAAATCTTTTTCATAAGACAATTTATCCTTGGTAATCAAAGTAGCATTAAGGTTGTCAATCATCTGATTAAAGGAAACGGTTAGTTCCCCTATCTCATCGTTGTAAATTTTGAGATTTTTCTTTGTTAAATCTCCCGAACTAACACTTAATATGTATTTATGTAAATCAGTCATTGGAGCACTTAAAGAACGACCGACGATTAATGCAATAACAGAGTTAATTAATATGATCGCTAATCCTAAATATAGATATATTGCAAGTGTGTTATTTTCACCAGTTAAAGCTGTGTCTTCATCAATAAGATAAATAACACTCCACCCTTCTCCGACATTACCGCCAATATGATCAATCGAATCATAGCTTCCGCCAAATGTTATTAGAGGAGTATCATAGGTAATATCAATGGGTGCTATAGATAGCAAATATTTATTATCCTCAATTTCTTGTTCTTTGCTGATAATTGTATTGGATTCTAGATATGGAATGAGTAAACTATCGATACTTTCTGATAATGGTTCAATTAATTCGTCATTGATAATCAATCCAAGTGTTCTTGCAACAATGAGTCTCCCGTCACTATTTAAATCCCGGAAATAAGCAATGGAATCTTCAAAAAATTCAGAGATATTATAGTTGCTTTTTAAAATACCAATCATTTGATTACTGTCATCATAAATGGGCACGACAATACCGAGGACATATCCTGAAACACTTTCATCATAGCCCCTATCATCAATATAAATCATACCATCACTATTATCATAAGCACCCTGCCACCAATATTTATCAAAGTGTGCTAATGTTGTAAGTTTTCCAGTAGTTGATATCATCACACCATATATATTTGTCAAAAAGATTTCACCAAATAAATCTGGTGAGTTTTCTTGCTGGCTGTTTAAATATGATGCAACATCATTTTCCATTCTTATTTTTATAAAAGGATCATCAATATCATCAGTATCCATCCATGTACTATTTAAGGTATTAATAGTATCTAGTCTATCATTAGACGAAAAAGAAGCAAAATAATCGTTGCTTAGAATCAAAGAATCATGTATTGAATCTGTACTTGCAATAGTTTGAGTTAATCTTACTAATTCAAGTATATCTTTTTCAATACTCTCTGAAATATATTGAACGTTTTCCTTATTTGTCTCTAATTCCTTTAATATTGTTCTTTGGTTTGTAAAGGTACTAAATGTAGCAATTGTGATAACAAGGGCCAAAGTGCTTATTAAAAAAATTGATAGGGCTAATTTATATCTTAATTTCATAAGTATAGTTTCCAATCATATCCTTGATTTTATTATCGTTGGTCTTTTTCATTGTATCATCCTTTACAATTCCCCCGAATTTCGAATCTAACACTGAAATTAATAAATAATAAGTTTATACTAAAAAACAATAGTATTGTTAGGCTGTTAGTAAAGACACGTCATTTTCTTACACAAATAAATACTAATGTATTAGTATTATAACATTTATGGATAAAATCAATTCTTAAGTTTCACTTAATTTTAGGTATTCTTGGTCAAATCAATCTAAGTTGAGTCACTAAAAAAGTGAATCAAGAATAAATTCCTTGGTTTCTGGTTACTTTGTTCTTACTTTGTTTACAAATTGGCATCAATTTTGAATCTTGTTACTATAAAGTATTACTATGCTTAAATCAATGAAATGAAATTTATATGAGTAAAAAAAATGACTCCATAATTTATAATTAGATGTCATTTTTTTATTTTAATTAGTCTACCAATACTGTGACATCTTTACTAACAAATAATGTGAATAGGTCAATAATCCAAAGGAGTGCCCATCCTGCAAAAATCCAAATGATACCAACAAGGATTAAGAAGCCGTTTTTCTTATCTAAACCTTTAAGTAATCTATAAATCCCCCATAAAAAGTCTAAGCCAGGTAAAGCAAAAATAACTTTAACTATCCAAGGTAAACCATCAAAACCTTTAATAATACCTTTCATTTTACTACCTCCATTTTTATAGTTTGATTATACCTTTATATATACAATGTTGCAAATAAGTTATTCAATATATCCTTTTTATAAAGGAAAACACAAAAGTTTATTCGTAATCTTTCATTATCGTTACAAATATCATTGACAGCGCTTTCATAAATCGTATATAATAGACTTAGAATCTATACAGAGGTGCAATTTATTGGGTATACTTACCGTAATGAGAAAATGGACATTCGAACGGTATGTAAAAGGCATAAATTGCCGAAAGATTAATGAGGTCCAATCATTGATCTTGATAATTGAAGGTACGCTTCAATTATTGCCATTACGTCTAATGGAGAGCTGTTATTATAAACAGTTCTCTTTATTTTTACGTAGAAAGGTGGAATATAAGTGATTAGAAAGATGCATGTTGGTGATCAAAGATCCTATAATAGGACGATTACAAAAGAGGAAATAGCGAAGTTTGGTGAATTATCAGGAGATATGAATAATGCTCATTTTAATGAAGCATATGCTCAAACAACAATATTTAAGAAACCTATTGTTCACGGGATGTTTATCGGTTCACTATTTAGTAAGATTTTCGGTATGGAATATCCAGGGGAAGGAACTATTTATTGTTCCCAATCTTTAAAGTTCTTAAAACCTGTTTATCCAAATATTACGCTTCATGTATTAGTTACAGTTAAAGAAATGAATATTGAGAAAAATAGAGTTATTTTTACAACTGAAATATTTAATGACCAGGATGAATGCATGCTTACTGGTGAAGCTATGCTCATGCCGAGAAAGGAAAAACTTCATGAATAAATGGATAGACAAGAAAAAATTTCAGACTTTAATTAAAGATCACCAATCAATTATGATTGGCGGGTTTTTAACATGTGGAACACCTGAACTGCTCGTTGATTGGATTGTTGAATCGAATGTGAAGGATTTAACAATTATATGTAATGATGCAGGTTATCCTGATAAAGGTGTTGGGAAACTGATTGCTAATAGTCAAGTGAAGAAACTGATTGCATCTCATATTGGTACAAATCCATTTGCAGGCAAACAAATGAGTGCAGGATTACTTGAAGTTGTCTTAATCCCACAAGGAACACTGATTGAACAAATCAGAGCTTATGGTGCTGGACTAGGCGGTGTTTTGACACCCGTTGGTGTGAAAACATCAATTCAAGAAGGTAAACAAGTGATTACACTAAAAAATAAAGAATATCTACTAGAAGAAGCACTTGGTGCAGATCTTGCATTAGTCAATGCTTATCGTACTGATGAATTAGGTAATCTTACATATGCTAAGACAGCAAGAAATTTTAATCCTATTATGGCTATTGCTGGAGAAAAGGTTATTGCGCTTGCAGACTATAAAGTAGATAAGATAGATCCTGAGACAGTGATTACCCCACATACATTTATCGATTATCTTGTTGGAGGTGAGCACATTGGATAATATTAAAAATATTATTGCTAAACGTGTATCTAAAGAATTGAAGCATGGTAATTTAGTTAATTTAGGTATTGGCGTCCCTTCACTTGTTGCTAACTATATTTCTGAAGATCTAGAAATCTTTTTGCAAAGTGAAAATGGCATTATAGGACTTGGACCTTTAGCATCAGAAGATGAAATTGATGTCAACTTAACAAATCCAAGTGGTCAATATGCAACAATTAAAGAAAATGGAGCGTATTTTGATACAGCATTTTCATTTGCTATTATTAGAGGCGGTCATTTAGATGTCACTGTTCTTGGAACATTAGAAGTTGACCAAGAAGGATCGATGGCATCATGGATTATTCCAGGTAAATTAGTTCCTGGTATGGGGGGATCTATGGATTTAGTGACTGGAGCAAAAAAAGTAATTATTGCGACAACACATACAAATAGAGGGATTTCTAAAATTAAGAAGAAATGCTTATTGCCACTTACTGCATATCGAGTTGTGGATTTAATTGTTACTGAACTTGCAGTTATTGAAGTAAAAGAAGATGGATTGCATTTGATAGAAAGACATCCTGATGTCTCTATTGAAGAAATTATAGAAAAAACAGAAGCCACACTCATCTATGATGATGTGAAAATCATGGAGGTATGAAAAATGGAAAAAGTAACACATAAATTAAGATTAGGTCAACACGATGCACATTATGGTGGAAATCTAGTGGATGGCGCAAAGATTATTGCATTGTTTGGAGACGTAGCAACTGAACTACTCATCATGCATGATGGTGATGAAGGTTTATTTAGAGCCTATGAAACTATAGATTTTCTAGCACCTTTATATGCTGGCGATTTCATTGAAGTTACGGGTGAGATTATTCAAGTTGGAACAACTTCAAGAAAGATGCATTTTACATGTCATAAAATCATATCAGTTAGACCGGATGTTAATCCTAGTGCTGCAGACCTCTTATTAGAAAGCATATTAACGACCGAAGCTATAGGAACATGTATTGTTCCTAAAGATAAGATGAGAGTGAAACATGAATAAACTCATCATAACATGCGCTATATCAGGTGCAGAGGTCACTAAACAAGATAATCCATACGTTCCCTATACAATTGAAGAAACAGCCGAGGAAGCCTATCAGGCTTATCTAGCTGGTGCATCAATCATTCATTTGCATGTGAGAAATGACGATGGATCACCAACTCAAGATAAAAATAGATATCAAGAAGCAATTAATGCTATATTAAAAAAATGTCCCGATGTCATTATTCAGCCATCAACGGGTGGTGCTGTAGGGATGAAAAGAGATGAAAGACTACAACCCACACAGCTCAATATCGAAATGGCTACACTTGATTGTGGAACGCTAAACTTTGGTGGTGATGATATTTTTGTAAATACAGAAAATGATATTAAGTATTTTGCGAAAGTTATGAATGAAAAACAGATAGCCCCAGAATTAGAGTGTTTTGAAAAGGGACATATCGATTCAGTTTTAAGGTTACATAAGAAAGGTTTTATATATGCCCCACTCCATTTTAGTTTTGTATTAGGTGTTAATGGAGGCATGACAGGAGAAGCGAGAGACTTTAACTTTCTTAGAGAAAGTATTCCTTCCGATGCAACATTTAGTGTTGCTGGTATCGGAAGATATGAATTCTCCTTAGCGGAATTATCAATTTTCCATGGAGGACATGTGCGTGTAGGATTAGAAGATAACATCTATCTATCAAAAGGGGTTCTCGCTAAAGGCAATAAAGAACTTGTTGAAAGAGTTGTAGAATTAGCGAAAAAGTATCATAGGGAAATAGCATCACCGAAAGAAGCAAGAAAAATATTAAATATCAAGGAGAAAAAATGATGAAAAAACTATGTAGATATGGAACACACCGCGTAATAGAACCAAAGGGTATCTTACCGCAAGCTGCTTTTAAAATTGATTCAACACCTGTTTGTTATGATAACGAATGTCTTATTGAAGTCAATACACTCAATATTGATTCAGCTTCATTTCATCAAATCAAAGAAGCATGCCATCAAGATACAGAATTAATGAAAGAAATGATTTTAGGAATTGTAAAAAAACAAGGTAAAATGCAAAATCCAGTGACGAAAAGCGGAGGTATGCTGATTGGCACGGTTAAAGAAGTTGGTAAAGATTTCTCTGGTAAGGATTTAAAACCTGGAGTTAAGCTTGCTACATTAGTTTCTTTATCGCTTACGCCACTTCATATTGAAGAAATAACTTCAATAAATATCACGAATGAACAGGTTAAAATCAAAGGCCAAGCAGTGTTATTTGATTCTGGAATTTATGCAGTGATTCCTGATGACCTAGATGAAAAATTTGTTTTAGCAGCTCTCGATGTAGCAGGTGCACCTGCTCAAGTTAGAAAACTAGCTAAACCTGGTGATACTGTATTTATCATAGGCGCAAACGGAAAAAGCGGATTATTATGCGCTTTGGAAGCAAAAAATCAAGTAGGACCAACTGGCACAGTCATTGGACTTATTAGAAAACAAAAACAAATTGAACAATTAGAATCACTTCATTTATTTGATTCAATCATTGTAGAAAGTGCAACCAATAGTATTGAAGTATATGAAAAACTATCTTTAGTAACGAACGGAAAGCTTGCAGATTTAACAATTAATGTAGTCAATACAGAAAATACTGAAATGACTTCTATCTTATGTACTAAAGAATTAGGAATAGTCTATTTCTTTAGCATGGCAACATCCTTTACTAAAGCTGCACTTGGTGCAGAAGGCATAGGTAAAGATATCACAATGATTATTGGCAATGGATATACAAAGAATCATGCAAATATAACTTTAGATATATTGAAAGAAAACAAGCAATTATTTGATTTGTTCATGTCACGCTACGCCTAGGAGGTTCAAATGAAAATAATATTAAATGAGCGTCATCTAGAAAGAAGAAAACAATATTTTAGTCAAGTATCAGATGAAGACTGGAACGATTGGAAATGGCAAACATCAAATCGTATTCAAACAGCACAAGATTTGAAGAAATACATTAAGCTAACCAAGAATGAAGAAGAAACGATACATAATATTTTAGGACATTTAAGAATGGCGATTACGCCATATTATTTGACCTTGATTGATCCTGATAATATTAATTGTCCTATAAGACAACAAGCAATTCCAATTGGTGCAGAATTAATAACAGGGAAAAATGACTTATATGATCCATTAGCTGAAGATCATGACTCACCGGTCAAAGGATTGACTCACCGATATCCTGATCGAGTTTTATTCTTGATTACGGATATGTGTTCAACTTATTGTAGACATTGTACAAGAAGAAGATTTGCAGGTACCAAAGATGCAGAACTCAAAGTTAAACAGATAGATGAAGCTATTGAATATATTAGAAACCATGAAGAAGTTAACGATGTTTTGTTAAGTGGTGGCGATGCCTTTATGGTAAGTGATGAAAGAATTGAATACATATTAAAAAAACTTAGAACTATCGATCATGTTCAAGTCATTCGTTTTGGTACAAGAACGCCTGTTGTTATGCCACAAAGAGTAACTGAAAAACTTGTTAACATGCTTAAAAAATATCATCCGATTTGGGTGAACACACATTTTAATCATCCCGATGAAATTACACCTGAAAGTAAAAAGGCAATTGATTTACTAGCAGATGCTGGTATTCCAGTTGGTAATCAATCTGTTTTATTAAGAGGTGTTAACGATTGTGTGCATATCATGAGAAGACTTGTTAAAGGTTTAATAGCTATTAGAGTTAGACCGTATTACCTTTATCAATGTGATTTATCAGTAGGTATAGAACATTTTAGAACATCGGTATCTAAAGGTATTGAAATCATCGAAGGATTACGCGGACATATCAGTGGAATTGCCGTACCTACGTTTGTTATTGATGCTCCAGGTGGTGGTGGAAAGATTCCAGTCATGCCTAATTATGTCATATCTCATGCACCAGGTAAGATCGTACTTCGTAACTTTGAAGGTGTTATCACAACCTATAGTGAACCTGAAAATTATAAATCAGAATGCATGTGTGATGAATGTCAAAGCCATAAACTAGATGGTATTAGCGGATTATTAGAAGGCAATAGAATTTCGTTAGAGCCAGAACATTTAAAGAGAAAAGAACGCATAAAACGTGAAAAGAACTATTGATGATGTGGATACTTTAGGAATTATTGGATTATCTAAAAATAGTGGTAAGACAACAACCCTAAATGCTATCCTCAATCTTTATCAAAATTTAAGAATAGGAATTACATCTATTGGCCTTGATGGAGAAGACTTAGACCAGGTTAATTTTTTACCCAAGCCAAAAATACTTGTCAAACGTGGCATGGTGGTTGCAACTGCGTCTGGGTGTCTTGAAGCATCAAAGGTGAATTTTCAAGTTTTAGAGATGACAAGAATGAGAACAGCGCTGGGACATATAGAGGTTGTTGAAATACTTTCTGATGGGTTTATGGTTATTGCGGGTCCAACGACGAATAAAGAACTCAATCAAGTCATCCGTCTAATGAAAAAACGGGTTGATAAGATTTTTATCGATGGTGCTTTTAATCGTATGACATTTGCAAACATAGAATTAATAGATGCAATTGTTTTAGCAACTGGAGCTGCAGAAAGTCCAATCATGAGCCGTACAATCAATAAAACTAAAATGATTGTTGATTTTTTCAATTTGAATAAATCATATCGCCTTGAAGAGATACCTGAAGAATCATTAATCATTCAGACAACATTTCACAAACATACATTTGATAATAAAAAGATAGGAACATTAAAACACGCTTTTACAGAAATAAACGATAAAATTGATTGGATGTATATTAAAGGTGCAATTACGCCTAGATATATAGAGTACTTTACTCAAAAAATGATGAGTAATTTTACTTTAATTTGTGATGATCCAACGAAACTGTTGATTTCACAAAATGATTTTTTAAATCTAAAAAAACTCAATATAGATATATCTACAATTCATCCATGCCCGTTGTTATTCGTAACAATCAATCCTTTTAGTCCTAGTGGAAACCACTATGATGAAAAAGCATTTATGGATGCAATGAAAAAAGCAGTGAATATACCCGTTTATAACGTGATGAAAATGGAGGAAGAACATGTCAAAATTAAACCTTGATTTAAATACAATAAAAGCATGCCGAGTACATGCGGATCATATAGCAAACCAAGTTCAAACTTTTATTGACCAACATTCAACGGTGTCAGTTGAAAGGTCGATATTACGTTTGTTGGGTGTTGATGGAATCAATGATTTTGGTATTCCTCTAGTCAACGTAGTCGTGGATCACATTCATGAAAAGGCAGATCTTTCACTTGGCATCTGCCATTATATGTCTTATGCAATTCATGAATTAAATCTTAACCCTTTAGAGATTTCAACGCGTATATCTAAAAATAAATTAGATTTATCCGTTTATACTAATAAGCCTAAAAGCCCTTATTTAAGCGATTTAACATCATATTTTGATTTGATGATTAAACAAATTGATCAGATGAAGTCGTTTAGAAAATTACAAATCGAACTAACTCCAGAAACAAATACTCCACAAAAATATGTAATAGTTGCTACAGGTAATATTCATGAGGATATTAAACAAGCAATATCAGCTGCGAAAAAAGGAGCTCAGATTATTGCGGTCATTCGTAGTACGGGTCAATCTTTACTAGATTATGTTCCTTATGGAGCAACCACTGAAGGTTTTGGTGGCACTTATGCAACTCAAGAAAATTTTAGATTGATGAGAAAGGCTCTTGATGAAGTCTCTTTAGAAGAAAAGAGATACATCAAACTTGTTAATTATGCATCGGGTTTATGTATGCCAGAAATAGCAGCTTTAGGTGCGATAGAACGTCTTGATATGATGCTTAATGATTCACTTTACGGCATCATCTTTAGAGATATTAATATGCAAAGAACTTTCATTGACCAATACTTTTCTAGAGTTTTAAGTTCTTATGCAAATATCATCATTAATACTGGTGAAGATAACTACTTAACAACTTCAGATGCTTTTGAGCATGCAAATACTGTTTTAGCTTCACAATTCATTAATGAGCAATTTGCTAAAAAGGCATTAATGGATGAATCACTTATGGGACTCGGACATGCATATGAGATTAGTCCTGAAATAGAGAACAGTTTTTTATATGAACTCGCTCAAGCAGAGATGGCAAGAGAAATTTTTCCAAATGCACCACTTAAATATATGCCACCAACAAAACACATGACTGGTGATATTTTCATGGGTTCAGTACAAAATGCTTTATTTAATATTGCTGCAGTTACTTCTAATCAATCTATTCATTTATTGGGAATGATGACAGAAGCAATTCACACACCATTTATTAGTGATCGAGCAATCTCTTTAGATAATGCATCATATATTGAAAAAGCATTCAAAGATTTCGGTAATGAAATAACTTATAATCCTAATGGCATTATAGTTAAAAGGGCAAAGGATGTTTTAAGAGATACCCAAGGGTTATTAAAACAAATAGAAAATGATGGTATGTTTCAAACCTTAGAAAAAGGTGTATTTGCAGGTATTTCTCGCCATAAGTTAGGTGGGAAAGGATTAGATGGTGTATTTGAAAAACATGAAAACTATCAAAATCCTATTTTAGATTACTTCATTCGATCCTTAAAGGAGGCAAATCATGTCAAATAAATTAGAATTGATTCGTCCCTATGGTGATACGCTTAATGATGGAAAGATCCAATTAAGTTTTTCATTACCTTTGCCATGCAATGCACTTGGTGAAGAGGCAGCTAAAAATATGGCAAAAAAAATGGGTATTCATAATGCAGCTGTCGTTCATAGTGCACCACTTGGTGAGCATTTTAGTTTTTATGTTGTATATGGAACAGTTGAACACCAAATCAATATTAAAGACTTAAATGTTGTGGAAGTTAAATCAAAGACAATGAATAAGGAAGAAGTTGAAGCATACATTAAAGATCATTTTGATCAGCCTCTTGTTTTCATTGGAGCATCCACTGGAACAGATGCACATACTGTCGGTATTGATGCCATCATGAATATGAAGGGCTACAATGGAAACTACGGACTAGAAAGATATAAAGGAATCAATGCTATCAATTTAGGTGGCTCGGTAGATAATGAAACACTCTTAGAAAAAGCAATTGAGTATAAAGCGGATGTAATTCTAATCAGTCAAACAGTTACTCAAAAAGATATTCATATTCAAAATTTAACGAGATTTATTGAATTACTTGAAGCTGAAAACTTAAGAGACCAATTCATTGTTATTATTGGTGGTGCAAGAATTAATCACGGCCTAGCAAAAGAATTAGGATATGATGCTGGTTTTGGATTAAAAAAATATGCATTTGATGTTGCAAGTTTTGCTGTGCTTGCATTAAATGAAAAGAAGCTGAAAAGAAAACAGTTAAAGTAATGCATTAAATATATGGTAGAATAGAAGTGTAAATGTTGGGAGGTTGCCTATGAAAATTTATACGAAAAAGGGAGATTTAGGACAAACAGATCTCATGTTCAAACGTGTAAGTAAAGCTGATTTACACATTTCAGTTAATGGAGCAATCGATGAAGCAATGGCATTTCTTTTAATGTCTAAACATGCAATAGAACAACAAGATGTTAAAGATGATCTTGATCAAATTCATGATCACCTATTTTCCATCTGTTATGAAATTGTTCTTAATGATATAAATAAATATAAGATATCAAAAGATAATATAGATTGGCTTGAAGGTCGTATTGATTATTATGATAAAAAACTTGAGCCGCTATCTGAATTTATCAAATTAGACCAAACTGTAGCTGCATCTTGGCTTAATTTGGCACGAGTAACGATTAGAAGAGCTGAAAGAGAATTAGTTTTGTTGGCATCAAAGGATGCTATCAACCCATTAACCCTTTCCTACATCAACCGTTTATCGGATTATCTATTTACATTAGGTAGAGTGTTTGACGAGCTTAAAGAAAGATAAAGAGGCGTATTAAATGGAAAAAGTAAGAGTGATTATTTGGGGATTTGGTGCAATGGGCAAAGGTATGGCTGAAATGATTCTTTACAAAAAAGGCGTTCAGATTGTTGGCATTTGTGATTTAAATCCTCTGTACGATAAAATGAATTTTCTTGATGTGTTAAGCATCGAGTCAGACCATGAACCAGTTATAATTGAATCCAATATTGATCAACTATTAGGAACAACTAAGGCTGATGTTGTTTTATTATGCACAGATAGTTTTGTTAAAGATGCATTCGATAAAATTAAAAAGATTGTCGCACGCGGTATGAATTGCATTTCCACTGCTGAAGAAATGGCATATCCTTATGCAAATGAACCCGTCTTATCTAAACAAATAGATAATTTAGCAAAAGCTTATAATGTATCAGTTTTAGGAACAGGTATTAATCCGGGATTTATTATGGATTTATTAGTTATTGCGTTAACTGGAACGATGGCAGAGGTTAAACATATTGAAGCAAAAAGAGTCAATAGTTTAAGTCCGTTTGGACCAGCAGTTATGAAAGAGCAAGGTGTAGGCATTACAATTGGTGAGTATCACAAACGAGTAATGGATCAAAAATTAGCTGGGCACGTTGGATTTAAAGAAAGTATTTATATGATCTCAGATGCATTAGGTGTGAAATTAGAAGGATTCAATCAACAAATGGAACCTATTATTACAAATGTAGATCGAACAAGCACATATGGGGAAGCTTTAGAAGGCACACTTGCTGGAATTAATATGACTGGACAAGGTTTAGTTAATGGAGATGTATTTATTGATATGTTTCACCCACAGCAAATTGAACCTGAAATGGAAGGAACACAAACTGGAGATTATATCAATATCGAAGGTATTCCTAATATCCATATGGCAATTACTCCAGAAATTCAAGGTGGTATTGGTACTATTGCTATGTGCGTGAATATGATTCCACATGTAATCAATGCGAAGCCAGGTCTAAAAACCATGATTGATTTACCAGTTCCACGGGCAATACTTGGTGATATGAGAGATTTAATAGACGAATAAATTTGTAGGAAATCACCATGATTTCCTATTTTTTTCATATCTAGTGAATATACTACACAAAAAGATGCAAAAATGATATAATTATAATTGAGTAAACGCTTACAATGTGTTATCTTTTTTTCTATGAAAAAGGGGTTGATTCTATGATTAAAAAAGACAAGATTGTTCAAATATATAAAATTATTTTACAGAGTAATGAAAGAGCAGAAAATCTTCCAAACGATACTAAGGAAGTTCCTTTTGAAATGCGAGTTAAAGGGAAACTATTAAAAGCTGCAAATCTAGGTGATCGAGTTGAAATATTAACATCAAGTAAAAGAAAAGAAACAGGCATATTAATTGCTGAAAAACCTTTTTACTCACATAGTTTTGGTCATTACATCGATGCATTAGAAGAAATAAAAGATGTCATCTTAAATGAAACGGAGGAACTTGAGATATGAGTAACTCCTATAAAGATGTTATGAATAGAAAATCTAGCATCATGAAAGAAGCTTTAGGCCTTGATTACGATCAATTTGAAGTTGATGGCGTTGGGTTTAACTATGAGAAAATGATGAAAGAGTCAGGATATACACTTTCTGATGTTCGAAAAATCCAAATAGATCAAAATGTTGGACAAACACCGTTAATTGAATTGAAAAGATTATCAGCTTATGCTAGAAAATTTGCTCCAGAAGGATTTGGAGCTCGGATATTTCTTAAGGATGAAGCTTCAAATATCAGTGGTTCATTTAAAGCAAGACGCGCAGCAATGAGTATCCATCAAGCTAAAAAACTAGGATATAAAGGTGTGGTTGCTGCAACCTCTGGTAACTATGGTGCAGCTGTAGCAGCACTTGCTGCCAAAGCAGGTCTAAAATGTATCATCGTTCAGGAATGTTATGATTCAGATGGTATTGGACAACCAGAAATTATAGAAAAAGCTAGAGCATGCGAGGCTTATGGTGCTGAAGTTATTCAGTTATCAGTTGGACCTGAATTATTCTATGAATTTTTAATGATTCTTGAAGAAACTAAATATTTCAATGCCTCATTATATTCCCCTTATGGCATCATGGGAATTGAAACCTTGGGTTACGAAGTAGCTACTGAAATTAATAAACGAGAAGGACAATTTCCAGATATGGTGATATGCACCAATGCTGGTGGAGGAAATTTAACAGGAACTGCCCGTGGTCTAATGAAAGCTAAAGCATTTGAAACTAAAGTGATTGCTGCGAGTGTTGATCTTTCTGGATTACATATGGCAAGTGATAATCATTTTAATCAAAAATCGTTTACAACGGGTCATACTGGATTTGGGATTCCATTTTCCACATACCCAGATCGTAGTGACGTTCCTAGAAGTGCAGCTAGACCGTTAAGATATATGGATCAGTATGTATTAGTCAATCAAGGTAGTGTATTTTTCATAACTGAAGCACTTGCATTACTAGAAGGATTTGAACGAGGTCCTGCAGGAAATATTAGTTTAGCAGCTGCTTTTAGTCTTGCGCAAACGATGAGGAGTAATCAAATCATCGTTGTTCAAGAAAGTGAATATACAGGTGCTGGTAAACATATGAAGGCTCAAGTTTCATTTGCATCAGATCGTGGAGTTAAAATCTCTCTAGGTAATCCGTTATTGGAAAAACCAGGAAAAAACATTATCTTTCCCTCATCCGGAGCTTTACTCAAACACAAAGAACTTCCACTGAATCAATTGAGGACATCATATCTCAAACATTTTTCTAATCGAGAATTAAGCAAACAAGATATGTCCTATTTAGCATCTGAGTTGAAAACAACAACTGAGCATATTTCAATACTATTGGAGGAAATAAATGAAAGCCAGAAATGATGATTATAATCAAAGAAGAAAACATTTAGAAAAATATAGTAATCAAAAACTTAAAGCATACTTTTTTGAATTGACTGATCGACTTATTGATCCTTTATTAAATATTGCTTATGACTATACGAGTCCAGCTATTGAACGTAGTGTTTTAATGCGTATGGGATTTTCAAGTTTGGAATCAAAAGCAATAACCGATCGTTTATTTGATCATGATTTATTAGAATATGGTGCAGGACACGTTGTCTATGCTCTTTCTAAGAAAGAATCAAAGACGATTAGAGAAGCGGGTCTTATGCTCTTAGATGGGCCATATTTAGATCAGATGGTGGAGGTGTTTAAGCATGAAGCCAAATGAAAAATTAAATGTTAGAAATCTTTTAAAAGACTTAGAAAATTATCGTCCTAGACGAAAAGGTTGGGTTTGGAGAGACAAAGGACCCATTGATATTGGACCCTTTCGCTATGTTCAAGTTAGCCCACCACTAAAAAATTATGTCCCTTTGCCAAGTGCTAGACACTTAAATGGGATTGACCCTCAACCAGATGCAACCATTACATCAGAAATAGCTTCGGGTCGTTTTGAAGATGATGTTAGAAGAATGAGAATGGCTGCTTATCATGGTGCTGATCACATTATGGTGATTAGAACTGCAGGTCAATCTCATATGGATGGATTATTAGAAGGTACACCACAAGGTGTTGGTGGTGTTCCAATCACAAGAAAACAGGTCCGCGCACAAAGAAAAGCGCTAGATATGATTGAAGATGAAGTCGGTAGACCCATCAATTATCATTCTTATGTTTCAGGTGTTGCTGGACCAGAAATTGCAGTCATGTTTGCAGAAGAAGGGGTTAATGGTGCACACCAAGATCCTCAATATAACGTTTTATATCGTAATATTAATATGCTTAGAAGCTATGTTGATGCTGCTGAAAGTAAAAAAATTATGGCTTATGGCGGTATGGCACAAATTGATGGTGCGCATAATGCTAATGCAACAGCAAGAGATGCGTGGAAAGTTATGCCCGAATTACTTGTTCAACATGCAATCAATAGTAGAATGAGTGAAAAAGTTGGGATTAAACCAGATTTAATTTGTCTTTCCACTGTTCCACCAGCTGCACCACCAAGTCCAGATTTAAAATTAAATCTTCCTTATGCTCTAGCGCTTAGAGAGTTCTTTTCAGCCTATAAAATGCGTGCTCAAATGAATACAAAATATATGGATTCATCAACGAGAGAAGCGACTGTAACGCACGTCTTAAACCTTCTGATTTCAAGACTTACGTCAGCTGATATCCAAAGTACAATCACACCTGATGAAGGTAGAAATGTGCCTTGGCATGTTTATAATATTGAAGCACTTGATACTGCTAAGCAAGCAATGGTTGGTATGGATGATTTAATGAGCATGCTAGATTTAAAACAAGACGGTTACCTAATGAAAACAAAAAAGGAAATTCAGGAGCGCGCTGTATTAATGCTAGAAGAAATTATTGAAATGGGTGGTTATTTCAAAGCTGTTGAAGCTGGGATGTTCGTTGATAGCGGAAAATATCCTGAAAGATCAGGCGATGGTATCGCAAGAGAAATTAATGGAGGAATTGGAGCAAATACAGTTATAAAGAGAAATAAAAAATATATGGCACCAGTTACTGCACATTATGGATATAACAATATGGCTCAATTTGGAAAAGAATATGAAGAAAATCCATCATCGTTAATTGGAGAATCAACATTTGAAAATCCAGATTTAATTCAATATATTGATGAATTAGATGAACAAGATAATGTCAATGTTCGCATGGATGAAAATGAAGTATATCGTAGTACATCTTTACTTAAGCCAGAGGTTCAGTGGCTTGGAGATGGTGTCGTAACTGTTGATTTGTTTTTCCCAACGGATCCTTTGACAGCTGAAGCAGCCGCTATTGAAGCGGGTAAGCAAATGAATTTATCAGCTGTAGAAGTTATTCATAAGGAAGTCTTACATCCAGCTGAAGGTACGAGAGTTCAATTAAAGGGTACTGTCAATTTTGATATTGATATGGATAAATTGGTTTTGCCAAAGAAAGCAGATGTATTACCAGATGATGAAATTCTTGAATATGTGAAAAAACATGGTATTAAAGTCGTAGCTGGTACTGGTGGAAGTGATGAACATAGTGTTGGTATGCGAGAAATATTAGATATTAAGCATGGTGGTGTTGAGAAATATGGCATAAAATATACATATCTAGGAACAAGCGTTCCTATTGAAAAGTTTATTGATGCAGCAATTGAAACCCACTCAACTTGTATCATGATTTCTCTAATCATATCTCATGATGATATTCACTATAAGAATATGCAAAAGTTACATGAATATGCTATTGAAAAAGGTGTAAGAGACAAATTGATCTTAATCGCAGGCGGGACACAAGTCACACCTGAGATTGCCTTAAAATATGGAATGGACCAAGGTTTTTCTAGAGGTACACATGGTAAAGAGGTAGCAAGTTTTATCGTGAAGAAACATCGTGAAATCCATGAGAATTGATTGTTTAGTAGCCGAAATAGGCAGTACAACTACTGTCGTTAATGCTTTTAGTTTACATCAAGACCCCATTCAATTTTTAGGTAGAGGCATGTATCAAACTACTGTTGAAACTAATGTAAATGAAGGTTTAAAGAAAGCTATTTTAGATCTACAAAATAATTTAGGAGTCGAATCTCTTGAATATGATGAATTATTTGCTTCATCAAGTGCTGCAGGTGGCCTAAAAATTACAGTTCATGGACTTGTCTATGAAATGACTGCAAAGGCAGCAAAAGAAGCTGCGCTTAATGCAGGTGCTAATATTCATTTAATTACTGCTAACCTATTAGAACCAGATCAAATCGAAAAAATAAAAGAGTTACATCCAAATATCATCATTATTGCTGGTGGTACTAATTATGGAGAAAAAGAAGTAGCCTATCAAAATTTGTTATCAGTACTCTCATTAGATATTCCTGTTATATATACTGGCAATATTGTAAATCACGATAGGATTATAAAATTAAACAACCCACTAATTAGAATCGTCGATAATGTATATCCGAGAGTAGATGATTTCAATATCATTCCTCTAAGAAAAGCAATCTATGAAACATTCGAAAAGAATATCATTCATGCTAAAGGGATGAAAGATATTTTTAAAATGGTTAATGGGACGATCATTCCTACACCGGGTGCTGTTATGGATGCTACACTTATTTTAGATGAAATGTTTGATAGTGTCATGACAATCGATGTAGGTGGAGCAACCACTGATGTTCATTCTGTTTGTGATCCTAAACCTATCTATCTTAAATATAGTGAGGGTGAGCCAAGATTTAAACGTACAGTTGAAGGCGATTTAGGTGTCTATATTAATAGAAGACTTGTTATGAAAACATTTAAACAAGGCGAACTTGAAACATTAATGAATCTAGATTTAAATCAAATAGAAAAATTAGCTGAAGCAGAAAGCTTTGTTCCTATATCAAATCAAGGTAAAAAACTTATTGAATGTTTAACGAAACAATGTGTATTTCAAGCTTTAAACCGCCATATTGGTGATTTAAGAAGAGTTTTCACTACAAATGGGATGAAAGTCATACCTGATGGCAAAGACACATCTACAGTTAAAAGTATTTTTTTAACAGGTGGAGCATTACGTTACGCAAACCATCCAGAAAATATGGTTAAATCATATTTATCTAGACAGCAAAACAAGTTATCACCTGATCAAAATGCAAAAATATATATTGATCATGACTACATATTTGCATCTATTGGTGTCTTATCACATAAATATCCGGAGCAAGCAAAACAGTTACTTAAAAACACAATCAGATAAAGAAGGTGAAAATAATGAATCCTAGCGTTCATATTAATTTAACTAAATATCATCATAACTTGTTATATTTAACTAACATGTTAGAACAACAAGGTATAACATGTATGGCTGTGACTAAGGTTTTTTGTGCTGATCAAAGATTAGTTGATGTAATTAATTCTACAGATATAAAATATGTTGCTGATTCTAGAATAAAAAACTTTATTGGTATGAAGACAAGCAAAACTAAAGTATTACTGCGGATTCCGCATTTAAGTGAAGTTTGTGAAGTCATTAAATATACTGATATCTCACTTAATTCAGAAGTTGAAGTTATAAAAAATCTCAATGATGAAGCTAAGAAACAAAATAAAAAACATCGAATTATCTTGATGTTTGATATAGGTGATTTAAGAGAAGGCATTTATTATAAATCAGAATATCTACCTATGATTGAACAAATAATAGAATTGAAGCATATAGAACTGTTAGGTATAGGGACAAATTTAACTTGTTATGGGGGTGTTATTCCAACAAAGGAAACTTTAGACAAGTTAGAGATGATTAAACATCAGATAGAAGAGACGTTCTTTATTCATTTAGATGTAATAAGTGGTGGTAACTCCTCATCAATTAAACTCATTGAAGAACATCAAATTCCGTCATTTATCAATAATTTAAGAATAGGTGAAGCTTTTGTTTTAGGTAGAGAAACAGCATACGGGAAGCACATTGATCAAATGTTTGATGATGTCTTTACACTTAAAGCTGAAATTATTGAATTAAAAGATAAGCCATCTTTACCTGAAGGTATTTTAGGATTTGATGCATTTGGCAAAAAAGTGTCTTTTAAGGATCAAGGAGAAATGACAAGAGCCATTCTTGGAATTGGTAGACAAGATATTCAATGCGAAGATTTAGTATGTCCAAAAAACATTAAGATTTTGGGATGCAGTAGTGACCATTTAATTCTTCAAGTTAAAAAGGGACAATACGCTCTAGGTGATTTAATAACATTTAAATTAACATATGGTGGTATCCTAAGTTTAACAACATCTCCATATGTAAGGAGGGTTTATGAATCCTAGATATAGACCCACTTGGGCTGAAATCAATTTAGATCATTTATGGCATAATTTTCAAGAGGCACAAAAAGAACTGAAACATAAAATCCTTATTCCAGTTATTAAAGCCAACGCTTATGGACATGGTGCAATAGAGATTATGAAATTTTTATATAGCAAAGGTGTTAGGGCTGCTGCTGTATCATTACTTGAAGAAGCTTTAGAGCTCAGAGCGCAATTCAAAGATATAGAAATTCTAATGTTAGGTCCTATTATGGCAAAGGATTTAGATATTGCATCTTCGAATAAAATCGAGATTACAATCTATAACCAAGAGATTTATAGAGCTGTTAAGAACCATAAAAAGTTGATCACATGTCATTTAAAAGTTGATAGTGGTATGTCGAGATATGGCTTAACTGAGCCAAATCAAATTGTTAAAATTGCCGAAGAGTTAGAAATGATGAATCATGTTTCATTTAAAGGTATCTATACGCATTTTGCTACAGCAAGTGCGGATGAGGTGTTTTATAACAAACAGTTAGATATGTTTAAAGGTTTGCTAAAAAAAATATCTACGCTCCCACCTATGATTCACATATCAAATTCATCGTTAATTTTTAAATATGAAAAACATTTTAAATTTACAACTCATGCAAGACTCGGAATTTCACTTTATGGTTTATCGTCAGATAAGCCAAAGCCAAATTTAAAACCTGTTATGAGTTTAAAATCTACAGTTGTTCAAATTAAGAAATTAAGTACAGGAGATTGTGTTGGTTATGGAGCAACTTATTGCGCTAAAACTGATGAAAAGATTGCGATACTACCGATAGGGTATGCAGATGGATTTATTAGAAAAAATAATACTGGCCATGTTGAAATTAATCAAAAGAAATACAAAATAGTCGGGACAATTTGCATGGATGCTTGTTTTATCAAAATAGATGATGAAGTGCAAATTGGAGATATTGCAACACTTTATGGTGGTTTGATAACAATTGATGAGGTGGCTTCAAGATTGAATACAATCAATTATGAAGTTTGTACATCACTGTCTTATAGAGTACCAAGAGTAATGATCCAAGGAGGAAGAAATGATTAAGGTTAATTCAGAAATAGGAAAGTTAAAATCAATATTACTTCACAGACCAGGAAAAGAATTAGAAAATTTGACACCTGATTTGTTAGAAAAGTTACTCTTCGATGATATTCCATATCTTAAGATAGCTCAAGAAGAACATGACTTGTTTGCTCAGACCTTAAGAGATGAAGGTGTAGAAGTGCTCTATTTAACAGATATGCTTTCAGAAGCTCTCAGAGCTCATCCTGAAGTTGTGAATAACTTCATTAATTCTTTTATCGAGGAATCTATAATTAGTTCAGCATCTATAAAGACAGCACTATATACATTTTTGAGTTCTTTAAGTGTTGAAGATATGGTTCATAAAATGATAGAAGGAATTAGAACGAACGAAGTTGTTAGGGGAAAGAAAATTTCCATTATGGATATGTTAGAAGATGAGTACCCATTTTATACTGACCCACTTCCTAATCTATTATTTCAAAGAGACCCATTTGCTAGTGTAGGATATGGTGCTGCTATTTGCAAGATGTCAATGCAGGCAAGACAGAGAGAAACATTGTTTTCTGAATATATCTTGACTTATCACCCTAGGTTTT
>CAZKLF010000002.1:0-99082 GCA_964553665.1 uncultured Mariniplasma sp. | reverse complement strand
TTAAAAATTCCAAAATACGAATAATCATAAAAATCAGAATAACCAAGTATACCGGTTATAAGAACTAGAAAATATATTATTGTTGTTACATTTGTAATTATCAATATCTTTTTATCAATAAATGTTTCCATATAATTCCCTCATTTATGATTCTATTATATCACTAAATGATTACTCGATTATCTATTAGATCTAAAAAGTCTTTTAACTTCATATCACTAAAAGCTTGTATCTCAGTTCTAAGCAACTTTCATTTGATTGAAGAAAGACATAAGCATAAGCTGTATCTCATCTATTGTAGGTATCAGCGATAAGCTTATGCATGGCTTTCTCCTTGAGTGAGGTACGAACGATTCACGACTTATTACTCTTTTATCTTTAGTCATCTTATCTGATCATGAAATTGCATATCATAAGTGAGATTTGAACTAAAAGTTAGCAGTTTTAATCTTCGTATCCATCTAATAAGAATCTTTATGTGAATATCTTTTATCATAGATAAAAGTATTCCAATAGTATGGGGAAAACGAATATATGAAGGTTAGATGTATGGGGGGCAATTTAATTCATAGGTGGCAATCCAATCGAGATAGGGGGCAATCTAATGAACGTCTGTGCAACAAAAAAGACACCATGCTGATGATGTCCTGGTACTTATGCTATTTTTATGTTGTTTTTACTGCTTTTTGAAAACACTAAAAGGTTGCTCTAGGCAACCAATCGATTCTATTTAGTTCTTTATGACCTGTGGAGGACTGTATTCTAACTCAGTTAACCATTTGCTTAAGGTTAACTCTAAAGCTTCCTGGTCGGCTTCTAATGCTTCCATGGATACATATTTACTCGTGCGGTTAAAGATACGTTTGCAATGACTTTCATAATCAGCTTGTTTCTGGTTAAGCTTTTCTAGTTTCTCTTGAATCTCTTTTGTGTTTTCTTTATTCTTTTTAATCTGGAGCGTTTTCTTTAAGTCTCTAGCGAACATTTTAACCTTGATAACAGCTTGCATAACAAAATGCTTACACATGTTCCCACGTGGAAGGTCTTCAACATCTTTATTTGTTAGCTTTAGCCATTGGATGATCATATCGACATCAAGTGCAAATCCGGTACGTACATACTTTGTTTCAGGATCTGCAAAGGTACGTGTAACAATACCTACAGCTTCAAGTTCTGACATAGCGATTTGTAGACCTCTACGCGTAACGTGAAACGTATCCATCAGCTCCTGGTTAGAGTATAAGAGCTTACCAGATGTCGAATACTGAAGGATCAGTTTTTGCAGCAATTTAGTCGCAATAAAAGATCCGTGAGCTGAGTAATACTCAACCATGTTGATTCCATCGATGTATTCAATTTGTAAACCATTGAGTTTTCCAAATCCAAACGTTGCCATGAGTATGTCCCTTTATCCTTCGAGTAATGCTAAATCCTTAATATAATTATCCATCCAGGTAGGCTCACCTACAGATGCTCTTTGTTTCTTATCTAATGATCTACTATAATCATGATTTCTTTCGATATGTTCAATCGCTGTATTAACTGTTCTAATTTTCTCATCTTTGAAGGTCTCAGCAACCTTTCTTAAGTAGGCACCATTAAAGAGTTTATCACCGGTTGATTGTATCGTTCGTACTAAGATAGCATTTAAAACACCTACCGGAAGTTTGTGCTTTCCATTCATGAATACTTCAACATCATGTTTTACCTGGTTGATTGCATCAGGTGGGAGCATCATCTTAAGTATCGTTTGATAATCTATTTGATTTAACATTTGTGCTTTTGTCATAAGAGTTTCCTTTCAAATAAGAGGGGTGAGGATGCTAAGGAGGGGGGTAAATTTAGCATCCTCACAAGGATAAAAATAGATATATATATTAAAGTCATATATGAATAGGGGGGAGAGCATAGAAGAGATTGATTAATTATGCTCTCTATATGTCTAAACTCAAAAGTGAGTTTTGGGACCTTTAGTAACTTTATAAGCGATACACATGAACACAATCAAAAGTATCCATGCTGCTGTAGCAATAATCCAGAATAGTAGTGTCATTAGTCTGCCTCAACAATGTCATAGATATAATACTTAGGTTCAAGTCGTTCTTTGGCAATGACAACATAGAGATTTTTTAGTATTTCTATAGTATCATGGATATTTAGATTCTTAGGAGTAACGTATCTTATTTTCATACGCCTTTCAACTCAATCATAAAATCTCTTGAAATCTTATTCTCAATCCGGTGTTCACTGTCAAGTAATCCAGCAAATTTATAGATGCTGTAGTTATTTGTTGAATAGCAAAATAAGTGTAGTGCATCAACCAAGGTGACAATGGAAGTTAGTTCTGATGCTTTCATTTTCTTTTTTACAGTAAGTTCAGGATAGACTAGGTTGTTTAATCTATCAATTATTTCCTTCTCGCTCATGATTTCACGTCTTTAACCTCTCGTTATAGATTTTTAGTCCTAATGCAGACCAATTGAATGTAACGGCACCCAATTAGCCTGAATTAAGACTAGCGTAATTAAAAAACTCTATCCGTTACTAAAGTTCTTGATTCTGTTTCTGTTTTGAAAATGTTTCTTCTGCTTTTTTATTCGATCTAATTGTCTTTCTGTATAACCACCCTCATCAGATAGCATGAATTTATCTGTTTTAGTTTCATCGCCATAGAATATTCCATTCAGAATAAATGAATAAATAGTATGATCTCCAGGGTTGCTATACAATTCCATTTCAGCATCAACTTTCAATTTAATTTTTTGTAAATCTGTCATTTGGATCCCCCTAAAATAAAAAACGCACATGATATGCGTTTCTTTTGGAGTGGGGGTAGAGAGTCCGATTCCCCTCGCCCGCTCCACAAGTAATCAACTGCACTCCATTGTGCAGTTTTTTTTATTGTTTTGCTTCTCCTTAAAAAAAGCCTTAGCGATGCTAAGACTTATCTCTTTATTCTTTAGGTTGTTTTAATACTTTCAAAGTTGTTAGAACTGATATCGTCAAAATATAAAATGCAAAAAACAAGAAAAGCCAGTAACTAACGGATGTAAAACTAAATGATCCATTAAATATTTTGTCCAAAAATATAAATGGCATTGTAATGAAAATCCTCATAATAAGCAAGATTGCTGCCAAAGGTGATCCTACCATCAGTGCTGCAACGACTGGTAATGACCATAATAACGCCGTTGTAAATGAACTATTGAAATATGCATAAACGGCCATCATCAATAAGGGAAAGAGCACAATTGATTTCTTATAGATAAATTTCGGAATTCCTTCAAACAAATATGATAAAACAAGCAATATCAAATATATTGAACCAACAGCACAAAGAATCGTCATGAATGTAGGCTTAATAATAAATGTATTTGTTCCAAAATTATAAGATAGAATTGCTCGAATAAACCCTCCAAAATAGTCTGCATAAAATAAAAATAATAATAGCGCGTGTGCCAACAGTGTTTCTTTTTTACTTTGAATGATTAGAACTGCAGCTACAATCAAGGTAATGGGTAATAAACTATTGATGAAACCAAAAAATCTAGTCTGTCCCCAAACACTCACAACAATAGCATAACCTGACAATGCAATGAGTATTATGTATTGTATTTTTTCAGGAATTAGTCTTTTAAATCCTTTAACGAAATTAAGCATATATATACTCCTTTTTTAATATTTACTACTATTTTAGCATTTTTATCCGTTTTTCTAGTTAAAAAAAAGAAAACCTCCAAATTTGGAGGTTAACTACTTATTTTTTAAGTGTTTAATCCCAAAATCGGGGAATTGATGATGAAAATCAATCTTGACTGTCAATAAAGATTCTATTTCAATTAATATTTGATATAGCTTTGCACGAATTTCAAATTCTTCTCTTGTTTTGGGGAGTTCAGTTTCTCTAAATTCTTGTTGAATCTCATCTAATTGTCTTAATTGCTCAACTGCCTTATTATAATGCCCAATTTCTCCACTTAAATCAATGATATACTTAGAAATGTCTAGTGCATATGGATGCAATTCCTTTATTTTAATAGCCTGCATATACATATGTCTAATATAATTTGTTTGCTCTTTTCTCATATGAAAATAAGCTAAATAACTATGATCATTTTGAAATAGTAAGTCCTTATCAACAAGCTCAACAATATCAATGAACTCTTTAATCTTATGATCCACATATGTATAATGTCTATAATATTCTTCTGTATATTCTGGATCTTTAACCAATAAGGATAGCATAAACAAATGATCAGCAACCAAATGATCTATAGATTCAACGTGTGATATTAAATCCCTTTCATTAGATGTAGGGTAGAAAATATTAAAAATAGTTGCAATACCTATAGATATAAATATCAAAGACAATTCATTTCCAAGTAATGGTAAAGAAAATGACCCTTGAATTAAAAGATGGGTAACCAACACTAATCCGGGCACAATACCTTCAGATATTTTTAATGTCCATGAAGCAAACGCGAAGATGAAGACGAAGACTCCAAATACCCAAAATTCATATCCAAACGAGATAAATAGTAAAGTTGCAAGCAAAAGACCAAAGAGAGAATCAATCAATCTCTTACTTGATATGATTACTGAATCTCTTTTTGTTAAGTGAATCGATAAGATTGCAAGAATGCCAGCAGTCATCCAATAGTCTAAATTAATAAATTTAGCGATTAAGCTAGCAATGACACCCACAAGTGTCATTTTTACTGCAGTATGAAAAAGCCTCATCAGCTACCTCACTTCTTACTTAAGTTCTTGTACTGTTCATGGAAAATATGAATATCAGATAAACAGAAAGGTTTTTCTTTCTTTTTGATTCTATCTATCAAAATATTGATTTGACTACTTATAATATCTTGAATATCCTTTGAATAGCACATCTGATTCAAATGCTTTTCATATTCGTTTTCGTCTAACAGCATATAACTGCCATCTGGAAACACCTTTACATCTAAGTCATAGTCAATATATTTAATGGCTTCGCCATCATACAGATATGGGCTTGATAAATTACAATAAAAATATACCCCATCTTTTTTTAACATACCGATAATATTGAACCACAAGTCATTATAGAAATAACATATTGCGGGTTCCTTAGTATGCCAGCTTCTGCCGTCACTCTCAATGACTTTTGTTCGGTTGTTTGCAGTTACTAACACTTCTTGATCTTGATATAAAACCACGGTTTTCTTCCATATGCGATGCAGCTTTTTATTATGCTTATAACTATGGATTGGCACAGTCATTCCTGTTGTTAATTTCATAAAACCACCTCAAATGATGGTCTTATTATATCATTTTTTATAAACTCATGATAGAAAAAGGAATTTAAATTAACCTGTATATCTGCATTATTTTGCAGATTGCTTGATTTATCTACAAAACAGACATAAAATAAGGCTAGATTCATATGAAAGGATTATAACATGGAAAAAAACAAAGTTGTTGTTATAGGTACTGGATTTGTTGGCATGAGTTATGCTTATGCACTCGTCAATCAAGGTGCTGTTGAAGAATTAGTACTAATCGATATAGATCACGATAAAGCAGAGGGTGAAGCCATGGATTTGAATCATGGTCTAGCATTTGCACCAAGAAAAATGAATATCAGAGCTGGAAATTATGATGAATGCAAGGATGCAGCTTTAGTAGTACTCACTGCTGGAGTTAATCAAAAAGAAGGTGAAACAAGAATAGATTTGTTAAATAGAAATGCTATTATCATGGAATCTATTGTAAAGAACATTATGGCATCTGGGTTTAATGGCATCATTTTGGTAGCTTCTAATCCTGTTGACATCCTAGCTTACGTTGTATGGAAAGAATCAGGTTTATCATCATCTAGAGTCTTTGGAAGTGGAACACTTTTAGATACTGCTAGACTTAGATATGAAGTCTCTAGACAAATCTCTATTGATGTTAGAAATGTTCATGCCTACATTCTAGGAGAACATGGTGATTCTGAGTTTGTATGTTGGTCAAATGCTTATGTTGGCGCTAAACCAGTCAAAGATGTTATTGAATCTATGGAAGAAATCACTTTTGAGGATTTAGATAAAATCTACTTAAATGTTAAACATGCTGCTTATGAAATCATCAAAAGAAAGAAAGCAACTTACTATGGCGTAGGGATGGCATTAGTCAGAATCACTCAAGCAATCTTTAATAATGAAAATAGAATCATCCCTATTTCTGTTTATAATAATGGCGTCTATGATTGTGATAAGGATGTCTATATTGGCTTACCTGCGGTCATTAATAGGGATGGAGTCCATCATGTGGTGAAACTTAATCTTAATGGTGAAGAATTAGTTAAGCTTAAAGCATCTTCTAAAATAATAAGAGATAATTTAGATCAGATGGAATTTTAAATATCAAACACATATCATAAATAAAGAAAAGGCTTATAGGATATCCTATAATGCCTCTTTTTTTATCTACTCTCTTAAAAAATATATAATAGTATGTTTCAGGTAATTCGCGTGAAACGATTGTTAAGTATATTATAGTGCATTTTTATTAAAGCCTTTTACGATGAGAAAGATACCAAGGGCGGCTTCATTTAATGCAAGAGGAATATTCATTGCAATATAAGCAGGTGACAATGGTTCAAATCCAAATAAAACCATGTAAGCAGCTGTCATATAAATGAAGCTTGCAATTAATCCCCAAATAGATAGCCATCTCGGAACTAACTTGGACTTGAATAGTAAATAATAAAGAATCAGTGCGGCAATACTAAATACTGCCATGTCCAATGCGATATGACCTAAATGGTTTCTTGCTTCTAATAATAAATGCCCAATACTATTGTTAAATTCTACGTTTGTAATGTCTTTTGATAATGTAATCAACATTAAAAATATAACAGCGTTAATAATAAAGATAAATCCTTCTAAGAAACGTAATCCAACATATCCTAATGCCAAACCAGGACTCTTTTTCTTTAATACTGGGTAAAAAGCTAAAGAGATCATCATAACACTTAGTGCCATAAACATAGTTACAATTGCTCCTATTTTAATAGATATAGCATTACTTGCTATTAAAGTAAAATCTAAGTCTTGAATATAACTTTCTGTTAGTGCTAAACCTACGATTCCAAATGCAATTGCTAACAAGAATCCAATTCCAGCGATGATTGCCATTTTTCGATAATTATTCATTATTTCTCCTCTTTTTCAGGTGTTTCAACATAGAATACTTCATCAATAGTTTTATTAAATACTATTGCTATTTTAAAGCAAAGTTCCAAAGTTGGTGAGTATTGTCCTTTTTCTATAGCTACAATTGTCTGTCTTGAAACATCTACTTTCAATGATAAATCTTTTTGAGTCATTTCATCATTTAGGAATCTAAGTTTTCTAACATTGTTGTTTATTAATAATTTTTTCATGCTTAGACACCTTTTCTATAATAAATAATCGTAGCTAACTCTGATGCAATCTCGGTAATTACTCCAGCGATAATTAGTGTAATAAAAAATATATGATTATTCATGCTGAAAGCTTGTGTAGCAAGTGCGGCTATAAATCCTAGTGAAAAGATGATTAATGATATTTTAGTAGCTTTTAATTCGATTAACTTATCTCTTTCATCAACAAAATCTAAATCATCTGTTTCCTCACCTTGTGCAGTTTGAACAACTGCAGTACCAATTGAGAAGAGAATCATAATAATAATTTTTGAAACAATTGATATCGGAATAAAGATTAAGATGACGATTGCCCAAAATTTAAAGACATTAGTTGTATCAAAGCTCCCAACTGAATATCTTTGGTATACAATCAATGAATAGATTCCCGTTATGATAATTACGCTTAATATGTTTGTTAAACTTTTGCTTTCTTGGTACGACATTCTTTTTTCCTCCTAATTTGTTCTCGACATTTTGTCAAGTCTCATATACACAGTGTAATCTATTCTTTACATTTTGTCAAGTCTATTTTACATTTTATTAGATTTTTACAAATTTCTTTAGAAAAATTAATTAAACCACATAATAAAAAAACTCAAATTTCTTCGAGTCTTTTTCATATTGTTGGTGCGGGCGATGAGACTTGAACTCACACGGCCATATTAAGCCACATGCCCCTCAAGCATGCGTGTCTACCATTCCACCACGTCCGCATTAAAAAAGGTGCAAGCACCTTTCATAAGTTATTATTCAACAGCGATAATAAAAGAATAAATATCCTGTTTTCCTTCAATCAAGTCAACCTCAATATCAGGATTTAGTTTCTTAGCATATGCTACAATTAACTCAATTTCATCTTCATTAGTGCCATTGCCATAGAAAATGGTAATGATTTCACGATTTTCATCAATCATATCTGCTAATAGTGCTTTTGCTGTTTCAATTCTTTCAGGATTAGATACTAAGATTTCACCTTTTGTAATACCCATGAAATCACCATTCTTAATGGAAACACCATTAATTTCAGTATCACGTACTGCATAAGTAATTTCTCCAGAGCGCATATTAGTTACGATATTCATCATTTCTTCAAAATTGTCATCCAATTCTTGAGATGGATCAAATGCCATAAGTGATGCATACCCTTGAGCGATACTCTTTGTCTTAAGGACTCTAATTGAGCGATCAGTACATAAATCTAAAGTCTGTTCAGCTGATAAGATAATATTTTTATTATTTGGTAAAATAATGATGTGTTCAGCGTTTAATGATTCAACCGCTTTAACAAATGATTCAGTTGATGGGTTCATTGTTTGACCACCATCAATAATTAAGTCAACGCCTAATTCGTTAAATGCTTCACGAATACCATCGCCTGATGCAACTGCGATAATTCCAAACTTAGCTTTTGGCTTTTTAGGTAATGGAATTGCTTCATTTTTATGTCCTGATAATGTATCAGCCATAATTGTTGAATGCTGCAAGCGCATATTTTCAATCTTAATTGTTTGAATGTCTCCATACTTTTGAGCTAATGTAAGTGCAACGCCTGGTTGATTTGTATGAACGTGTACTTTTAATATGTCATCATCAGTAACAACAACAAGTGAATCACCCATTTGTGATAATGGATCTTTCATGAAATTCTCGTTGAACTTTGAAGGTTTGTGCAATTTGACGATAAATTCAGTACAATATCCGAATTTGATTTCAAAATCGCCTAAATTTTCAGCGCCCTGATAATGTTCTGTTTGTAATGGTTGGAAATTAGCTTCTGATTCATTAAGCATGTTTCCCTCAAGTGCCATGACCCAACCTTCAATAATTTTAATAAACCCTGCTCCACCACTATCGACTACGCCTGCTTCTTTTAAAACAGGTAATAAATCTGGTGTTTTGATTAATGTTTCTTTTGCTTGTTGTAAATAAAGTGTTAAAACTTCTTCTACACTATTTAGATTAGATTGTTCACGGAGAACTTTTTCAGCAGATTCTCTAACAACTGTAAGTATGGTTCCTTCAACAGGATCCATCACTGCACGGTATGCCATTTGGTATCCACCAACAAGTGCTTGAATAAATTCTTGCACAGTTGCTGAACCATTGTCTATCTTTGCAATTTCACTATAAACTCCGCGGAAAAACTGGGAAAGAATAACTCCAGAGTTACCTCTTGCTCCCATAAGTAGTCCACGTGATAGTATTTTTGAAATATCGATAATAGATTGAGAATCTAATAAATTGACTTCTTTAATACCCGCCATCATCGTCATTTGCATATTCGTTCCTGTATCTCCATCGGGTACTGGAAATACATTTAAATGATCGATTTCTTTATGATTGTTTTTTAAGTTTACTGCTCCGTTAGTTACCATTTTCTTAAATAGAGTTCCACTGATAGCTTGATTTGCCATTATAAATCCTCCCTCGTATCTTGAAAAATGTGGTGCGTTTTTACGCTGTAATTTTTTGGTTTGAAGTTAATTCAATTTTGCACTACTACAGTATAGCACTATTATTTACAAAAAACAATAGATTTAATTACCATATAAGTACACCGTAATTATACCATAATGATTAAAATGTGATGTCAATTTTCATTCTTTTTACATTTTTGAAAACTTTTATGATTTTTCTCTAATAAATATTGCTATTCTGGTTGCAATTTCAATTATATTATGTTAAATTAGATTGTGCAGTTAGGAGTGAAGAATATGGCTGAATGCTACGTAACAGGAAAAAAGACTATTTTTGGTAATAAACGCAGTCACGCGTTAAACGCGACTCGCCGTACATGGAAGAGCAATCTTCAAACCGTACGTATTAAGGATGCATCCGGAAAAATTATTAAAGTTAAAGTTTCCGCTCGTGCCCTTAAGAAAAACAATTTGGAACGCGTTTAAAATAAAAAAGGCCATTGCCTTTTTATTTTTTTATTTTTTTCGAGATAATTGCAAGCACTTTCCCTTCGCGAATACGAACAAAACCCACTTGATCAGTAATCTCATTGCTAATACAAAGGGGATCATAAGATAACAATCTATATTCATTTAAGTTGTACTTAAAGCCTTCTAATGAAAGAACAGCTTTTGGGTATCCTATAAACGTATTAAAATCTTGATTTTTAAATTCATGCACACCTTTTTCTAAAAGAAAGAGTGTGCTATTTTCATCTTTAATAATCAATTTAGGAAACTCATTAAAAAACATCGTATGAACCATAAAGTGTTCAATGCGTTCTCCCCCAATACCACCAATCAAATAAAGTTTATCAGGATTAATTTTAGTTGCTTCTATTAATGCTTGATGGGTATCAGTAACATCTTTAACAGGGTTAAGTCTAACGACATTAAGATTTAATAACATACTATGATTTGACAAGGAATCAAAATCGCCTACGGCTAAATCAATTTTGATTCTTTGTTTATATAAATTGGAGACTGCTTGATCGACAGCAATGATATAATCGCTATCATTTAATGGCAAAATTTTTCGAATGTCTTTAGGTGTGGGATGCGTTATAACTAAAACTCTCATCTCAGCGACAAAATACCTTTCTTACGGTCTTCTTGGTTAAAAAGGTAACTACCTGCTACCGCGATATCCACACCTGCATCGCGGCAATATCTAATGGTTTCTTCATTAATACCACCATCAACCTCTATACCAAAAAACAATTTTCTTTCATCTCTTATTCTTACAAGCTCTTTAACCTTATCCATAGACTCTCGCATGAAAGATTGTCCCCCAAAACCAGGTTCTACAGTCATCACTAATATTAGTTTTGCTTGGTCAATATATGGTAACAAATCACTAATTGGTGTATTAGGTTTAATCGATAGACCAACACCAATATGATGCTCTTTAATCTTGCCTATTGCCTCTGTGACATCATTAGATTCAACGTGGATTGTAATAAACTCAGTATTCTTTATAGAGAACTGGTCAATCCATTTAAGTGGGTCTGAAACCATCAAGTGAATATCTAGTGGTAAGTTCGTAGCATCTGCTACTTGTTTTGCTATTGCTGGACCAAATGAGATATTAGGAACAAAGTGTCCATCCATGATATCCAAATGCACATAATCAGCAGATTCAATGCTTTCAAGCTCTTCTTTAAGATGTGTAAAATCTGCGGTTAATACTGATGGTGCAATTTTCATAAGTGCCTCCTTTAATATTTATCTTTTTGATTTTTAACTTCTTCGCAAAATTGAACATAATTCTCATATCTAGATGCTAATATTTCACCTTTTTGAACTGCATTTTTCACAGCACAATTAGGTTCATTTAAATGCATACAATTTGAAGTAAATCTACACTCTGGACTTAACTTAACAAAATCAGGATATAGGTTCTTTACTTCATCCACATGGAAGATAAGAAATTCAATTTTTGAGAACCCTGGAGTGTCTACAATATATCCCTTATTATAAAGATAAAGTTCAGTATGCCTTGTTGTATGCTTGCCTCTACCTAATGCCTTAGATATTTCTTGAGTTTTAAGTCCTAATTCAGGCATTAATGCATTTAGGAGCGTTGATTTTCCAACACCGGTTTGACCTGCTAAAACTGTTATTTTATCGGTAAATATGTGATTTAACACATTAATGCCAATACGTTGCTTACTATTGACATAATAAACTTCGTATCCCATAGACTCATAATAGAGCATATCTTTTTTAATAAGTTTAAGTTTTTCTTCTTCTATTAAATCTATTTTTGATATCACGATGACCGGAGTTAAGTTTTCTTGATTGAGGATGATTAAAAACTTATCTAATAGATGTAAACTGAAATCAGGTTTAATTGCAGAAAACACCAATAGAACTTGATCGACATTACATACATCAGGTCTAAGTAAGTCATTTTTACGTGGTAATATTTCAATAATAAGAACTTGGTCTTCGCTATCATCATAGTAAACATAGTCTCCGACCTTTGGACTTAGCTGCATGATTTTTTGTTCTTTTTTTGTCTTTTTGGTCAATTGACGATAAAAGCTACTATCTTCATCAAGTTTCATATATCTCAATTTTCCACGAGCAAAAGCAATCACTTCTTGTCTTGATTCCATATCTATAAGTGTGTATTGGTTTGCTATCAATCTTTTTATAAAGCCTTTTTTCAAATTTTCCTCCTACAGGTGTTGACTTCTAAGCTGTCCACAGGCAGCGTTGATATCATGTCCTTGTTCTTTACGTAATGTCACTTGTATTTTGTTTTTCATTAAAACATCATAAAAAGCAAGCATTGTTTTAGTTTCTGATCGCTTATATGGTGCCTCTAGCACTTCGTTATAAGGTATCAAATTAACGTAAACATTAAGACCTCTAAGTAATTTGACTAATTCGAGCGCTACAGCTTCTGTATCATTAAGTCCATTAATTAATATGTATTCAATCGTAACTCTTCTTTTAGTTATATCAATATAATACCTAATAGCATCAATAATGTCTTCAATAGGATACTTTTTGTTAATTGTCATTAACTTTGTTCTTATTTCGTTATTAGGAGCATGCAAACTAATTGCTAAATTCACTTGCAAGCCCGTATGAGCATATTCTCTAATTTTAGGAACGATACCACATGTAGAAACCGTAATATGTCTCGCACCGATAGCCAATCCTTTTGGATGGTTCACTGTAGATAAGAATTTCAAGAGTTGTTCATAATTATCAAATGGTTCACCAATACCCATCACAACAACATATGATATTCTTTCTTTTAATATTTTTTCTGTTTCTATGACTTGTGCAATAATTTCACCAGCAGTTAAATCTCTTTTTTTCTTTAATTGCCCTGAAGCACAAAAAGAGCATCCAATATTGCAACCAACTTGGGTAGTCACACAAACTGAGTTACCATAGCGTTGCTTAATTAAGACAGATTCTATCAAATGTCCGTCATGCAAGCTGTATAAACACTTAAGTGTGCCATCGTTGCTCGTATGCTGCAAAACAAGCTTTAAAGCTTGTAATTTAAAATTAGATTCTAATAATTCAACCAAATCATCTGTAAGATTCGCCATTTCTTTGAATGAGGAAACCTTTTGTTTATAAAGCCAATTCCAGATTTGATCTGCGCGAAATTTTTTTTGATTGTTTTTGAGTAAAAAGTCTACTAACTCTTCGTGAGTCAGGTCGTATATGAGCATGTTATCACCTACCATTTATTATACACGATTTTTCGAAGATAAAAGAAAAGAACCTGACGTATCAGGTATTAATTTCTAATTGTTGCTTGATAGCTAAAACTTAATCTATTGGTTATTTTTTTCATCAATAGATCAATATCATCGCTTTCCAATGTTTTATCAACATCGTTAAAAACTAAATTAAAGGCTATTGATTTCTTGCCAGGTTCAATATGCAATCCTTGATAGACGTCAAAGACGTCAATCTTAACAAGATTTTTTCTTGCTGTCTGTTCAATCATTTTGATTAAATCTTCAGCGTTGACATTCTCATCAACTACAATCGCTAAATCTCTATCAATATTTGGATATCTACTCATTGTTTTATATAGAACCTTTACTTCTTGATCCTGTAGTAAAGCCAAGTCAATATCAACAACAGTTGTTGGTGTTATGCCTAATTCTTTATTTTCAAGCGGATGAAGCTCAGCAATTTGTCCTATAATAACACCCTTATAAATAATATTAGCTTGACGATAAGGATGATATGCTTTTACATGATTTGTTGATGCATAACTAAATGCGATACCTAATGGATCAAACGTACTATCTAAAATACCTTTCAAGACATAGAAATCAGTCTTAAACTCTTGTTTTTTCCATGCATTTTTATGCCAATCTCCACTTAAAGCAATCCCTAAATGTAATGTTTCAATATCTTGTGCAAAACAATTACCTATTTCAAAGATAGCAACAGATGATTGTTGTCTTGCTTGATTATATTTAACTGTTTCTAATAAACCATGAACAAGGCTTTGTCTTAATGTGTTCTTATCTTCAGATAGAGGCATTAAAACCGAGACTGGTTGCCCTAAATTTTGATAACGATGCACATGATTAATCGAAATTAAGCTATAGCTTATGATTTCATTGAGTCCCAAATCTGCCAAATGATGTCTTAAAGCTCTAATTCTCTTTTGTTTAAAGGATAGTTTTCCGGTTGCTTCTTGGTCTATAGTCTTATTTGGAATATTATCTAAACCATAGATTCTAGCAATTTCCTCTAGGAAATCAGCTTTAATTAGTAAATCACGGTGATAGCTAGGTCCCTCAACTAAGTATCCTTGACTAGTTGTTTCATATATATAGTTATAAGCATCAAAATACTTTAGTAATTGTTTTTCTGGTATTTTTACTCCTAGTTTCTCATTAAAGTAATTCTTTGGGATCAATACTTTAGGATTTTCAATTTGATGATGAATAGTAGTATTAATATTTTTAGCTACTTTTGCATCAGCTAATTCTACTAAGAGTTCTGTTGCCCGCTGAAGTCCATAAATCACGCGCTTATCATCAACTCCGCGTTCAAATCTTAAGGATGCTTCAGATCTTAAGTTTAATCTTTTACTTGTCTGAAGGACACTCTTGGGATCGAAATATGCAGCTTCTAAAATAACTTGAGTCGTCTTATCATCAATCATGGTGTTATGCAAACCCATAACACCACCAATAGCAATCACTTCTTTAGTGTTGGTAATAACGATATCTTGACTATTCAAAACTCTTTCTTGTTCATCAAGTGTAACAACCTTTTCGCCCTCAAGGGCATTTCTAACTAAGATATGATTTGTTGCTACTTTATTAGCATCAAACATATGTAAAGGCGTTCCGTATTCTAGTAAAACATAATTACTGATGTCTACGACATTATTAATAGGTTTCATATCATTTGCTAAAAGTGCGCTTTTTAACCACCAAGGTGATTCCTTAATTGTTAAACTTTCAAAATAACGTGTATGATACGTTCCGCAACCTTGAGTTTCAATATCAATTTTGATTGGATTAATTGCTTTTGTTTCTTTGATTTCGAATGTAGGCAACTGAACCTTTTGACCGCTCATTGAAGCCAAATCATATGCAAAACCCAAAACTGATAATAAGTCAGCCCGATTAGGAGTTAATCCTAATTCCATGACCCATCCTTCAAGAGCAAGAGCTTCTAATCCAGGTGTTCCTATTTTCTGTGGTTTAGCAAAATGAAAAATTCCATCTTTAAATTCACTAGAAATATATTTATCATCTAACCCTAGTTCCTGAAGGGAACAAATCATACCGTTAGATACTTCACCTCTAATTTTAGATGCTTTAATCTTAAAATTTCCTGGTAGAACTGTACCTACTTGTGCAACAATAACATATTGACCTTTGGCAACATTTTCAGCACCGCAAACGATTTGATCGACTCTATCACCTAAATCAACAGTCGTTAGATGTAAATGATCAGAATTTGGATGGTCTTCACATGTTAAAACATGGCCTATCACTAAATTCTTTGATTCGTTTAAAGGACCAAAGCTTTCAACTTCAATTATTTTTTGATTGGTTACTTCAAGGACATTTTCAGGAATATCTATCCATTCCTTAAGCATACGCTGTGTAATTTTCATTTATTTACCCCCTTGAACTGACCTAAAAATCTTAAGTCATTTGTATAGAAATGACGAATATCATCAATATTATATTTTAAAATAGCAATACGTTCTACACCAATACCAAAAGCAAATCCTTGATAGACTTCAGGATCATATCCACCCATCTTAAGCACATCAGGGTGTACTTGACCTGCACCAAGCACTTCAATATAACCTACTGTTCCATCTTTTTTTATGTAAGATATATCAACTTCTACACTTGGTTCAGTAAATGGAAAATATGATGGTCTTAATCGAATATCTCTTTCTTCACCAAATAAATGTTTAACCATCTTAAGTAAAGCATCCTTAAGATTAGCAAATGACAAACCTTTTTCAATGACTAAGCCTTCAATTTGAATGAATTGATGGCTATGCGTAGGATCATCATCATCTCTACGGTAAACTTTGCCAGGACAAATTATTCTTAGTGGTTTACCTTTCTTTTCAAGCATTGCTCTTGCTTGAACAGGAGATGTATGCGTTCTAAGAAGCATATTTTCACTCGTGTAAAAAGAATCATGCATCGCTCTAGCTGGATGATCTTTCGCTAAATTCATCATTTCAAAATTATAATGATCATTTTCTAATTCAGGGCCATCAGCAACTTCATAACCTAAACCAACAAATAGATCTTCAACGTCTTCAATCACTTGATTAAGTGGATGAACACTGCCTTGATAAAACTGGTAGCCTGGTAAGGTTACATCGATTTTTTCATTTTCAAGTGTTTTTAACAATGCTGCATTTTCTAATGCTTGTTTCTTTTCATAAATTGCATTTTCAATTTGTTGCTTAATCTCATTGACTTTTTGTCCGAATGTAGGTCTTTCCTCTTGAGGTAAGTCTCTAAGTTTTCCCATCATTAAAGAAACTTCACCTTTTTTACTCAAATAAAATACTCTAATTGCTTCCAAAGTTTGTAAATCAAGAGATTCCTTAATTTTGAGGATTGCATCTTCTTTTAATTTCATTAAATATTTAATCATGTCGTTATCTCCTTTTTAAATAAAAAAGTCCTTAGAATAATATCTAAGGACGAAATTTCGCGGTACCACCTTAGTTCCAGAGAAAGTTCCTCTAGCCCTTGAAATCCTTAACGCGGATAAACGTGTGTGATTAACACATCTCCTAGACGAATTCGCTAAATTACCTTGGCATAGCTTACACCATTGCTATACTCTCTTTACAAGTGTAAATTTAGTTACTACTTCTGATCAACGATTTATTATCTTCTACTTGAAGTAAATATTGCTAAAAATCTTAGTAATTCAATATATATCCACACGATTGTAACCATTAAACCAACAGCAACAACCCATTCATAACTTTTATCTGCTCCACCTTCAACAACGCTTTCAGCACGATCGAAATCAAGGGCTAACATTAAAGCGCCAAAGATGATAAGAATGCTTGTAACTCCTAATGCAACCGGTGCATTAAACGGTATTTCAGTGAACACGTTAAGTATACCAAATAATATAAAGAATACAAGGAAAGCTAGTAAAACACTATACATTATTTTTCTAAATCTATTCGTTACACGAATTGTTCTACTTGAATACAAGAATAGCATCACCATGAATATAGATGCTGTACCTATAACAGCTAAAAATGCAACACCCGGATAATAACTGTTAATTAAAACAGTAATCACACCTAATAAGATACCTTCTGCTAGAGCATAAACAATTGCAAATGGCATTGCTAATCTTGGAGATCTAGATGAAACAATAACAGCGATTAAAGCAACAATCATTGATCCAATTAAGATTCCAAAAAGGTTTTCTAAAGGTATTTGTGTAATAGCCAAATAGCCACTTGCTACAGCTAGTAATAACAAAGTTAAAGTTTTTCCTACGATGCCTCGATATGTAGCTACTTCAGTACCTGCATATGTGTCGCTTCTTTCAAGTGTTCTAAAAACTGGGTTTGAACTTCGCATAATCTCTATCTCCTTTAAATTTCAACATTATTATATAATAATACTTATCTAAAGTGCAAATAAACCAGACTCAATCACATTATTTTCCGATTTTAGATCATTAAGAGCTCCAAAGGTTTCAAGTTTCTCAAAAACTGTTTTATTAATTTTCGTTCTTCCCTTAACATCATCACGTGTATCAAAGGGTCTTTCTAATCTTTTTTGGATAATATCATACGCAACAGATTCACCTAACCCATCAATTGAACTAAATGGCATTCTCAATCCTTTATCTTCCATTAAGAAAGTGGTTGCTGCTGATTTATTAATATCGATTGGAAGGAATTTAAATCCTCTTTTTGTCATTTCAAGTGCAACACTTAAAGTGACCTGTAAATTTTCATCTTTAACTTTCAAATTGAATTGCTCACTAATTGAAATCAATTTATTTCTAATCGCATTTGGACCAGCAACCATGATTTCATAATCAAACTGAACAGCTCTCTTTGAGAAGAATCCGGCATAGAATAATAAAGGTTTATAGACCTTGAACCATGCGATTCTCATTGCCATGATTACATATGCAGTCGCATGTGCCTTAGGGAACATATACTTAATCTGACTTGCAGACCAGATATACCATTCTGGAACATTATTCTTACGCATTTCTTGTTCGTAATCTAACCATTTTGCTTTATCTTTACTTGGTTTTCCTTTACGGACAAACTCCATAATTTCAAACGCCTTAAATGGCTGAAGTCCAAGTTCTGATAATTGGACCATGATATCATCACGGCAGGCAATAATATCGTTAAATGGTATCTTACCATATTCAGTCTTCCCATTAATTAAAGTTTGAGCATTCTTCAACCAAACGTCTGTTCCATGTGATAAACCAGATATTTTAACCAACCCAGCAAACGTTGTTGGTTTTGTGTCTTGCAGCATTTGTCTAGTAAATGATGTACCGAATTCAGGAATTGCATAAGATGCAATCTCACTCATGATTTCATGAGGTTCAAGTCCAATCACTTTCGTTCCTGAAAACAATTCGTAAACCTTAGGATCATCTAAAGGAATATTTTGCGCTTTTTTAAAAGGAAACTCTTCTGGATTTTCCATAACATAATCCATTAAAAATTTAATCATCGTAGGATCATCGTGACCTAAGATATCTAATTTTAATAAATTTGATTCAAATGAGTGATAATCAAAATGAGTTGTTTTCCATTCTGAGTTTACATCATTTGCTGGAAACTGAATAGGCGTAACATCATAAATTGTTTTAGATTTAGGGACGACAACAATACCACCTGGATGTTGTCCAGTTGATCTTTTGACACCCTCGATTTTTTTAGCTAATCTTTCGATTTGAGCACTTCTTGCTTCAAGATGTTTATCCTCAAGGTAGCCCTTAACATATCCATATGCATTCTTTTCAGCAACTGTTGAAATCGTTCCTGCTCTAAATGTATGATCTTTTCCAATTAACTCTCTGACATAAGCATGAGCAATTGATTGATAATCACCAGAGAAATTTAAATCGATATCCGGAACCTTATCACCATCAAAACCTAGGAAGGTTTCAAATGGAATATCATGACCATCTTTAATGAGTGGTGCTCCGCAAATAGGACAAACCTTTGATGGCAGATCATAGCCTGATTGAACACCTATTAAGAAAGGCTGAAAAGCCTTTTGTTCAGGTGTTATGCCATAGCGGATGATTTCCTCCTCTGAGAGATGAAAAGCCGTGAAATCGCCATTAGGACATCTATAGTGAGGTCTTAAAGGGTTAACTTCGGTAATATCCAACAATGTTGCTACTAAAGATGAACCCACTGATCCTCTTGAACCTACTAAGTACCCATCTTCTAACGATTTCTTAACCAATAAATGAGAAATATAGTAATTTGGTGCAAATTCATTTTCAATAATATTTTTAAGTTCTCGCGTAACGCGTTCGCGAACCATTTGATGTGGATCTAGTCCATAAATGGCTTGCATCTTATCGTAGACTAATCTACGAACTTCACTTGAAATGCTTTCTATGCCAAGAATATCTATAAAGGCATCATCAGGTAACGAGTATAATTGTTTTGGAAACGCTTGTATTTTTTCAATCAAGCTATTTAAGTGTTGCGTATTTTTAACTACAATTTCATAAGCTAATTCTTCACCTAAAAAAGCCATTGATTTAAGCATTTCATCGGTAGTTAAGAAATATTGTTCAGGCATTTCATTGTACTTAGAAAGTTCATGAATACCTCCACCGACAAGTGGTGTGCGAATATATATTTCGCGGTATAATACATCTTTTTTCTCTAAGTAATGTACATCACCAGATGCAATAATGATCTTTTTTTGATCTTTAGCAAATCTAACAATTTTAGATAGAATCGCTTCAATTGTTTCATCAGCAAATGCACCAAGACCTTCTCTTAAATGCTTATATGCAGCTGGAGGCTGCACTTCAATATAATCATAAAACTCCATTGCTTGAATAAGATCTTCATCACTTTGATTAAGGGCAGCTTCAAAAACATCACCGTGGGAACATCCACTACCAATGAGCAATCCTTCTCTATATTTACTTATTATTGTTTTTAAAGCTCTTGGTCCCTTATAGAAATGAGATGTAAGTGCATCACTCACGATTCTAAAAAGGTTCTTATATCCTACTTGAGTCTGAGTTAATATATTGATATGGATAGGTCTGATATGCTTCCAAGATTCTTTTTCATCAATTGCTTGATTTATCTCACGAAATTGTTTAATATTTCGCTTAAACAAATCACTTAACATCGATAACCAAATTTGAGCAGTAACGTAGGCGTCATCTTCAGCTCTATGATGTTTTTCTTGTTTGACTTTAAAAAATTTAGCTAGTGCTTTTAAATTAAATCTTTTTAAGCGATCATTATAAAAATATCGAGCTAAATTGAGTGTATCTATGAATAGAGAATCATCAAATTCAAGTGATTGTGTTTTAGCATTTTCTTTAATGAAACCAACATCAAAAGATGCGTTATGAGCTACTAGAACACCACCTTCTATAAATTTAAGGAATCCTGGCAAAGCTTCTTCAATTGTTGGTGCTGCTGAAAGCATTTCATCAGTGATATCCGTAAGCTGTGTTGTAAAGGTAGAAAGTGCTTCTATTGGATTAATAAATGATTGGTATTTTTCAGATATTGAACCTGATTCTATTTTTACTGCTGCAATTTCAATGATTTTATCTCTAGTTGATGATAAACCAGTTGTTTCAATATCAAAAACGATGTACTTCGCATCTTTAAGCATTAATTCATCAGTAGCATCTGAACTAATTTTAAAATTTGTTTCATCAACAAAGTTTAGTTCAACACCATAAATAGGCTTAATATCTTTACCTTTGGTTTCTTTATAAATATCCGGATATTCATATAAACCATTGTGGTCAGTAAATGCTATCGCTTCATGTCCCCATTTAATTGCTTGATTGACATACTCTGATACATCGGATACAGCATCCATATTAGACATTTTAGTATGTATATGAAATTCAATTCTCTTCTCTTTTGCTTTATCTAAACGTTCTTCTTTTTTACTTTTTTGAATGAAGTTTATGGATTTAGCAAAAATAACAACATCTTTTTGATAGGTATCAAATTGTGCATAACCCGCAACTTGAATAAAATCATTATCATGAAGTGATTCAGCAATGGTGAAATCACGTGTTGATTTCAAGAATTCCTTAACATAGATCGCGTCATCATTATCACCTAAAACAAATGATAACAAGGAAGTATTCGTTAGTTTTCTAATCGCAAGTTTTGAGATCGTGCCTTCAATTAAGAAGTTCACATCGCCTTTTTCATTCTTATACTGGTCTAGTCTATATAAATCAAGAGGTATTTCTTTGATTGCTACAGCTTTTGGACTGCTTTTCTTGGTGAACCCTTTTTTAGTAACTTGCTTCATTGCTTGTTTTGCATAACTTTGTTTCTGCTCAAGCACCTTGCCTTGTTCCTTAATTGATGATTCAATCATTTGACTCGTCGGTATTAGATTCTCACTTACCTCTAGTTTAATTTTGTTATCGAACCCAAACCCTTTGAGGATACTCTGAACGTCTTTGATGTATTGTTTGAGATATGTACTATCTTGATCAATTGAAAGTATAAAGACACCGTTTTCATATCTTGTTTTATAATTTTTAAGAACGATGCTGCTTGGTTTTTCTTTAGATAATTGAATGATTGCATAATCAAAATAACTCATCGCATATTGGTCAAATGAGTTTAATGAATTATAAAATAGCTGAACTTGAACCTCTGAAAGTATTTTAGGTACAAAGAAATAACTCTTTATGTTTTGTATAAATGGTAATAGAGTCTCAGATTCGATAACCTCATCAAGCAAAATATGAAAGGTCCAAATCTTCTTTTTTTCATGGACTTCTAGTTTCTTCAATATTGAGTGATTTAAAATGGTTGAACTGAATTTTGATTGTTCTAGAAATAAAGAATATTTATTCTTTGCCATTAAATCACCCCCTTTTTAATAACTCTAATCGAACGATATGCAATAACATGGTATATATAAACAAGCAATACACTCACAAAATCTAGATACTGAACGTTAAATAATGATAAGATAAGTTCAGATACCATCCAAACTGTTGTTAAATAGACAGAAAGTTTAAAACGCATTAGATATGGAAATTGTACTTTAGTGACAAATATAAGCATCATTAAACTCATTAGCAGCGTAACAAACAAATAATCAAACAACGCAAATGTATAATTAATTATAATATCTGTAGTAATGACCATGGGCTGTCTTTCAATAAATGACTTTAATGCAAGATTCACACTTCTTAAATTATCTGGATCCGTTGAACTGAAATCATGATTTAAAAGGTTTAAGTCTACATAACTTTCACGGTCCATTTCAACATCCGCAATATATAATACAAGATCATTCTGTTCAAAAACAAAATTAAATGATTTGCTATTTAGATTTTGATTCCCTAAATAAATAGAAAAAATAGTTTCAAAACTTGCAGATGTTGCTGTTTGATAGGTTAAAACACCATCAGTAATTGCTGCATTTTCTATTCTGAAATCCTCTTCAATGGCTTGAGTTAGTAACGCATAACGGGTGATACTCATATTAGGATCAACAAAAGTTGTAATAAGCATTGGAATAATCAAAATAATCGGGAGTAAAAGAACATATAAAATGATTCTTCCCCATGAGTCCTTCATAAAAAAAACCGTTTGTGGTGGTCTTGATAAACTTGTTGTCAGTCTTTTAAACATATGCTCAACTCCTTGTGTCTTATTATATCATAATAACACTTTTGTGATAAAATGAATTTGGTGGAAAATATGAATTTAATGAATGATGAAAAGCATTATAATACTCTAAATAATTATTATTTGCATAAATTTAATAAAAAGGTATTTAAGGTAGCCTTGAATGGTGGATTTACCTGCCCAAATATTGATGGGACCGTCGCAACTGGTGGTTGCACCTACTGTTCATTTATGGGTAGTGGTGATTTTGCTGGTAATAAGTTAGAGCCGTTAAGTATACAATTCAATAAAATAAAAGCTATGATGCATAAAAAATGGCACGATGGATATTATATTGCATACTTTCAAGCAAATACAAATACCCATGCACCTTTATCAAGACTTAAAGAACTTTATGAAGAAGCAATTACTTTGGATCCTAATATAGTTATGTTATCTATAGCAACAAGGCCTGATGTTCTACCATCAGATGTTGTTGATTATCTTGGGGAGCTTAATACACGTATACCCGTTCAAGTTGAACTGGGCCTACAAACAATCCATCAAGAGACATCTGATCTAATCAATAGAGCACATGACCTAAAGTGTTTTGATGATGCGGTTACTAAACTGCGTTATAAAGACATTGAAGTTGTTGTTCATATCATTAATGGATTGCCTTATGAAACAAAAGAAATGATGATTGATACTGTTAAACATGTTAACAGTCTAGATATTCAAGGTATTAAGATTCATATGCTTCATTTAATGGAAAAAACAAAAATGGGACATGATTATCATCAAAATCCATGGGATATGCTCACTTTAGAATCTTATGTCGATATTACTGTAGATCAAATCTTATGGCTTAGAAAAGATATTATCATCCATAGATTAACTGGAGATGCCCCCTTAGATATGCTTATTGCTCCTTTATGGACAAAAAAGAAATTCGTTGTGACCAACGAAATCGATAAAAAACTTAGAAAATTAAATTTATACCAAGGAGATTATTATGAAAAATAATTTAATCTTAGAAACAGCACACCAACTGCTCTCTAATTATATTAAATCAACTGATATTATGATTGACGCGACGATGGGAAATGGAAATGATACTGTATTTTTAGCAAAACACGCTAAATATGTTTATGCTTTTGATATTCAACAGCAAGCACTTATAGAAACAAAAAAAGCCCTTGAGCTTTCTAATCTTCATAACGTAAAACTCATCTTAGATAGCCATGAGAAAATCAATGATTATATATCTGATTTCAAAGGTATAGTATTCAATTTAGGCTACTTGCCAAAAGGTGATAAATCGATTACGACAACATCAGATGTCACCATAAAAACAATAATATCCTTGCTACCAAAATTAAAGGTAGAAGGATTCATTATGCTCGTTGTCTATACAGGTCATCAAGCCGGTATGGATGAATCAATCGCAATTGATCAATATCTACAATCACTAAATCAATCGCAATTCAAGATCTTAAAGATCAATCTTCCTTATCAGGATAATAAACCACCTTATATTCTATTCATTCAAAAAGTAAAAGACGAAAGCAATTAGCTTCCGTCTTTTTTATTTATATTCCCATAAGGGGATTATGGGCGTTTTCCTTGTTCTTGATCTTGCCCTTGTCCTTGATAACTTTCAATCACGTCTTGCATTTGTTCACTTCTTGTTTGCATTTGATTCATAAAAGTTTCAACTTCTTGACTGTGTTCTTGAGTTCTTAAACGAATTTGTTCTTGAATTCCTGCTCTTAATCCTTCAGTTTGAGTATGATATCCATCTCTTAATGTTGATAATTCAGTATGAAATTCATCTTTTAATAAATCCAGTTGCGCTTGAAGATCTGTTGTATCATCTTCACCTGCTGCAAGAATTTGTGCTTCTAGATCTTGAATTTGAGGAAGATATACATCAAATATTAATTGTCTAGCTGCAAAAAATTCATCTCTTAAAGCTTGAGCAACTTCTTTATTTGCTTCTTTAGCTGCATGTAGAATATCCATTAAATCTTGTTGTGTCATAAGTAATGCATCTTCTAATAAAATTGTATCATCAACTGAGACTACTGATTCTGCTAGTCTTAAGAAAGCAGGAGTTACGCCATAGCCTTCAGCTTCAACAATAAATTCTTCAGTAAATCCTTTATCTTGCGCTCTACCCATCATTGCGCGATTCATAAAAGCCTTATTAATATTCTCTTTTACTTTTGCGCGAATTGTTTCGCCAAGTTCACTATTTGCTGATATAGCAGAAACACTTACGATTGTTTCGTCTGAATCAACATCAATGAAACCTAAAGCAATTGATTCTTCAATAATCAAATCGATAGCTTCATCTAAAGGTAAACCTATCAAATCTAAATTTTCTAGTAATATTTCTCCATCAGCATTGAGCGGATTCGCGTATAGCACCTTTTCTCTAGGTGATACGATCAATTCAATACTTGGATTGATATCAATTGTTACATATGCTTCATCAGCTGAAACACTATTAGTACACCCTACAATCACAAAGATTGCTGCAAATGCAAATACAAAACTTAACGCATAACTTAATTTTTTCATTTTTAATTCCTCCTTGTACATCTAATATACAAATGAAACACTTGTTTTATTGGTACATAATTTATTTATTATAATGAAGTCATCGAGTTTCCTCTATGAGGTGCCCCGCCACTTTCACTCATGCCGCGCTTACGTTCAATAACATAAGGCATTTGACCTTGAGGTTTGACAGTAATATCATATGTTACATCTTCACCATCTTGGTTAACAGAAATTTCAAATTCACCTGACTCAACTTCAGATCCTGCAATGTAATATGAAGCACGCATTTGATTAACTTGATTAACCTGTGCAATGCGAAATGCATAAGATCCTGTTGATTGACCTTCAATAAAATTCATGTAAACTGATTTTTGACCATTTTCGTATTTCAATTCAAGATTGACTGCCTGTAAAAGTATATTATTTTCAGTAACTTGTATCCGATATTGATTCATATTTTCAGTGAAACTGTATGTCATATCAATATAATTACTGGCATCTTTTTCTAAATGTAATTGAACATTTTGCGGATTATCTAAATCACCTTGAGCTGAAATCGCGTATATATAATCTCCAATTTCAATGTTTCCCTGCATAATGAATAAATTCTCTTCAACATTTTCTTGTCTATTGAAATGAAGGATATAACTTGTTTCTTGTTCTAGTAAATCTTTTGTTGTAAAGGATAGATGATAAGCATAACCATTTATATTGGATGTTTCAAGTTGATAACCAAAATCATCATCACTATTCAATAGTTTTTCCATCATTTCCAAATATCTAGAAACATCATTGATTTCATCGTCAACTTGAGCTAGATCAATTGTTATATCTGGCTGGAAATAACCTAAAGATAAACTGATATTGTCATCTTGACTAAGAAGATCATCACTTGTTGTTACTAAGCTAACAGCTGAGACAGCTGATAATACAACCACTTGATTCACATCTTCAATTTGTGTAATCGCTGGAACAGCAGGCTGATAAATAACGAAGAATGCGATAACAGCCGTAACTAAAGTAAGTGAGTAAATCATTGAAGCTCTAAGCGTAAAACGCTTTTTAGGTTCAACAATCACTTCTTCTCTTTGTGGTAAAAGTTTTGCGTTATCTATAATTGATTGTGAAAAGTCTTTAATGTTGACTTCTTCTGATTTAGTTTTAATTAATTTGAGTAGATCTTTCTTTTTCATATAAAATCAACCGCCTTTTCTCTTAATTTTTTTATTGCTTTATTATAAATCCATAGCACCGTTCCTAAAGGTTTTTCAACAATGACTGCTATTTCTCTAAATTTTAAATCATTGATGACATGGAGCGTCACAATTTGTCTTTCCATAGGTTTTAGTAAATCTAAGATTTTAAATATATCCTCATTCACCTCTTCAACTTCTTCTGAAGGTATTGAATTGATGAATTCCTCAGATACAAACTCTTTTTTGCGTCTATTATAATGATTGATTGCCATATTCCTGCCTATTGTTGATAAATATGCGTAGGGATTTGATCCAGGCTTAAAATCATCGATTTTTTCTAAAAACTTCATATAAACATCCTGCATAATATCTTCTGCCATTGCGTGATCTTTTATAATTGAAACAATGGCGTAAAAAACTTGATTCTTTGTTAAGTTGTAGAACGTATCAAAAGATTTATAATCTCGTTGTTTTAGTTCCTCAATAATCACATGTATTTTGTCCATAAATTCCCCTTACGCTTAATATACAATCAAATGCACTATTTTATTGGTATATTTCTATTTTACACTAAATGTGAGTGATAAAAAAATACCCTATCAATTCGAGTCATAGGGTATTGTTTCGATTAGTTTGCAACAATATTAACAAGCTTGTTAGCAATAACAACAATTTTTCTAATTGTCAGCCCTTCAAGATGTTTAGCAACATTAGGATGTTCTAACGCTTCTTTTTTAATTACTTCTTGATCTTCATCAAAGGAAGCAGTAAAACGCGCTCTTAGTTTTCCATTGACCTGAACAACCATTTCAACTTCATCTACAACTAAATATGCATCATTAAATACCGGCCAATCGGAATATATAAGTTCTTCATTTTGTTTTAATATAGATTGGTTGATCTCTTCAGTAATATGTGGGCATATTGGATTTAAGAGTTTTAGGAATCCTCTTGCCTGTTCTTTACTAATTTCCTGTTTCTTATAAACATCATTTACAAAAATCATCATTTGACTGATTGCTGTATTAAATGCTAATTTGTTATAATCTTCAGTGACTTTCTTAATTGTTTGATGATAAATAGTTCTCAAGGACTTCACTTCATCTTTGACAATAGGAAACTCAAACATGCGCCATACACGATCCAAAAACTTCTTTGAGCCATTAAGGCTATCCGTAGACCAAGGTTTTTCTGATTCTAATGGGCCCATAAACATTTCATATAATCTTAATGAGTCAGCACCATGAGACTTATAAACATCATCTGGATTAACGACATTGCCTTTTGATTTGCTCATCTTAGAGTGATCATCACCTAAAATCATACCTTGATTAAATAGTTTCTTAAATGGTTCATTGCATGATACAAGACCTAAGTCATGAAGGAACTTCGTCCAAAATCTAGAATATAATAGATGCCCAACAGCATGTTCTGTTCCACCAACGTAAACATCAACAGGTAACCATTTATCTAATAATGTTTTAGCTTCTTCAGAATTAAGAGGGATCATGCCTAAATGATTTTTAAGGATGTAACCAATGAAATACCATGAACTACCAGCAAGCTGTGGCATCGTATTCGTATCTCTTCTGCCTTCAATGCCGTTATATTTCACATTGAGCCATTCATGAGCATTCGCAAGTGGACTTTCTCCGGTACCACTCGGTCTAATATTCTTTAAGATTGGCAATTCTAAAGGTAAATCTTCATCCTCTAAGATATGGATTTGATCATCCTTATCATAGATTACTGGAAATGGTTCTCCCCAATATCTTTGTCTTGAAAATACCCAATCTCTTAATCTATATGTGCTATGTCCATAACCTTGATTTGTTTTTTCAAGGTATTTGATAATTTTAGCTTTAGCTTCTTCTATGTATAAACCATCAATAATGCCACTATTAAAATGAATGCCATCTCCTACATATGCACCTTCGGTTCCACCCTGAACGACTTCAAAGATATCTAATCCATGAATTTGAGCAAACTCAAAATCTCTTTCATCATGAGCAGGAACTGCCATTACCGCACCTGTACCATACAAAGGAAGCACGTAGTCTGCAATCCAAATAGGTACTTTCTTGCCATTTAATGGATTGATTGCATAAGAACCTGTAAATACACCAGTCTTAGATTTATCCATAGATCGATCAATTTCACTTTTTTGTGAAGTTGCTTGAATATAGGCTTTAACATCTTTTAATTCATCTTCACAAGTAATATGCAATACCATTGGGTGTTCTGGTGCTAATACGCAGTATGTAGCGCCATAAATGGTATCAGGGCGCGTCGTAAACACATCAAAGGACTCATCACTTTGATCAACCTTAAAGGTCATCATAGAACCTATACTCTTGCCAATCCAGTTACGTTGCATTTCCTTAAGATGTTCTGGCCAATCTAAAGTATCTAAATCTTCTAATAATCGATCAGCATAGGCTGTGATTCGAAGAACCCATTGACGCATCGCTTTTTTAACAACTGGATAATTTCCACGTTCAGAAACCATCTTGCCATCAACTTGTTGAATTTCATCATTTGCAAGGACAGTGCCTAAACCTTCACACCAATTTACTTCGACATCTTTTAATACAGCAAGACCATGCTCATACATTTTTTTAAATATCCATTGTGTCCACTTAAAATAATTAGGATCTGCAGTAGCAAATTCTCTATCCCAATCAATCCCTTTACCGGATTCAATAATCTGTTTCTTAAATGTTTGGATATTTTGATAAGTAAAGCTCTTTGGATCTTTACCCGTTGATAATGCATATTGTTCAGCAGGCAAACCAAAAGCGTCCCAACCAAAAGGATGAAGAACGTTAAAACCTTGCATGCGTTTAAATCTACTCATAATATCTGTAGCAGTATAACCTTCAATATGACCTACGTGCAATCCACTTGCACTCGGATAAGGAAACATATCTAGGACATAGTACTTTTCTTTAAGTCTATTCTCTTGTGTTTTGAATAGCTTTTGTTCATACCAGTAAGCTTGCCACTTCTTTTCAATTTCTTTGAAATTATATAACATATTTATGTACCTTCTTTCGATGCTATATCTATTATATATAAAAAAAGCAGATTTTAAAACAAAAAAAGGGAATTTCTATTCCCTTTTTGTCCTATTTCAATGCTTCGACGTATTTAACTAAGTCTCCTACGGTTTTAATGTTCTGTGCTTCTTCATCACTTACTTCAATTGAGAATTCATCTTCGATGTTCATGATTAGTTCTACTGCGTCAATTGAATCAGCACCAAGTTCTTCTGAAAGTCTTGCTTCCATTGTGATTTTTTCTTCTGGAACATTAAGTTCTTCAACAATCATTTCCTTAATTCGTTTGAATATCATGTGTAATATCCTCCTTGTTTCAAACGTTATTATAAGTCATTTTTGGGAAATTGTCAATCAATAATTATATTTTTTGAACTTCAAACCATTTATATTTTTTTTTAAAACATTATAACATTATCATATTTTTTTTATTATTGAGCTTTTCATATGATAATAAATGAGTTTTTATTTATTCAAGATATCGAATTGCTTTTCTATTAAAACCATTTTTTTAGGTTTTTAGATATAGCTAATTAATATTTATCAGGTAAAATGCCTTCACTAATCAACTTTCTAAAATCCCACCCTTGTCTAATACCATCCACTCGATATGTCCAAAAATAAAAACCTTTCGCATATGAATAAATATAAAGCTGAAGTGCCGCCAATAACTTATCGTAGTAAGCTAAATCAGGATTTTCACCTAAATCCATTTTTTCATATTTGATACCTAACGACCATTCTCCAATAATGATATCAACATATTTAGAAATCTTTCTAATGACGGGTAATCTTCTATTAATAATCGTTTGAATATGATTATCAAATGAACCTACCGCCATATCCGCATCAAAACAATGATAATAATGGAGGTCGAACATCACATTTTTTAAGACTGGATTCGCAAAAAAAGGTTCCCATATTTCATCTGTTGGTCTAAATGCATCATGGAAAACGACGACTTTATCCGTATGCTCACGTATTTCTTCATATGCACTCATGTAAAAATCAGCTATCAGATGAAGATCCGTTTCATAATGCGGTTCATTTAATATTTCAATCCCCCAAAATGATGGATAATCTTTAAATGTTTTTGCTATAAATCCTAGTTTTTCGACTGTTAATTGAAGGTTCGCTTGATCTAAATGCCACTTTAAGACGAATTCGATTCCACCATTATCAAACCCATTTTGACATCCTGGTGCAGTATGTAAATCCAATAAGACATCTAATCCTATTTCATCTGCCCATTGCATCGCACGGTGAATATAAGGTAACGCACTAAAATAAGGCTTTTCACCTTGAAGCCACCAAGGAATCGGTAGACGAAGAGAATTAATCCCTATAGATTTTAAATAGATAAAATCATCTTTTGTTATGAAAGTCTCCCAATGTTTGATGAGATCTCTTTCGGCATTTGGATTTTGAAGACAAAACCCAGTTTCATCTCTCGAATCAATATTTTTAAATAGTGATGGTTTAATCCATGATTCTAATACGAACCAACCACCTAAATTTACACCTTTTATATCGCTCATGTTTTTTTTCAAAAAGGATAGATTAGCTATCCTTTGATTGTCCTCTTCCATATAGAGTTGTCATATCTTTAATCTTAATCATTAATTTTGAATTGAGTTCACTACTCATTAATCTCCATCGCCAATTATTTCCAGTTGTTGAAGGTGTATTCATTCTACCTTCAGATCCTAAGTGCAAATAATCTTGAATAGGAATGATTGCTGTATCTGCAATACACGCTAATGTTGCTTTAATGAGGCTGTCAACCTTGTTTTGATTATCAGAGTGATTGATATAGCTTAGACAATATCTTAAATCCTTTTCAGGTAATTTATCAAACCATGTTTTCGTCGTTTCATTGTCATGTGTTCCAGTATATGCAATCACATTTTTAGTATAGAGGTAAGGGATATAGTCACTTTCTTCTCTGGGATCAAATGCAAACTGTAAAAGTTTCATTCCAGGAAATCCAGTATTCTTAAGTAGATTTCTAACTTCGTTTGTAACAACACCTAAATCTTCGGCTATAATGTTAACTTCCCCGAGTTTTTCTTTGAATACGTTAAACAAGTTTATACCCGGACCCTTTTTCCATGTTCCATTAATCGCAGTTTTTTCACCATAAGGAATACTATAAAAGTTTTGGAAGCCAATAAAATGATCAATTCTAATCATATCAAATAATAAAGTTGATGAATAAACACGATCAACCCACCATTCGAAATCATTTTTTTCTAGATATTCCCAATTATATAAGGGATTCCCCCATAATTGTCCATCGCTAGAATAATTATCGGGTGGAACACCTGCAATATGGTTAGGTAATTTTTTTTCATTTAAATCGAAATACTCAGGATTTGCCCAAACGTCACTACTATCATATGAGACGTATATTGGCATGTCACCTATAAACATAATACCTTTATCATTTGCGTATTTCTTTAGGGAAAACCATTGTTCGTATGATTTGAATTGTAAAAAACAATAGAAATCTATATCTTCTTTTAAAAGAATCTCATATTCTGATAGAACATCTGGATTTCTAAGTCTAAGATTATCTTCCCATGTTAACCATGAAGCGCCATCATGTTTAGCTTTGATGGCCATAAATAAAGCATAATCATTCAACCATTTCTTATTTTCTTCAAGAAATCTAATATAATCTTCATTTTTTAAATTAAATCTATGAAATGCCTTTTTTAATATGATGAATCGTTCTTCATAAAGTTCATAATAATCAACATATCTTGGTGACGTAAATGTTGCAGTAATCTCACTTTTTTTAAGTAATTTTTCAGAAACTAGAAAATCAAGATCAATAAAATACGGATTATTAGCGAATGCAGAAAAAGTTTGATATGGAGAATCTCCATACGATGTTGGACCTAAGGGTAGTATTTGCCAGTAAGTTTGCTCACTTTGTTCTAGAAAATCGACAAATCTATAAGCTTCTTTACCATAAGTACCAATACCATAACGGCTTGGTAGACTGGATATATGAAGTAATATTCCGCTTGTTCTCATAGTTTCTCCTTTACAAAAAATAGAATTAATTCAATATTTTTTAATCGCGATTTCCTTTAGATTTTTATGCTATTTGGTATACTTTAAAATAATGCCTGACAATGGTCCAAGTCTTGGTTTAATGAAATAATCAAACTGATTTCTGCTTCCTTTAAATGTTTTTAGAGGCTTTCCATTATATTGACCACTACCAAAATAAATTTCTTTGTCACTGTTAAGAATTTCTTCATATGTACCACGATGTGGAACTCCTATTTCGTAGGTTTCATGTACATTGGGTGTCATATTTAATATAACAACTAATGTTTCTTCGTCGCTTCTTCTTATAAATACAAAGACGCTTTGTTCTTTATCATCTGCAACAGACCATTCAAATCCCATGCTAAGATGGTCATATTTATATAACGCATCATGATTTCTATAAACAAGTGCTAAATCCTTAAAAAATTTGTTCGCTTTTTGATGCGCAGGAAACTCAAGTAAGTTCCAATCGAGTTCTTTCTCAAATGCCCATTCACTAAATGAAGCAAACTCTTGACCCATGAAAAGTAATTTCTTTCCAGGGTGGGTCATCCATAAGGTCAATAACAATCTCCAATTCGCCATTTTTTGAAAATAATCACCAGGCATCTTATTGACTAAACTACCTTTCATATGAACAACTTCATCATGTGAGAAAGGCAAAATAAATTGTTCGTTAAATGCGTAGACCAAACCAAAAGTTATTTTATCATGATGATATTTGCGGTTTAATGGATCTTCTTTAAAATACTTAAGGGTATCATTCATAAATCCCATATTCCATTTATAATTAAATCCCATACCTCCAGTTGCTACTGGATGTGTGACAAGTGGATAATCTGTTGAATCTTCAGCCATAAATAAGACTCTATCATCTTTTCCGAATAAATGGAAACTTAATTGACGGATGAAATTGATTGCATCTTTATTAACGCCATTTTCTCTACTTCCTAAATAATATATTAAATTTGACACTGCATCAATACGATATCCATCAATATGGAAATAATCCATCCAAAATGTTAGAGCAGAAAGCATAAAGCTTCTTGTTATACCTTTAGAAAAGTCTAGATTATCAGTTCCCCAAGTTACATTTTCACGTCTTTTTTTATCATCAAATTCATATAATGGTGTCCCATCAAAGAATGATAATCCATGTGCATCTTTGCAGATATGTCCTAATACCCAATCCATAACAACACCTATACCAGCTTGATGCAAGCGGTCTATAAAATACATGTAATCTTTTGGACTACCAAATCTTGAGGTTGCGGCAAAATATCCGGTGCCTTGATATCCCCAAGAATCATCGAGTGGATATTCATAGACAGGCATTAACTCAACATGCGTAAACCCTTGGTCAATCACATACGCTACAAGTTCATCAATAACTTCATTATAAGGTTTGAATTGACCAAATTTCCTTCTCCAAGATCCTAAATGGACTTCGTAAATTAAAAGTGGCTCTTCATATGTGGTCTTTTTTTCATATAGCCATTTTTGATCATGCCATTCATAACCTTTAAGTTCACATACTTTTGATGCTGTTTGAGGTCTAACTTCGGCATAAAATGCAAAAGGATCAGCTTTATAGAACACTTGTCCTTTCATCGTATGAATCTCAAATTTATAAGTTGACCATTCATAATTTCCCGGTATTTCTATTCTGAAAAAACCCATATGATGGATTTTCGTTAGAACATGTTTCCAACCTTCATATCCATTAAAGTCTGAAACAAGTCTTACTTCTTTAGCATTGGGAGCATACACAGTAAACTGTGTTGCTGTGACCATGCATTCATTATCTCTTAATAAATGAGCACCCATGATGTCGTTAAGATTATGTAATCTACCTAATAAAAATTCATCTACTTCGTGATCCGTAATAACTTGCATCATAACCCTCCCTTATTTTTGAATATGAATAATATAAATCCCTGGTTTATCTACATATAAATAATCATCTTCAGAAAGAACCTTTTGAGAAGGGAATATAAGTTCTCCATTCAATAATGGCAATTTCTCTAAATCAAATTGATTCTTTATGTAATGAACGAGTATTTCTTTATCGTCTTCTAACTTATAGATTAATAAGTGTCCTTCTTTAACAATAGAGACTGTTTTGTTAAAGCTTGTCTGACGATATAGTTTGTGTTTTTTTCTAAGTTTGAGAACTTGTTTTAATTTCGTAACGCCTTCTTCATGAATATTCCAATGAATCTGATTAATCTCATCAGGACTATCATAAGAGTTTTCAATACCTTTTTTAGATCTATAAAACTCTTGACCCGCATGATAAAAAGGTATTCCTTGAGAAATCGCTATTAAATGGTTCGCAAAATCTTGACAAACCTTAAATTTAGGATTTTCATATCCGCAATTTATTAGCATTTTATCATAATATGTCATGTTGTCATGACATTCAATGTAATTAAGTGATTGATTGGGTGAAACAAACATATGTGGCGATCCGATAATTACTTCCATTGCTTTAGTCTCAAGTTGTTTGTTACCCATAGTATACCCCAAGTTTGGCCCATGAAGTTCACCCTTCATAATATTCCGGTATGAGTCATTAAAATGTCCTATTGAGGGGAATAACGCTTGATTATTGAGATTAGAGCGATTTTTGTTAGAAACTTCATTTATCATATTCCATCCTTCACCATAAAGCATGATGTATGGATTAACCTTTTTAAGTTCTTTTTCTATCTTTAACATTGTTTCAATATCCAAAAGCCCCATTAAATCAAATCTAAAGCCATCAATTTGGTAGTTCTTTGCAAAATGAACTAAGCTATCAATGATTAATTTTCTTACCATATAATTTCTCGTTTCAACATCGTTATCCAAATAACACGCATGTGTATTATGAAACTCTTTCGTATGCCGATAAAAATAACCCGGAACAATTTCATCATAAGGAAACGTTAGGTGGTCGTAAACGTGATTAAAAACAACATCCATGATAACCCCAAGTTTATTCTCATGTGCATGATTAATAACCTTTTTTAATCCATTGATTCTATCATATGGATCATCAGGGGCTTTTGAGAGCCATCCGTCTACACAAAAATATTGACTAGGATTATAGCCCCAATTATATAAATCTTTTTTAGCTACGTCATTTACACCTTCAAAATCAAAAACAGGAAGTAATTGTAGATGAGTCATACCAAGTTTCTTAATATAATGGATGACTGAGCCTTTAAGTTTTTTACTATGTTCTATCAAACCTTCAAATACACCTTGTGATTCAACATCTAAATTAATCGACATGTTTCTGACATGTCCTTCATAGATGACAGTATCAACATAGTTTTTCACTTTGATTGGCGTTTTTTGCAAAGGAGTTGTTTTGTTTAAATTAACAATAATATTATCTTTTAAATTGGCTGCAATGGCGTAAGGATCCTTAACCAATTTAAATTTGTTAACTAATCTAATTTTATATTGGTATGGTAAACCTTCTAGATTGCCTTCAACTCGAACTGTCCAAATAGGTTCTTGGTAATTCATCTGGTATTCTTTCCCATCAATAACAACAAAAACTTCTTTTGCTACTGGAGAAAAAAGTGAAAACAAGCTATATGACGTATGATAATCAACACCAAGTTTACCATCATATCTATACTTTTTCTCGAATTCTTTAGTCACACAAACAACACCAATTTCTAAAGGATATGTTTGTTCATTAACTTCTATTTGATCTATATCATGCAGTATAATTGGTTTTTCAGTCGAAAAAAACTGATTAATACCATCATTTCTTAACCAGTTCGTTTTATTTTGATATAGTTTGATTTGATATATGTATTCACTGCTTTCAATACGAAGTAGATTCAAACCGTCAATAAAAATTCTCATTTTATGTCATCCTTTGTTGTGTGAACAATCACCGGTTGATGATCTAATTCTATTTTACCATGTGTTATATGAATCAATTAATTATTATGGATATTGAGATACTTTCAACAGGTTTTTAATTGAAATCAAGATCGGTGATATCACTCAAATCTCCAACCCTATAAGAAAACTCACCCTATTCATTTTTATTAAACAAATTAAAATGTTTCTTTAATGGGATTGTCTAAATAAGCTTGTTTAGCCATTCGACCATCTTCTAAAAACTAATTTTTTTAAGTTTCCAAAGTTCTTTATTATATTGTGTAATCGTTCTATCGGATGTAAAGAAACCTGAATGAGCAATATTAGCAATCGACATTGCTAGCCATTTTGAACGATCTTTATATGCATCATTCGCTCTTTCATGAGCATCAACATATGCTGCAAAATCTTTTAAGACAAAGAAGTAATCACTGTTCAATAAAGCATTTAATATGTAATCGAAATATTGTGGGTTTGGCTTTAATTTTCTAATAAAACTAAAGATGCTTTTTAAACGATCATCTCTATCATATATTTCTCTGGGTTTATAGTGATTATGTGCATATAAATTCGTCACTTCTTCTGCAGTTAAGCCGAAGATAATCTCGTTTGATAATCCTGCTTTTTCAACGATTTCAACGTTAGCACCATCCATAGTGCCTATAGTAATTGCTCCATTCATCATGAACTTCATATTGCCCGTTCCACTTGCTTCTTTTGTAGCCGTTGAAATTTGTTCTGATAAATCAGCTGCTGGCATAATATATTCAGCATAGGTCACATTATAATTTCTTACAAAGACAACCTTAAGTAATGAGTTTGTTTCTGGATCATTATTAAATACATCTGCAATAGTATCAATAAGTTCAATAATGAGTTTTGCCATATGATAACTTGGGGCTGCTTTTGCTCCAAATATAAATGAATGCGGATAGTAGTTTGCTTTAAACTCTGCATCTGTTTTCAATCTTTGATAAACATAAACAATATGTAGAATATTCATTAGTTGTCTTTTATATTCATGTAAACGTTTGACTTGGATATCAAAGATGCTATTGACATCTAACATGACACTTTGATCTTCAAAGATACGATTAGCTAATACTTGTTTTTTTGCAAGCTTCATTTGATGAATCTTAGTTTGAGTATCTTCATCTTGTCTCATCCAGTCTAATAACTCGAATTTTCTAAGATCTTTTCTCCAATCAGTTCCAATTTTTTCATCTAAAATACTTACTAGTTCGTGATTGGTATGAATAAGCCATCTTCTATGGGTAATACCGTTTGTTTTATTATTAAACTTCTTAGGATAAAGCATATAGAAATTTTTCATTTCATGATGCTTTAGGATTTCTGTATGTAATTCAGCAACACCATTGACACTAAATGAACCATATATACAAATGTGTGCCATACGTACATGATGTTGTCCTATTAAACTCATAAGATACATCTGTTCTCGATTAAATCTTCCATCTGTTTCAAGAACTTGCTTGAATCGGCGATTCATTTCAGCAACAATTTCAAAAATACGTGGCAATAAATTTCTAAAAATTTGAATATTCCACTTTTCTAAGGCTTCAGATAATATTGTATGATTTGTAAAAGCGCATGATCGCGTAGTTATATCCCAAGCTTCATCATATCCTATAAATTCTTCGTCCATAAGAATACGCATCATTTCTGGGATGATAAGCGTTGGATGTGTATCATTGATTTGGAAAGTATAAAAATCAGGGATTGCTCTAACATCTCTACCCATATTTTTGTGTTCTAATATAGCAGCCTTAACTCCAGCAGCACTAAAGATATATGACTGCATCAATCTTAACGTTTTACCATCTTCCGTTGAATCATCAGGATAAAGTGAATCCGAAATACCCTTAATAATTCTCAAATAATTCTCATCGTGTACTTGATGTTTCTCACTTGGTTCAGTTGACCATAATCTCAGTGCAGTAACAATGTGATTTTGATCTCCAACAATTTTAACATCATAAGGTACAGCCTTAATCCAAACAGGATTGATTAAGTGTGTGTGTTCAACATAACCAAATAAAGGGATATCAATTGCTTCATCTTCCTTCTTGGTTTCCCATATAAACGGCTCATTTAACCATGGATCAGGATGTTCAACTTGTTTGTGATTTTTGATTTCCTGCATAAAAAATCCATGCTGATAACGTAAGCTATTTCCATATAATGGTAACCCTAAAGATGCTGCAGAATCTAAGAAACAAGCAGCTAGTCTACCTAACCCACCATTCCCTAAGCCAGCATCACTTTCTGCGTGCTCAACTTCATTTAAATCAATTCCCATTTCTTTGAATGCTGCTTTCACAACATCATAATGGCCACTATTTTGAAGATTATTTGTTACCAAACGCCCCATCAAAAATTCCATAGAAAAATAGATTGTCTTTTTTAAGTTTTTTTGTCTAACAACCTCATTTGTCTTTTCGTAATCATCTTCTAGACTTTTTTCAAGAAGTGTAGCGAGAATTGTATATCTTTGATATATTGTAGAATCCTTTAAATCAACACTGAAAGTCTTAGTTAGCCCTTCTAAAAATGCTGCTTTGAAGGTTTCTTGGTTATTCATTGTATTTTGCATGTTCATACTCCTTTATCATAATGCATATTATTATTTTATCATATCTTTATATCACATACCAGTGATACCTGTATTATATTCAAATAAAAAGGCTCAAAGAGCCTTTACATTGATAAAAATGAACTATATGAATTTTTCTTAGGTAAATATAAAGCAATTTCTAATGATGAAATCTGCCCTAAAACAATCGGATTCGATATCAAGAATGAATCATATCCAGCTGCTTTTTGATTTCTCAAGACTGTTTCCAAAATATCTCTAACCAAAATGCCGGTATCATCAATATCCGTTCCGTAAACAAAAGGATTTCTTGTTGAATCAAATACATAATCATTCGTAGCTGCTTTATAAAATTGATCATCTTCAAAAATCATGTTATTAACTCTAGTGCTATAATATTTTCCGTAGTCACTATCTTTAAATTCATTTATTTCTGCCCCACTTAAATAAACCGTTTTAATCTTATTATCGAATGGAAAAATTTGATAAAGCGTAGCAATCGTTATTTTTTCGCCACTATTTAAAGGTGCTCTAGTTCCACCAGAATTATGAAATCCAATATCGCTATCTGATGCTAACCGTATCAGCTCTGCCATATAATAAGTTAATGAAGTAGTCGACATATATCCACCTGATACAATAATCTCGTCTTCTAACAATGGTTGTATCTGTGTGACATATGTTTCTATAAGTGCATCGATCGATTTGTTTGTTTCCCTCAATCTTGCATCCGATATTTCAGTTAAATTCTCAGCAAATGCATTACTTACTTGTCTCATATCATTAAATTCAAGTGTGACTTTACCAAGACTAGTACCATTCGAACCAGATTGTATAACTGGCATTCTAGCACCCGTTCTTGTTATATACTGAACATAAGTTGAGTGACTGTGTCCATTAAAAACAGCATCAATTCTTTGGTTACCTGTTAGGTTACCCATTGCTTGATTATATCCTCGGTCATTATCATGAATCACAGCTAAAACGACATCAACTTCTTCAACATCTCTTAAATATTCTGCATAATGCGCTGTCCAATATACCGGATCATCAAAATAGTAACCTGTAATTTTTGATGTTGCAATGGTATCTTCAAGCCCTAATCCAACAACACCGATAACACCGATTTTTAAATCACCCTTGTCAATGATTGTATAGGCATCAATATTAGTTGGTCTTGTTGTTGTTCCATCTAAAAAGATGTTTGCTCCTAATAATGGAAAATCAACTTGAAGGCTATCTGAATTTGGATCTCTGAAATTAGTGATAATGTCAATTTCCCAGTCAAATTCATGATTTCCAATTGTAAATGCTTCAAGTTGCATATTGTTAATAATATCCATCGTTGAAGATCCATTAAAATAATTGGATAGTAAAGACCCTTGTAAAATATCTCCACCTGCGATAAATAAAGTGTTAGATGGACTTATTGTATTCTCATATGAAAGCACGTTTGCAATTTTTGACAATCCCATTTGATCATCATCATCATCTTCAAGAATTGAACCATGAAGGTCATTGATATAAAATATATTCAAATAATCTGGACTTTGGTTTTGTTCTAAATCTATAACAGTGAGTTGGATTGTTACTGAATTTTTGTTTCCGTCTTTATCAGATGCAATATACGTTAAGTTATAAATCCCAACAGCTGTTAAATCAACTTCATCATCATCAACAATAATCAAGCTTGTTACATCACCATCAGTAGAATCTTCAGCACTAATGCCCTCTAAATAATCTGTATCAGCTGAACCAATATAATGAATTATATTTTTTGTTCCTATAAGGTTTGGAGCTACTAAATCGTTTGGCGTTGAATTCGTATCGCATCCAAATAAAACGAGTGCGAAAATTATTAATAATATGATTAATCTTAGTTTTCTCATTTGTTATCCATCCTTTGCAAAAGTATTATAACATACAATGTTAACTCTAAACATCTTTTATGCTATAATTATTTGGTGAGGTGTCAAGATGAAAAAACAACACAATTTGTTCAATCTCTTTACTACTTTCTTGAAAATTGGTGCACTTACCTTCGGTGGTGGGTATGCAATGATGCCAATCATGCGTAAAGAGATTGTTGAAAAAAAACAATGGGCAGATGATGATGATATTTTAAAAATACTCGTTATTTCAGAATCTACCCCCGGTGTTCTCTCTATTAATTCTGCAACCTTCATTGGTTATAAAATAGCAGGATTTAAAGGAAGTTGCGTCGCAACATTAGGAGTTATCATTCCTTCTTTTATCATCATATCGATTATTTCATTATTTATTGTCCAATTCCAACAATTAACTTGGGTTGCTTATGCTTTTAAAGGTATTCAAGCAGGTGTCGCTATATTGATTTTTAAAGCAGCACTTAAATTATCAAAAAAGATACATTTTGACCTATTCGCTATTCTTGTTTTGGTTGCATCCTTACTGTTTGCACTTTTCACTAGTTTTAACGTCATATACATACTCATTGCCGGTGCAATCTTAGGTATTATCTATGGTTCACTGATTCATTTAAAGGAGGCGAAAGCAAATGTTTCTCACTCTGCTTAATCTCTTTTGGATGTTTTTCAAAATAGGATTGTTCACTTTTGGTGGTGGATATGCTATGATTCCACTGATTAAATCAGAACTTGTTGGTGGTGGTTATATATCCGCTGAAATTCTTTATAATTTCATTGGAATTAGCGAATCAACTCCTGGTCCTGTCGCTGTCAATATGGCTACATTTATTGGAATGAGTCAGTTTGAACATATTGGGATAGGCGCTTCGTTACTTGGAGCAGTTGCAACCACTTTAGGTGTTGCTCTTCCCTCATTTATTATTATTTTACTTATAGCAAGTCTTGGAAGTAAATTCTTAGAAAGTAAAATTGTTAACCGCGTATTTCTGGGTCTCAAACCAGTAGTTATTGGATTGATCATAAGTGTTTCTGTTGCATTGATCGTTCATGCAGCATTACCTAATATTGATTTTGAGAGCTTAACTTTTAATTTTATAGGATTCAATTATAAAGGTCTTATCATCCTTATTATTATAGGGGTGGCAACCATCTTTTATAAGAAGATGTCTCCCATTAAAATCATTTTATTTTCTGCAATTTTAGGAATGCTTATTTATGGGCTTATGCCTTAGGGGATATATGAAAAATTTAAACTGGATACAAAATAATTTAATCGCTCATAGAGGACTCCATTCCATTGATTTATCAGTCCCAGAAAACTCAATTGCATCATACACAAAAGCATTGGAAAAAGGATATTCAATCGAACTTGATATCAATGTATTAAAAGATGGGACAGTGTTAGCTTTTCATGACCATCATTTCAAAAGAATGTGTAATGATGATAGAGAATTAAGAGATGTCACCTATGAAGAATGTAAAAATCTCAAGTTATTAAAAACTGAAGAAAAAATACCTAAATTTGATCAGGTATTAAAAATAATCAATGGAAAAGTCCCTCTCTTGATAGAACTCAAACCTCATGGAGACGTCATATTCTTATGTGAATCATTTATGAAAACAATACAAGATTATCAAGGTGCTTGGGCAATTTTTTCATTTCATCCTAAAGTTGTTTCATGGTTCAAAAAATACCACCCCGAAATCATCAGAGGACAAATTTCTGAATATTTCAAAGATGATAAAAAGATGAACTTTATAGCGAAATACCTTATGAAATCGTTATTCTTCAATCGCTTTACTAAGCCAGATTTCGTTAGTTACGGCATCTATGATATGCCAAATAAATATTTAGATAAACTTATGAAAAAAGGTCTTACTGTCATAAGCTACGCTGCTCGATCACAAAAGGAATATGATTTTGTGAAAAGCCACTATCACAATACAGTTTTTGAATTCTTTGAGCCAAAAATTTAAGGCACTTCGATGAAGTGCCTTTTTGTTTAATTTTATATTTTATTTGAGTCCAACTTCCATAGCTGATAGTAGAGTTCCAGTCGAATCTAATCCATTTTCCCAATACATCATTCCTGCTAGGCCGTTATCAATAATATAGGCACTCTTAGCTGCAATAGATCTAGGGTTATCATACGAGATAAAAGCTGTGCCATCATTACTAATGATATATGGAACACCAGCATTCGAGTCATAATAGTTCTGATAGTTACTATTATTTAAATAAATATTCGTAATAGACGTAAATGAGACTGATCCTCCATTCACCCAGCTCGAATATGTTGATGTTGCTGAGTCATAGGTTCGATTTTGTCTAATGCCATAAAAAGCGACGCCAGCAATGATTTTACTATTTGGAATACCATATGAATTATATATAACAACACTCTCTTCAATCGAGCAACTGGTCAACGTTCTACCAGCACTATTTGCTGCAGAGGCATAAACTGTGCTTTTTGATAATGCATTTTGATAATATCCATTATTAGATACCATACCATATGTCATCATATTGATAAAATCAAGATATTGGTGAGAATTAGGCAAATCGTATCTTGGGGGTTGCCACATGCCTCCAGCAATGGCAGCTGTAACAAGATGATTTGGATTATTTGATTTTACTTTTGTATAGATTACTTGCATCATTGTAGTAAATCTTGTTGCTTCTGTTGATGTTGGTGTTTCCCAGTCAATATCAACACCATCAAAACCATATAAGTTAATCATATCTACAATATTATCAGCAAACGTATTGATTCTCGTTGAACTTGAAGCAATTGTTGACCATTCCGAATCAGGAGCAATTGAGAATAAAACCCAATTTCCTCTTTCACGAGCTTTAGGCATGATATAGTAATTAATATTAGATAAGACACTCGAACCTGATAATGCACCTGATGCATCAGCTTTAATAAATGCACAATTGATGACATCTAATGTATCAAAAAATGCATCGGTAACAAGTCCATAATCTCTATAGATATAACTTGAGGCTATTGGAGCAGCTAATGATTTATATCCAGCAACTTCTATTGTGAATATTTTAACTAACGTTTCTCCTGAAGATTGTATGGTAGCTGTCAAATTTACGGTTGTTGCCTGATATGGTCTACTGTATGTACCAGTAGAACTTATTATTTCTGGCTCACTCGAAACCCAAGAAATTGAAAAATCGCTATAATTAGTTGGTAAAGTTAGATCTTCTGCTACATCATCAGGCATAAGATTCGCTAAATACAATTCTACATCACTCATTACTTCAGCCTCCCATATTGCAACATATGTAATTTGAAGCGTGCTATCTTTTACTTGATATCTAGGAAATGAGTTGAATAATCTTTCCCCATCACTCCAACCAACAAACTCAAACTCTGGCTTACTTGGTATAGGAAGACTTACGGCTTCATTCATACTAACTTCATAGAGAACTGATAGATTACTTTCACTATAGAAAGATGCTTGAATAGAACCTGATGTATATAATGAAATATCAGAATCAAAAATAATATATAGCATTTCGTCTAATCCATTTGAATAATTTGAAATTGCATCTACTGCAGCTACATCTGAACAATTATCGTGAATCGCTAATACATAATCATATGATGGTAAAACTAGATCACTGATTGCTGCCGCAGCAGCATCTGTATAAACAATTTCATATGCATCATACAAATCATTGTATTTGATAAAGAGTTTATAAAACCATCTAAGTGTAGAAACTGAGGAATCTGCAAGTGAAAGTGTCAGACCCGTTGTATCATTTAATGAAGTGACTGATAAAACTGTTTGAGGAGTGAAATTTTCAAAGATATCACGACTCCAAAAACCACCATCTGGATTAAAAGTAACTGCAACATCAACATAAGATTCCAAATCAGTTGTGTTAGGATCTGTAAAAATATAAGTTAATAGTTGATTTTCAATAGTATATTTAGATGCATTAACAAGTTCATCATTAATTAGGAGAGTCACCTGATTTGTAAATCTATATCCATCATTAGGAGAAACTGTAATATGAATGTCCTCATCAACTTTTGTCATTAAGACTTCATAAGTAACTGAGGTGGCACTTACTGTATACTCAGTAACATTCATATCAAAATCAACTTCAGAGATAACATCGTTATCTACAATAAATAGAATCTCTTCTGCATATGATGAATCGCCTTCTAATGCCATTTCATACAGATTGAAACTTAATGTTTCATTTGAATAGACAATCTGTTCTTCACTATTGTCATCTAGATATTTAAAATAAATTCTAAAATAAAATTGTTGGTTATAATCAACAGAATCAATATTGGAAATAACCATTGTCAAATCTTGGTTCTCAATGATAATTGCATCATCATTGAATATCAATTCTTTCATGTCTGTTTCGTCACCAGGTTGATAAATAACCCCATAAGTTAATATGTTCGTAGAGTCGACGGTCAATTTTGTTTCATCAAGAATCAATTGGATTTCAACACCTCTATTTTCAGAAGATAGGTTGATTGTATCTAGGTTTAAAGCTAAGGGATTCGTATCTATAATCTCTACACAACTAAAAAGAGTTGACAATAGTAAAGCGATTACCATGAATCCTATTTTTTTAATCATATAGCTCCTTCCACACTCAAAATATAGTAAGGTGTTTTATTTATAGTCTCATTATACAATAACAATGGTGCTTATAAATAATCAGAGTTGGCCGTTTCTTTCAATTATGCGAAAAAAACTTTCATTCGAAATAAGATTTCGTGTCTATATATATTTAGAATAAATAAAAAGGGTATTAAGCAAATTATGCTGAATACCCTATATTCAAAAATTAATTATTACCTGCGAAACCTTTAGTTTTTTAATATTGTAATTTTGATTAATCCATGTCCACATCGAAGCTTTCAAGAATTGTCTTCTTTCCTGCTTTTGAATCGCCATGTTTAGTGAAATACATTGTTATGAATGCCAGAGCAACAAAGAATGTTGCATATGGGAATAACATTTTTTGATGGAATACATCCATTAAAATACCAGATAAAATCGGTGTTAAAATTTGTGCAGCCATCGAAAATGAATAGTAATACCCTGTATATCTACCTACATTTGAGCCTTTGGCTAATTCAACAACCATCGGGTATGAATTTACGTTAATTGTTGCCCAGCCTATTCCAGTTAAACCAAAGACGATATACATTATCCAACCTGTATCTTGGTTTAAAAAATATACAGATCCAAAACATAATGTCAATAATACAATACCCAATAAAATCATTTTTCTTCTTCCGAATCTAGTTGATAGAATACCAATAGGAATGAATGCAATAATTGCAGTTACATTAGCAATCAATAAAGGAATTGTAAAGGACGATAATTGAAGAATTTTAGGCGCATAATCAGAAACCTTAGTCATGACTGCGTTATACCCCATAAACCATAAGAATACTGAAAATAAAATCAAATATAGAGAAATCTTTTTATCTCTTGGAAGCTCATGCATATCATGAACATCTTCTTCATCTTCTGATAATCCCCATTTGACGTCATCTGCAATGCGCTCTTCTACAAGTTTAGGCTCTTTGACCTTCCATAAGAAGATTCCTAGTACAATCAGCATCACGACACCGACAGTTACAAAAGCCATCGTGTAATGAACGTAAGATTTCCCGCCTAATCCATATAAAGTCAAGATAACCAGTGAAGTTACCCCCGCAGCAGCTCCCATTAGGTTAATAACAGCATTCGCTTTACTTCTAAGAGGTTTCATGGTGACATCCGGCATAAGTGATACCGCAGGTGATCTAAAGATGGACATGAAAACTAAAGCAACTAATAATACCGCAACAAAGATTATAAAATTAGCTGGATTTTGAGCTGTAACTTCCCAAGCTAAACTACTTAAATAAACATTATAATAACCATCTAAGAACGCTAAATCACTAACTTCAAGATCCCCTGTTGTTCTTCCATCAATGATAACATTGATTCGATCAAGAACTTTTACTTCCCATTTATCTTTAGCAGCTAGATCAATCCTTCCATCAGCTAAAGCAGCCTCTCTTTCAGTCGTCATTTCGTTTACCAAAGTGTTCCAGTAAACAATTTCTAGTCTGTCAACCGTGTCATTATTATTTGCTTCATACATCGTAATAATTTCGGTTGACTTAATTCTTTCAGTTTGAACATTATCCATATAGGATAATCCCATAAATGCAAATGCAGCAACAATCGTTCCAACAATAACATATGGTGTGCGTCTTCCACGTTTTCTATTTGATTTATCAGATAATGCGCCAAATAGAGGTAACATGAATAGTGCTAATACGTTATCTAGTGCCATAACAACACCAGACCAGGTTTGATTTAAACCAAACTTATCAATCAATATTTTAGTAATGATTGAATCGTAAGTTTGCCAAAAAATAGTAATAATAAAGAATGCTAAACCAATATAAAACGTCTTCTTATAATCAAGCTTCATCTTCTCACCCTAATCTTTAATTTTTTATTTAACTTAAAAATATTATATCACGTTTTTTCTTATCTAAAAAATTGTTTCTATAAAGACTTGTATCTATTAAAGATATGAAACATATACGAAAAAAGATCCAATTATATTTCAATTGGATCTTAAAGATTAAATAGATTTAAATCCCAAGGCTATTGCTTTCTGATTTATTGGTAATAAACCAACCTTTTTTGCTCCAAGAAAATGTTTTAATGATTCTAAAATCACTTCTTCTTTGAACAAATCAACCTTTTTTAAATATGCACCTAACATAACCATATTAGCAACTTGCAGCATTTCAAGTGAAATAGCAAGTTCACTCATAGGTACTGGAAAGACGTTTACATGATCATATTTGACATCATGTTTAATTAAAGATGAATTATAGAACAGATTACCACCATCTTTAACGTTTTTCCCAAACTTCGAAAGTGAAGGCTCATTAAATATGAGTAAATCATCTGACTTTGAGAAAACTGGAGAATAAATTGGTTGATCACTCACTGTAATTGAGCAATTAGCAGTTCCTCCTCTAGTTTCAGGGCCATATGTTGGCACCCACAAACTATATAGGCCTTGTTCGTTTGCTGCATGAGCAAGTAATTGCCCTGTTAACATAACACCTTGACCACCAAATCCTGAAATTCTGATTGTTCTGATCATGGTTTCATCACATCCTTATAGACACCTAATGGGAAAATCGGAAGCATATGTTCTTTTGACCAATCTAATGCTTCTCTTGGCTTCATCTTCCAATTAACTGGGCAAGTTGAAACCACTTCAATAAGTGTAAATCCTTTGTTTTCCATTTGATATGTGAAAGCTTTTTTAATAGCCTTCTTCGTTTTTCTAACATGCGCGATATCGTGCATGGAAGTTCTTTCTATGTACGCTGCACCTTCAATTTGTGCAAAAATCTCTGATACTTTCATCGGACTACCATGTTGTGCTTTTATTCTTCCTTCTTGAGATGTAGTCGTTTTTTGACCAATAAGTGATGTTGGAGCCATTTGGCCACCAGTCATCCCATATGTAGCATTGTTTACCATAATAACTGTAATATTTTCACCACGATTTGCAGCATGCATCGATTCTGCCAAACCAATAGAAGCTAAATCGCCATCGCCTTGATAAGTAAAAACAATTCGATCTGGTAAAACTCTCTTTATACCTGTTGCTGTTGCACATGCTCTACCATGTGGAGCTTGTTGAAAATCAGTATTGATATAATCATAACTAAATACTGAACAACCAACAGATGCTATCCCAACAGTTTTACCTAAAAGGCCTAATTCATCTAAAACTTCGGCAACTAATTTATGAATCATACCATGTGTACAACCAGGACAATAATGGGTACGGAGATCCGTTAATCCTTTTGAACGTTCATATTTAACCATCTAGTCCACCACCTTTTCATCAAAATGAAGAATGGCCTCGACTATTTCATCAGGATCTGGAACCATACCACCAGATCTACCATAGAAACCAACTTTATATCTATCTTTATTTGAAATAAGCACATCGTCTAACATTTGACCTAAACTCATTTCCACAACCAAAATACCTTTGCAGGTTTCCGGTATTAGATCAAATGCTTTTTTAGGATATGGCCATAATGATATTGGGCGAATAAGTCCCACATTGATGTTCATTTTAGATAGTGAATCTATTGCTGATCTAACGATTCGAGCAACTGTACCATACGCTACAATCACATATTCTGCATGATCCATGTTCACCATTTCATATTGAACTTCATGTTTTCTAATCTCATTATATTTTCTTTGTAATGCTAAATTATGTTGTTCCAAGTATACAGGATCTAATCCTAAACTATTAACTATATTTCTTCCCTTATGATAATCTGTACCATTTGTAATAAAGGTTTTTGGCTCTATATGTCGCTTTTTGATGGGTTTATCTAAATCAACTGATTCCATCATTTGACCAATTAATCCATCGACTAATACCATTACTGGATTTCTATAAATATCGGCAATATCAAAAGCTTGCTTCATAATATCTACGGTTTCTTGAATGGATTCAGGTGCTAATACAACAACATGATAATCACCATTTCCTCCACCACGAGTTGCTTGATAATAGTCTCCTTGTGAAGGTTGAATACCACCTAAACCTGGACCTGCTCTCATTACCGAAACGATAACACATGGCAGTTCAGCTCCTGCAATATAACTAATACCTTCTTGTTTTAGAGCTATACCCACTGAAGATGATGATGTCATGACTCTGGCACCTGCTCCAGCAGCACCATAAACCATATTAATTGCTGCAACTTCTGATTCAGCCTGAACAAATATCTTTCCTGCTTCTTTCATCAGTTTTGATAAATACTCTGGAATTTCATTTTGCGGTGTAATAGGATAACCAAAGAATGCATCTAATCCTGCTAATATAGCCGATCTTGCAATAGCTTCGTTTCCCTTCATCAATACTTTACTCATCTTCAAACACCTCCACTTTGATGACAGAATCCGGACATATGATTGCGCATGAAGCACAACCTATGCATTTATCCATATCAGTAACAGAGATAAGATGATAACCACTTGAATTTATACGATCTTTATCTAAATATAAAATATTGACTGGGCAAAAAGATACGCATAATTCGCATCCTTTGCAGAATTCATCATTAAATGTCAATTTTCCTTTTTTCACGCCATCACTCCCTATCTTTTTATATAGTTATCTTGAATGTTGTTGATTGTTTCAATACGTTTTTTAGCAAATACTTTTGCAGCAAGTTGAGTATGAATATTTTCGCGATCGGCAATTTGGAATATTTCTAGCAAACGATCATAGATCTTTTCTATGTCTCTTGTAGCGCGACCAATATTGTATTCTTTTAATTCATGATATACATTAATTAAGCCCCCTGCGTTAATAACAAAGTCAGGAGCATACAAAATATCCATATTTTTAATCATATTACCATGAATATCCTCCTCTTCTAATACGTTATTTGCAGTACCTGCAATAACTTTTGCTTTAATTTGAGGAATTGTTTCATCATTTAAGGATGCACCTAATGCACATGGGGAGAACACATCCACATCAAGTCCGTATATATCTTTAGGATCAACACATATAACATCTGGATGTTCTTTCTTCAAACGCTTAATGTGTTTTTCATTAATTTCAGAAAAATAAATTTTCTTAGCTTTCATTTCAATTAGTTTCTTAATCAAATAGTATCCAGTTTGACCTGCGCCTTGAACAGCAAATGAATATTTAGAAATATCTTCGTCACCAAACTTATATTGTAGTGCTGCGCGAATACCATGAAATGCGCCAAGTGATGTCATTGGAGATGGATTACCCGATTTACCCTCTAATCCAACAACATAGTCAGTTTCCATACTGACATAGTCCATATCTTTTGTACTAGTGTTAACATCTTCTGCTGTGATGTAACGACCATTTAAACTTTGAACATAACGCCCTAAAGCTCTAAAATAACCTTCGTTCTTTACTACATCTACATCTCCAATTAAGACGGTTTTTCCACCACCAAGATTTAGACCAGCAGCTGCAGCTTTATACGTCATACCTCTTGCAAGTCTTAAGCAGTCTAAGATTGCATCTGATTCACATTCATACTTCCAAAGTCTAGTGCCACCAAGGGCTGGCCCCAACGTTGTGTTGTGAATGCATGTAATACCCTTTAAACCAGTAGTCCTATCATAAAAATAAACTATCTGTTCATACCTGTGTTTTTCCATGTAGTCAAAGTGTTTAAAATCGCTCATGTTAATCTCCCTTCAATTTTCTAAAAGCGCTTACATAAGTATTATAACACTTCGCGATTAAGATGTATATGATAATATCATATAATTTATATATTATATATTTTTCGTATTTCCTCTTGACTTTGCCGTAACATAAAGGTCTATAATATGTATATGAAACAGGTTAATTAAATGGAATATAAAATAAATATATATTCGAAAAATTGCATCAATAATCACGTGCATATTAAGTTATTATAATCAAATTAATATTCTAAAAATCCAGTGTTTTAAGTTCATCAGGTTATAGAAATTATTGAAGTTATGAGGTTGAGCGAATAAAGCATATTATGATAAAAATAAAGATGGACGAGTTGAATTATTATAAAATACAGTCCAATCATATTTGGCAAAATAAAAAGGCATCCGCCTTTTTTTATTTATTGAGTGCCTTTTGTATATTCTGAATGAGTTTTCCAACATGTGAGCCATCAACTAAAGCATGATGCACTTCGATTGAAAGTGGCATCATTAGTTTCCCATTTTCATTTTCATACTTTCCCCATGAAATTCTTGGGACTGAATCTTTATTATCTATATTATGAGCATGAGTAACAGATGTATATTTAGCCCAAGGAAATGAAGTAATATAAACAAGATCAATACGCTGTTCTTCATTGTAATCAATAAACTTGTTACCTTGATCCTTTGATTTTTGTTTTGCTTTGACTAGAAATGTCTCTAAATCGTGTTCTAAATCAACGGTAACAAACTTAAATAGATCGGAACTCCCAATACTATCTGTGAATGATGGATGTGAGGATTCCAACAAGTAAACATCGTCTTTCACAATTCTATATAGAAAATTTTCTATTTTATTTACTTCTTGCATAACTAAAAATATAAAGGATAAGTAGAATGAATCTTTCCTTTCTTTAACCTTCTGGATGAATTGCGTCATATCAAGCTCTACAGTTACTAAATATCTTGGTATATCCAAATCCTTAAAAAAAGTATATACCTCGATTCTATCCCAAGATTTAAGATTTATTTTTTTCATTAATTTTTCCTCTCAAAAAATATATTCTTTCCTTAGTTAGATTTTTTACCAACCTGCTATAAAAAACTGCATCATATCCATGGACCGTATGCTTTGTATGGTGTTCAACAACTCTTATACCTTCTGCTTTGAGTCTTTTAGCATACAAAATCCCCTCGTCTCTTAAACAATCATAATCAGCAGTCTCAATATATGTATCTGGTAATCCTTTTAAATCAGCATATGATGGAGATGCATATTGAATCATCCCAAAATCTCCATTTTTTAAGTAAACTTCCCACATATTTTTATTGAGTAAGGAATTCCACATCGGTACATCATCATATTCAAGCATTGATTTAGTTTTTTGTTCCTGATCAATTACAGGATATAGTAACATTTGTCTTTGAATCTTTGGACCTTTGCGATCTCTCGATAGCAATGCAACAGCAGTTGCAAGATTCCCACCAGCGCTATCTCCGGCAATGGAGATATTACTGATATCAATATTGAGAAAATCCGCATGTTCAACCATCCAAAGCAAAGCATGATAGCAATCTTCTAAAGCTGTCGGAAATGAATATTTTGGTGCAAGTCTATAATCAACATAAACCGTTTTTTGTTTTGTTTCTTTCATGATATTAGCAACAAGATGCTCATGAACGGGTGTTCCTTGAATTTGAAAACCACCCCCATGAATGTAAAGTAGTCCTGGTGCTTTGCCTATCTGATCTTTCAACTCATAAACTGATAGTTTCACTTTTTGATGTTGATAACCACGAAAAACAAATCTTTTCTCGCGAATACCTTTTTTTGGTTTAGTGAAAAACATTGAAATTTTAAAAACCAAATTCGCAAGAAAACGTCTCGAGTTCGTATATTTAGTAAACTTAAGTGGTTTTAAGATATTCAGTTCATGATCAATATCGTATTTATTCATTAAATCTCCTATTTCTTAAATAAAGATAAATACTTTGAATAACCTTCTTTTTCCAATCGGTCAACAGGAATGAACTTTAATGCTGCAGAATTAATACAATATCTCAATCCACCAAGTTCTAATGGACCATCTGTAAACAGGTGTCCCAAGTGACTATCCGCTTGTTTGCTTCTAACTTCAGTTCGATGCATCCCAAAAGCTTCATCATATTTATTCGTCAGTTTTTCAACTGGCTTAGCGAAACTTGGCCATCCACAACTACTATCAAACTTATCTAATGATGTGAATAGGGGTTCTCCTGAAACAATATCAACATAAAGGCCTTGTTCATGTGAATCCCAATATGAATTCTCAAAAGCTCTTTCAGTACCATTTTCTTGTGTTACATGAAATTGAATTGGTGTTAATTTCTTTTTCAAATCTTCTTTTTTTATCATAAAATCACCCACTGCTAGTTTATCATATTTTATATATAAAAAAACAAGTAACACTTGAGAGTATTACTTGTTAATTATTATTTTACTAGTTTACAAGATTGTTCAATTTTCTATATTTATCTATTTCAATCAGTAACAGCACTATTTCTTTTTCTAGCAGTTCATAACACATCTGCATCATGTCTAAAGAATGTTTTTTAGCCGCATTAATCATATAGCTTAATAACCAAACAGTTCTTTTACCGCTTAGATAAGAGCATGAGCCCTTAAAATAATGTGTTGCTTCAATAATCTTCTTTGAATCACTTTCACTAACAGCTATTTTGATTTTTTCAAGATCTTTGTGGTATTCAATTAAGAAGGACTCAATAACTTCATCAGCTATATCCAAACTGCCTTCGAATCTTATTTCAAAATCTTTTTGATCGAATACGAATAGTTCGTTAGGAATTTGTATCGTCGCTGTTGCCTTAATATATTTTCTTAAAATACGGTTTAAATTTTTTACACGTATAGGTTTTAAAATGATATCATTCATCAATGACGACTTCATAAAATCATAATCACTTAAAAATGAATTAGCTGTTACTGCTATGATTGGTAATGATTCATAATTTTTTCCAAGGCTTCTTATTCTTCTTGTTGTTTCCATACCATCCATATCTGGCATTTGAACATCCATTAAAACAATATCAAAAGATTCGTTTTTAACAGCTTCAATCGCCTTTAATCCACTACTCACTGATTTTGAAGTCATACCTTCTTTAGTTAAGATGCTTTCCAATGCAATTCGATTTAATCTATTATCGTCAACAATCAATGCATTCCCATTAAGAACAGCTTGATTTGAAAAATCATCTGACATTTCTTCAACATAAATATTCGTAATGCTTGTCAATCTTTGATGAAGTGTTCTTCTAGAGACTGGATACTCCATAAATAGATTGATTGAATTAAGTTTCTTTTGATCATATGGGTATATAGAAATAATGTAGGCATGATTGCTTCCATATTTTTCTTTTAGTTTAGCAATTGAGTTCTCATCATTTATTTCTTTATCAAGAAATATTAAATTGCATTTTTGATCCTTTATTGTTTGGAGACTGTAACCTTTGATTCCCATTGAATCTAATAATTTTATTGAGTTATATGGTAATTCGTCAGAAACAAGTAACGCTTTATATTGTTTTGAAAAAGGGTATTCAATTGATGATCCGATATCAAATGGTAGAACTATTTTAAAAGTACTACCTTTTTCAGGTTCACTCTCAATTTCAAGATGTCCACCCATTAACTTAATAAGTTCATAACTGACTGATAACCCAAAACCAATATTCCTAAATTTATCAAAGTCTGAATGATCAGATGTAATAAATACTTCCTTTAAGGTGAGGAGTTCGTCATTTTTTATACCTACCCCACTATCTGAAACACTAATCTCAACCATTATTTTTCCATCTAATTGGATATGTTTTGTTGAAATATTGATAAATCCATGTTCTGTATATTTAATCGCATTACTCAAGATATTCAGCATGATTTGTCTTAGTTTATGATAGTCTCCAATCAAATCATGTTTGATTCCATAATCATAATCAAATATAAAGTCTAAACCTTTTTCAGCAGCAAATCCTTTTTCTACTCTATAAACACGGATAAGTTCTTCTTCAAGATTAAATAAATCATGGAACAATTCCATACTACCAGTTTCAATCTTTGAAATATCAAGCACACCATCAATAATACTTGACATGACGTCTGCAGAAGCTTGACCAATTTCTAAAAAATCTTTTTGTTCAATACTAAGATTCGTCGAATTCAAAAGATATATCGCATTATAAATACCACCTAGAGGTGTTCTTATATCATGGCTCATCTTATATAAAAATTCGCCTTGTAATTTATTATTTAAAGTAATTTTTCTTTCTAATTCATTTGTGCTAAATTGAGACTCCAATTGAATTTGCCCTGTGCTGATGAGTTGAGCAATAATTTTTAAAACTAACTTTTCAGAATCATTCCACACATGTGTTTTATTCTGCTCAAAGCTTACATATCCATATAATTTTCCATCACGAATGATAGACTCGCTTGCAAGAGATGAAATACCTTGAGAAATCAAAGCATGTGAAAGAGCATTATCTTTTCCCATCTTCTTAACATCATCCAAGATTACAGCTTCACCCTTTGTATGTTTATCCGAAAAATTATCACTTAAGGCAGTTACCCGAGTATTTTGTATGTTAGCTATTTTAGATGTGACATTGATATTAAGCCATTCATTTGTATTATCTATTGTTTGAGTATCCGAATGATATTGATACAAACAAACCCAGCTTATATCAAAATACTTTCCAACAAGTTCAAAAATACTTTGAATTTTATGATCAAAGTTTTCTAAAGTCATATTAGAAAAGCGCATGACAACATCCAAAAGTAAATCTTCTACAGATTTTAATGGTGTCTGATTAACGTGTATTTGTTCACTTATTTTGGACATGTAAGGATCCTTTCAAACAGTTTATATATCTATTATAACTTATAATATGATTACACTATATTAAGTTTACATAAATTTTCAAAATTATTAAAGATTTTAATGAGTATAAGTTCGTAATTAGAACGCAGTTAAAACAAAAAAACACTTATGTACTAATATTGGGTTTTCAATAAAATCATATTTTTTCTCAATTGCCTTAAAAATTCTAATAATGATGTGGCTAATTAATAAATAAAAAATGAGGTTGCCCTCATTTCTATTCAGTAAATCGATGTGCAATTGAACTTGCTGCTGCCGCAGCTATTGCTCCTACAATATCATCTAAAAACGTATTACACTTATTTTCTTTTTTTCCTTCAGCATCTAAAATTCCAATAATTCCAGGCTTCGTTTTATCAACATAACCAAAATTAGTAAATCCAATTGATCCATAAACATTTACTATTGCTAATGCAAGAACTTCATCAATCCCATATAATCCATAATCAGATAGAAGCATTGATGCAAGTGGTTCAGACAACAACCCTTTTTCCGCTAATTCATCAAGTTCTAATCCAGTTAAAATGGCATTTTGAACTTCTCTTTTCATCACAACCTTTTCGACATGTTCATAACATAACTCAAATGTTAGATTTGGTAAATATTTAATTTGCAAGTCAAGTGTTATTTGAGCAATATCCTTAAGCTCCGCTCCTCTTAATGATAATCTTTCTACAACAACGTCAAACCGTTTGGTATCATTCATTCTGTTTTCTTCTTTATATTTTCCCATCATTCGAACCTCCATAATTCTTACAATCGTTTTTTAGTGTAATATTATTATACATCATTAATTAAAGTTATCAACACACACAAAAAAAAAGCGCAAGGTGCGCTTCTTATTCTTTATTATTTTGTTCTTCTTTTAATCTTGAAATAATCAATTTTAGATAATTCGCGTAAACTTGTTTGGTTGTATCCTTCCAAGTTACATATAGATCTTTATATGCTTGCTTAGCAACCTTATTGTATAATTTTGTATTATCCATAATCTCAATGATTTTTTGAGCATATAGATTTGAATCGGCTTCCGATAAGTAGCCATTCACATTTTCAGTTATCGTATCTGCCGTAGCAGCATCTCTTAAAAATAATGTTGGTGTTTTTTGACTTGCAGCTTCAATCTGAACCAAAGAACTCGAGTCATAAAGTGATGGGAAAAGAAATAGTTGAGCAAGTCTATAATGACAAGCCAGCACCTTTCGATCATTAATTTTCCCTGTGAAATGAACAAAGTCAGTTAATCCAGACTTTTTAATTTGTTGTTTCATTTCTTGCTCATATGGACCAGAACCTACAAAAATCATTTTAAACTTATAATGTTTCAATCTTAATCGATATAATGCTTGAATTGTAAATTTGAGATTCTTCAAAACATCTAATCTACCCACATATAAAAATACTTTTTCGTCAGCTTTAATCTCATATTTTTTCTTGAGCTTATCGATCTCTTTCAAGTCTTCAAATGGCATTAAGTCGGTTGCATTCAATTGAACCTTTGGTTCCCGAGAAAGTCCATATTCATGGAATATTTCTGCAACCTTATGGTTAACTGCGTAGCATTCATCACATTGATTAAATGTTCTCATAATCTCTTTAATTGCGATATTGGTTAAAATTTGACTTTTAGTTCTTTCATAAAAATCTTTCTTAAATTGACTATGCAATGTAGCAATCACGGGCACATTATGTTTTTTTGCATATGCAATACCCGCTTTACCTATGAGAAAAGGGGAATGTATGTGAACAATATCAAGATTTGTTTTTTTTAATCTTCTTCGAAATCTAAAATCGAAAAACGGTATAGACATATCGTAATCCGTAAAAGGTACCTTAATATATCTGCTGCGAATCACTTGATATGGAAATTCACCTTTATACTTGCGATCTCTTGCACCAGGTGCAAATACAATCACATTAGCTTTTTGAGATAATTGTCTAGCATAATTATCTACAACTACGACTACCCCATCCACCATTGGATAAAAGACATCGATGAATAATCCTATCGTTATTTTTTTCTCTTCATTCATTAATATCATCCTATCTTAAGTATCTACCTTTTGTGAATTCTTCTGAATTCAGTAACATTTTACCACCATTCAAGACTTGCTGATAAGTTTTGATCAAATGTGTTACATCATGGTATTTTTCTGTTGTGAAATCTAATCTAATCGTGTTAATATTTGCCAAACGCAGTTCATCTATGTATTCGATTAAATTGAGCGGTTTAGAATTTAAAACCCGAATATTGCAGTTCCCATCATTAACAAGTGGAAATTTCGAACCTAACCGATTTTGAAGATAATACTGATTCATCTCACAAAGATGACAATTCACTCTTGTTTTATATGTTTTTGCTATTGGACAATATTTTGAAATCATTAGGTCTATTCGTCCATAGACTACGAGTTCCAAATTTGGATACTGTAAAAATCTTTTCTTATAATTATCTGCAAAGGCTATAAGTCGCTCTCTTGATAGTTCGGGTGATAAAGTAATCCGAGAAACATGATATTTCGATAATAAATGCGCAGTATAAATGTTTGTCACATTTAAAAAAGTGTTGCTTATCATTTCATTTTTATGTCCAAAAAGACTTCCGATTTCGTCAATTACACTTGTTTTATTTGTAATTAATTTAGGATGAAACTCTATTCTTTTTAATACGGGTATCAAATCAAAGTTAAAATCATTTTTGATTATTAAATTATCATTATAATAGATTGTTTTAATCTTCTTTTCCTTTACAGCGCTCAATTGTTCTTCATTTGTAACATTAGCAATAAGTTGAAATGAGTTCTGTTTAAAACTTGATTGGCCTAAATCAGTATCCTTTATAATCACTGGCTCTTCTCTTTTTATTCTTAAAAGAGATATTTCTTCGATAGCTTGTCTTCTTAACTCATTAAGCAATCTAAGCGGTATGAAACACTCATTATCAGTTTTAACCTTAAGCGGATTAAAATAAAACGGTGTTTGTCCCAATTTGGATATTTGCTCAATAATTTTGTTTTCAATTACCGGTGTATGCATCGCGCGTTCAATAATGCCCTCAGAATGCAGAGTTACTTGATGTGTATCATCTGAAATGATTAATTTTATTGGTTGATTGATGAATGCATACACTTCACATGAAAGCCCAACCGCTTTATATGTATCATTTAAAAAGAGTGATAAACTTTTTTCTAATTCATAATCTAAAGTTTTCACAACTAAGGATCCTTTAGAAACGAATTCAGGAACATCTAATTGAATGATTTCTTGAGCATCTGCGTGCTTAACTATCTTATTTCTTGAAATGATTCTTGAGACTTGATCACCAAAATCTGATTCTCCAATAATCCTAAATCCATCTTTGACTTCAAGGCTATCAGATAATTGAATTGTTGCCCTATTGTTTTGGTAATTTATGACTGTTCCTATAGGTACTCCAAGATGATTAGGTCTGAAATTATTATTGATTTGATTCGGTTCCTCGCTCATTATATAGCCTTTTGTGTATTCTCTATTGAAGACACGTTTTAGTCGATTCACTTCTTCTTGAAAGCTCATTTTTTGTTTCTTATGATAAGAATTGATTGCTTTGCGATAAGAAAGTACGGATTGCACAACATATTCTGCTTTTCTCATTCTACCTTCTATTTTGAGCGAATCTACACCAGATTCTATGAGTTGATCAATATATTCAATTGTCATCAAATCTTTTGTTGATAATAAATAACTTTGATCAGAAATCGATTGATCATCTTTAAATAATCTATATGGTAGTCTACAAGGCTGAGCACATTGTCCTCGATTACCTGATCTACCACCTTGCATCGAACTCATTAAACAATTCCCTGAATAACTCACGCATAATGCGCCATGAACAAAAACTTCCACTTCAATATCCATTGTCTTCTTAATTTGTCTAATTGTAGTCAAAGGTGTTTCTCTTGCCATTACGATGCGCTTGACACCTAATTCTTTTAATATTTTCGCTTGATTGATATTATGAACGTTCATTTGTGTCGATGCATGAATGTCTATTTTGGGGTATCTTTTAGAAAGCAAATCAATCATTCCAAAATCCTGAATGATTAGAGCATCTACATGATGTTTGACAAGCATATCTGTAAATTTGATAAGTTCATCAACTTCATCATCAAATATTAAAGTATTAATCGTAACGTACACAAAAACACCACGCAAATGTGCGTAGTGTATAGCATCTATTAGATTTTCATCATCGAAATTATTGGAAAATGCTCTGGCGCCAAATCTTTTCCCAGCTAAATAAACAGCATTTGCTCCAGCATTTATTGCACCTATAAGTGAATCTAGGTTACCCGATGGTGCTAATAATTCTATCGTTTTCATTTAGGATGTCACCTCGATACCGACACCTTATATTATACCAAAACATTGAAGAAAAGAATTCAATTCATTCAAATTTAACATGTGATATTTCTTCTGAATAAGCCCATAATTTGCGTGCATAGTCTAATCTATAAGATATTTTGCTTGATTCAATAGCAACACCTTTTTTAATATAAAGTCCTGATTGTGATAAATACTCAGGTTTAGTAGCAACATCAATCATGAATCCTGCTGGAAATAAAGGATTCTTTCCTTTATTCATCCTTGAATTCCATATCATAAATGCTAAACCAGTTGTCCTCTTAAGCCCTAAATCAGTTTTCACTAATCCAGGATCTATCGCATAAATTTTAATATCATTGAAGCGTCTTGAGAATTCTTTGACAAAAAGGACGTTATAGAGTTTCGATCTTTTATAGCCCTTTAAAATATTATATAACTTTCTTGATTGGATATTCTTCCAATTAATAGATGCCCAATAATGAGATAGGGAACTTACAACAAGTACTCTTGAATCACTACTTTTCCTTAAATAAGGAACCATATTGTATGTTACTAAAAACACAGCTAAATGATTAATCGCAAAAGTAACTTCGTTTCCATCTTCATTCTCCTGGTAACCTGAACTAACTATGCCTGCAATATTCATTAATATATCTATTTTTCCATCATATTTTTGTTTAATAAATTCACCAATGTGCATGCAAGCTAAAGTGGTTTGTCTATGATCAGCAAGGTCACCTAAAATAAAGTCGAGATTCGCATTTGATGTCAAATGTGCAAAATCATGTTTAGCTTTATCTATCTTTTCAATACTTCTTCCAAGACCAATCACATTAATATTTTCTTTTAACAATAGTTCAACTACTGCTTTTCCAATACCAGATGTAGCACCTGTAACGACAGCAACTTTATTCATTTGAGCACCTCTTTATTATAATACATGATTTTAGATAGAAAATAAAAAACTCTTGTCATTTTTTTGTAAGTCAATTTGCTTTAAAAAATACGGATTAACCGTGGTCATTTGGATTATTGAAATAACCACGAATGCCATAAATCAACAATAATAATCACTAAGTAAAGCCCTATATAGCCATATTCCCTAACATCTGTAGACTATATATAGATTATATTTTTAGAAAAACTGCATAACGATAATCGTTTGTATCAATTAACTTGAGATGATTGAGATGAGCAATAACCCTAAGTGTTTTAGGTGTGAAGAAAGAAATATGAGTTACTTCTCTAATATAATGCCAGTCAAAAAACAAATCTCTATTTTTAGGGTGAAAAAGAGTCATGATACTTAATATGCCATTTGATTTTAAATGTTTCTGAAATAGGTCGAATGCTTCTAATGGAGTTCCTATATGTTCAACGACTTCTGTTGAAGTGATTAAATCGTAGGTTTTGTTTTCGTATACTTTATCAGTTGCATAATATAAGTCATAGATATCAACATCAAATTTATAAGTGGTTTTTAGTATTTGAGCTAACACAGGATTTGGTCCACTACCATAATCCAATACCTTCCCTTGTTTAATAAAGGGCATAACAGCGGACTCAATGAAGTCTGTTAAATAATTCACATAACCTACATCTTCAATACTATTATTATGTAAATCATAATTGCGAATCTCATCTAGTTCTGAGATGTAATGTTTTTCATCTTTAAAAATGAATTCGCAATTTTTACATTCGTGAAATAAAATATGAGATTTAGGGTGTTCATAGGAAATCGTATCATTTCCACAAATTTTACACTTAATCATGATTTTCCTCTTCCTATCATCTAAAATAAAGATATGATTAAATAATAAACAATTGGAACAAAGAGAGCTGGAAGCATATTTGCAACCTTAATCTTTTTAAGTTCCATAAAGTTAATACCAATAGCTATAAGTAATATAGACCCAACCATTAATATAGCACTTCTCATATCATTTGGTAGGAAATCACCAGCAATAGAAGCCAGTAAATAGATACTCCCTTGAACAACGAGTACGCTTATAGCTGAGAAAATGACGCCTATGCCAAAAATGGATGCTAAGATGAGCGCAGTAACAAAATCTAGAGCACTTTTTATGATTAGAACTGTTTGATCATTTAAAAGAGCATCGTTTATTGGACCAATGATTGTCATTGCTCCAACACAAAATATCAAAGTAGCTGCAATAAATCCTTTAGCTAATGGAGGTAATTTGTACTTTTTCTCAATGTTTTGAGCCAAGTTATTCAATCTTTTATCAATATCAATCCATTCACCAATCAACATACCTAAGACTAGTGAAACAATAATTAGTAATTCTCTTGAAGTTCCTAAGGATGTTCCTTCAACATTGAAGAATTCTTGTAAAAACCAACCTAAAGATACAGCTGCTAATCCTAAACCTAACACCAGCATGATACTTTTTTGAATCTTTTCAGGCAATCCTTTTTTGAAAATGACACCTAAAATGCTTGCAACTATAATTGCAGCTACATTAATCAATGTTCCCATAAAAACCCTCCTATGATGCTAATATTACTATTATAGTATGAAATATTAATTTTGTTTCATTTTTAGTGAAATCTTCTTCTATTCATTAAAAGAAAAGCCTACCAATTGATACTTGAGATATCACTTTCTGACATCAAGCAACACTTGAATTGGCTTTATTACGACTTATATCACCAATATAATGGATTATCTTTAATTTTCTTTTGATATAAATCAATCAGTTTTTCCTTAATTGTTTCTGGTATAACAAAATCTTTGTAACTAAGATGCTGTTTAAGTTGCATTAAATTCTTCATACCGGGTATGACTGCAGTAACTTCCGGATAACTTGATATAAACCCTATTGCATATTTAACCAAGCCGTCAGCTTGTGTAATCTCCTTAACTTCTCTAATTAATGCAGCTCTTCTTTGAATTGTTTCATCATCCCAACGAGATCTAATACCCTCAAATTCTGAAAACTCATCATATTTACCAGATAGCCACCCCGAATCTAAAGGGACTTTTACAATAATTTTAATTCCTTTTTGATGTGCTTCTTGAAACAATTGGGAAGCTTCTTGAAAGAATACGTTAAACAAAATTTCTACAATATCAACCTTAACGTGATCTAATACTGTTCTAAACTCTTCATAGGTATCAATGCTGACGCCGTACGATCTGATCATTTTCTCTTTTTTAAGTTTTTCTAATTCTTGAAAATGTTTTGTTTTCCCTTCAAGTATTATCATACTAGGATTATGTAAAAGTATACTATCTAAATAATCTGTCTCTAATCTTTCTAGACTTTCATAAATTTGTTCTCTAAGTGAAAATACAGAAAAATCCGTTTCACCGTCTGCTGTGTGACCAAATTTAGTACTAATAAAAACTTTTTTTCTTTGTCCCTTGATTGCAGTACCAATTATTGATTCGCTTAAGCCAGCAGCGTATCCTGGTGCAGTATCAAAAAAGTTTATGCCTCCATTAACTGCTTCTTTCACCAATTCTATACCTTCATCAACTGACATGTATCCCCAAAAATCCGTATTCCCGAGTTGCCAAGAACCAAATCCTAACTTATTTATTTTTAGCTTTGTGATTTGATTACCATGATTAGACATAAAGACCTCCTACAATCTAACTCTATTTTAACATATTTCATAAAATGAAGACTACTTAATTTGCTTTATGATAAAATGAAAACAAAGGAAGGGATTGCATGAAAACTACTGAAATAAAATCTCTATTCATTGATACGACCCAGAGTCAAAGAAAAATTAGAATTCTCTTACCTGAAGATTACGTTACTTCTTCTCGAAAATATCCGGTTTTATATATGCACGATGGACAAAACTTATTTGATGATAAAACTTCTTATTCTAGTCAGTCATGGGGAATTTCAAAAACAATTTCAGATCTTGTTGAAAAGAAAGCAATTCAGGACCTCATTGTAGTGGGTATTGACAACTCTGATTTAAGACTTTTTGAGTACTCACCTTGGAAATCATCATCTATCGTAAAGAATATTTCTAATATTGAAGTTGGTGGATTAGGAGATATATACGCTGATTTCGTTGTTAATAAGGTCAAACCGTTTATTGATAACACCTATAGAACGATGCCTGATTATGAGCATTCAATGATTGCCGGTAGTTCAATGGGAGCTTATATTTCTGCATATATAGCCATCAAATATCCTAATCTATTTCACTATGTTGGTATTTTCTCAATAGCATCATGGTTTAATGAAGATGCATTTTTAGAATTCTTAGAATCTTCAAATATAGATATTAATCAAAAATTCTTCATTTCAATTGGAAGTCATGAAACTAGCGATGCCTCTATAAGAGAATTCAATGAAATATATCTTGAAAATAGCAGAAATCTTCTGTCCTTGCTCAAATCTAAACAAGTCCTAGATGTTCTCTATATTGAAACTGATGATATTCACGATGAATCGGCATGGAAAAAAGTATTTGTAGATTTTATCCGATTTGCTAGCAAAACAAAATAATCAACTCTAAATAAATAAAAAAGATAGAAATGAGATTAATCATTTTTATCTTTTTTTAGTAAAAAAATAAAAAAGGTCCTAATGTCTTGGGGGGGGATGTAGACATTAGGACTAATTCACGGGTCTCACCTACTAAAGGGTAGGAGAAACACTATTATTATACACGATGGCTCAAAAAATATCAACCAAAACGTATGCAAATCCTTATTATTTCCTCTAACTTATTCAAAAATATAAAATTCTAAATAATTAATAATTTATTGGTTTTTATGCGCGCCTAAAGAATAACAAAACACTATGATTAATTAGCCAGTTTTTTCTTCTGATAGTTTTGTATAATGTATTCTATTAAAAATGCCATTAAAATCAAAATAATTGTCCAAGCAAAAACTAAATCATATTCAATGTTGACCTTTGCTAAATATATTGCGTTCCCAATTGAGTGCTTACTTTGAGATAAATACTCAGCCATTACCAATACCTTGATACCTAATCCGAACGATTGAAGGAAAGACAAGAAGATATATTTACTAATCATAGGAAAATATATGAATTTTAGAGCAAGTTTCCAGTCATGTTGTTCTAATTTGTAGACATCAAGCAACTCTTGATCTAATTGATGAATACCTTCTAAAACACCTGAATAAATAATCGGAAAAACCATTAAAAATGTAATCAAATATGGAGTGTACTCATAACCAAATAGAATCAATAAGATAACAACAATAGAAATCACTGGAATCGTTCTTAAAATGGTTACATATGGCTTCATGAATGTTGCTACATTCTTTTTAAATCCAGATAAGATACCTAAAGTGATACCTAAGACTGCGGAAATCAATATAGCCAACAATAATCTAACAATAGTTAATCCAAATGCACTTAAAGTATCCTGATGAGTGAAAATTTCAATGATTGCTTTAAAAACATCAATTGGGGAAGGTAAAATGATTGGATGATTAACTGCTTGATAAGCAATCACCCAGATGAGAAACATCGTAAAGATTGAGCTTGTCATCCAAATCGTTTTTTTCATTCTTATTCTCCGTAATAAAACCCATCATCAGGTAACATGCCACCAATTAAAGCATCATTGGTATTTGCTAACAAATTAAAATAATCTACAAGCGCTGTTTTAGCTTCTTGAGCGGAAAGATATTCAAAGTTATTTGTTGGTATTGAATTATATACTACATCATAAGATAACCCGATATTTAACTCTACTGCTAAATTAGCAGTGCCTTCTTTATCTGAGTTAACTTTTCCAACTGATGCTCTTAAATCGCTGATCAGTTTATCAATTTTAGACTGTTCTAAGTCAGCTTTAATAAAGACACTTGCTTGTGGATATGAACTTGTACTTGAGACTTGTTCATATAGAACTTGGAAATCTAAAATATTGATATCAGAAACAGTATTTTTAAGATTTGTTAAGATGGGTTCTGAAGTTAAAACAATTTTTGTTGGATCTTCTATGAAAATTGCAGAAGCTGACGCCACTGAATCAACGTATGTAATTGTCGCATTCACATCGAACTCATCTAATAAATATTTTAATATAATATCTAGTGTAGAGTTTTGACCAAACGCTATGATTTCTTTACCTTCTAAGCTTTCCATATTTGTTAGTTCGGTGGTTGACACAAGAAATGTACTACCCCAAACAATTGTTGCAAGCAATATATATTCAGGTTGTGAATTATACATTTTAGCGCCAAGATTCGATCCTGCAAAGATTGCATCATAGTTTCTTGAACCAAATGCAGCAACCAGTGGATCTGGTCCTTGTATGACATCAACACTATAATCTTCACTAGCTTCTAAATAAAGTACTGCAATCTCTGGTCCACCAAATGGTACTATTATTGAGATTTGATCAGTTTTTGAACATCCTGTTAGTATAAATACTGATAAAATCATTAAAATAAGCAATTTTTTCATAGCTGTCCTTTCAAAACAAGTCTATACTAGACTTTCTATTTTATTTTACTATAACTTTCGCGTTTTTGATAATGTGTATGAAGTAGTTCATGTGATAAATGACTACTAGGCTTACCTAAAAATGTTTCATACAATTTAACAACTGATGGATTTTGATGAGATTTCCTTAGTGTTGCTTTATCATCTATGCCATAAAGAACTGATGCTCTTAGTGTTCTAACATCATTTGCTTCAAATAATTTTGCAGGAACAATAGGTTGTCCTCCGCCATTAATACATCCACCAGTACATCCCATAAATTCAACAAAATGATATTGTTTTTCACTTGTTTTAAGATTGTCTAAGAATGTCTTAATAGCTTTCCCACCATGCACAACAGCAACATTGATATCTGTGCCTTTAACATTATACGTAGCTTCCTTAATATCTTGATTACCACGAAGTTCTTTGAATTCTATTGGTGTTGATTTTTCTTCTAGGATTTCTGTAACAGTTCGTAATGCAGCTTCCATAACACCACCAGTTGCTCCAAAAATATTACCAGCACCCGTATATACTGCCAATGCACCAAATGGTTTAATTGGTTCTAACTTTCTAAATTCTATTTGTTTATGTTTAATTAATCTTGCAAATTCTCTTGTTGTCAAGACAATATCAACATCTTGATATCCATCTCTACCCATATCTTCTCTTCTTGCTTCCTCTTTTTTAGCGATGCAAGGCATGATTGATAGAGAAACAATATTTTTAGGATCCAAACTCAATTCTTTTGCATAATAAGTTTTTATAAGCGCTCCAGCCATTTGTTGTGGTGATTTACATGATGATAAATTTGGAATGAGCTCAGAATTGTAAAGTTCTAAATAATTCACCCAACCTGGTGAACATGATGTAAACATTGGAAATGGTCCACCATTTTCAAGGCGATTTATAAATTCAGTACCTTCTTCAAGGATCGTTAAATCTGCCGTAAAATTGGTATCCATAATTTGATGAATACCTAATGCTCTAAGTGCAGCAAACATTTGGCCTTCAACGTTGGTTCCTATAGGATATCCAAATTCTTCACCTAAAGCAGCTCTAACTGATGGAGCGACCTGAACAATGATTGTTTTACTTGAATCTCTAAGTGCGTATTCTAGACTCTTAACATCATCTTTTTCACCTAATGCTCCAGTTGGACATGCTTGAATACATTTACCGCAATAAATACATCCAGAATCTTCTAAGTTATGGAAAAGAGCTGGTCCAATATACGTATCAGATCCTCTACCATTAAACCCAAGAATACTTAATCCAGTTAATTGTTCGCATGCTGATACGCAACGTCCACATAAAATGCACTTGCTGCTATCGATAACCATAACACCTGAAGAATCAGAAAAATAAAGAGGCTTATCATAAAGACCATACATATGATTTAAATCGTTTTCAACTGAATATCTTCTCAGTAAATCTAGAAACTCGCAATTATCTTCTCTTGAACAAGTAAAACATTCAAAGCGATGTTTGTGAGATAATAACTCTAAATTTGTTGAAACTGAACGATAGATTTCCAGATCGTCTGTGATGATATTCATGCCATCTTCAACTTGAGTCCGGCATGCAGGTTTTAAGTTTTCTTGTCCATTGACTCTAACAGAGCATAGTCGACAATTACCTTCTTCATGTATGCCTTCTAAAAAGCATAATCTAGGGATAAAAATATCATTTTCTTCTGCTACTTTTAAGATTGATTGATCAGAATTAGCTGTGTAGCATTGACCATTTATTGTTACGTGTACTTGCTTGTTCATAAGCTTGTCTCCTGATTCATAGGTTGACTTGAAATTGCGCCAACAGGACATGTTTTTTTACATGCTCCACAACCGATACAAAGTTCTAAGTCTATTCTGTGTATTTGTTTTGGCCAACCTGAAATTGCGTTAACTGGGCAATTTCTAGCACATATTGTGCAACCAATACAATTATCTTCAATAACGAAATTTGTTAACTCACGGCATACGCCTGCAGGACAAGCCTTATCAACAACATGCGCAATATATTCTTCTCTAAAATGTTTAAGCGTAGATAAGACAGGGTTAGGTGCAGTTTGACCTAATCCACATAACGAAGTTTTTTGAATCATATGTGCAAGAACTTCCAATGCATCTAAATCTATTAACGTTCCTTGTCCTTCACATATGCGATTTAAAATATCACGCATCTGTTTGGTTCCTTCACGACAAGGTGTGCATTTTCCACATGATTCGTCAACCGTAAAATCAAGATAGAAACGTGCAACATCGACCATACAATTATCTTCATCCATTACAATCATTCCACCAGAACCCATCATCGATCCTAGATTTTTAAGATTCTCAAAGTCAATTGGCGTATCTAAATCCTTTTCAGTGATACATCCACCTGATGGTCCACCTGTTTGAACAGCTTTAAATCTACGTTTGTTAGGAATACCTCCACCAATATCAAATATAACTTCGCGAAGTGTTGTTCCCATTGGAACTTCAACCAAACCTGTGTTATTAATCTTTCCACCTAAAGCAAAGACTTTTGTTCCACTTGAATTTTCAGTTCCAATTGATTTAAACCAATCAGCACCTTTTAAAAAGATAACCGGAATATTAGCGAATGTTTCAACGTTATTGACGTTTGTAGGTTTTCCCCAAAGACCTTTGATTGCTGGAAATGGAGGTTTTAACCTAGGCATCCCGCGATAACCTTCAATTGATGCGATTAATGCGGTTTCTTCCCCACATACAAATGCACCAGCACCCAGTCTAATATCTATATCAAAACTAAAGTCTGTATCAAATAGATGGTCTCCTAATAGATTATATTCACGTGCTTGTTTAATTGCATTATTCAAACGTTCTACCGCAACAGGATATTCTGCGCGTACATATATATACCCTTGATTCGCGCCAATTGCATAGCCACAAATGGCCATTGCTTCTAAGATTGAATGTGGATCGCCTTCTAATACTGCACGATCCATAAATGCACCTGGATCGCCTTCATCAGCATTGCAAATAACATATTTTTGATCAGATTCTGAATTTTTTGCGAATTGCCATTTTTTACCTGTGGAGAATCCTCCACCACCACGACCTTTTAAACCTGATTTAGTCACTTCATCAATAGCTTGTTGAGGTGTATAAGATGTTAAAACATCAGCGAGTGCTTGATATCCGTCTTTTGCAATATATTCATTGATGTCTAATGGATTGATATTGCCACAGTTTCTCAAAACAATTCTCTTTTGTTTTGCATAAAACTTGAGTTGACTCATATTTTTAATCTTTTTCTTATCGATAGGATCTTTAATCATAAGACGTTCGACAGGTCTTCCTTTGAGTAGATGTTCTGAGCATATGTCTTTAACATCTTCAACTTTTACATGTGTATAAAAGGTTTCTTCTGGATAAACAACGATGATTGGTCCTTTTTCGCATAATCCAAAGCATCCTGTAAGTACAAGTCCTACTTCACTAGTCAAATCAAATGATGTGAGTTGTTTTTCGAATTCAGCCTTGATTTCTTTTGAGTTAGAGCTCATGCACCCAGTTCCACCGCATATTAATACTTGATTTCTTTCTAGCATGATTTTCTCCTAACCTTTCTTTGTTGTTAATAACAATTTTGAAATGGGCTCATGATTCATTACATGTCTTAAAATAACTTCTCTTGCTGTTGCCTCTGTCAAATTACAATAAACAAATGATTGTCCTTGTTCATCAATGAGTTCAGCCATTGGTTCATAAGCACATTCACCCATACATCCAACCTGAGTAACACTTACATTACCCAAATCATTTTTTTCAACTTCTTCTAAAAAAGTTGCCAAAATTGGTCGTGCGCCTGAAGCTATACCGCAAGTTCCCATACCGACTTGGATACGGAAGCCATCTTTGACATAACGCATTGTCATTTTTTTAAGAGATTCATCTCTCAATTTTTTTAGTTCTTCTAGTGATTTCATCATACACCTCGTATATTTTCAATTTCTTTGTTAACCATATCAATGATTGCTTTCATCATTGAATATTGACCAATAGTAGGTCCTAATACTTCTTTAATTTCTGATAGTACAAATTGATATTGTTTTTGTTTAAATTCATATGTAAATATAAATTCTTCGACATCTTGATGAATGCTTATCATGTAAACCATTTCTCCAAGATTACCAATTGGAGGCATATCAATATGATGATGTTTAAGTGTAATCATCAGTTTTGTGCCTTCATTCTTTTTAGATTGGATTTCGAAATGTCCTTCTGTTTGTTCAGCAAGCATTTGAATCATTGGCAATCCTAATCCAACTTTCCTTGTTGTTCTTGTTGTATAAAATGGTGTTATTGCTTTTTTTAACTCTTCTTGAGCCATTCCAATACCATTATCAATGATGGTAATCATGATATTTTGATCTTCGCTGATAATACACTCTATTACTGAAGATTTTGCAGTAATCGAATTTTGGATGATATCCTGTAAATATAAACTAAGATCATCCATGAGTGAAATACCTGAAGAATGCATCTATTGATAATTCATCTAATTCGATTTGATTTTTGTTTGTTTTTTCTAAAATATCAACGATTTGATGAGCATCAGAATTATAGATTATTCTATCTTGTTTTAATTGGTGTTTTATAGCAAACTTTGAGTTTGCATTCATTGTGAGTTCAACACCATCTAGTGCATCAAGTGTGTAATATGATATTCCACTATTCGCTTTTCGATTGATATGTGCATAAAATAATAAATGATCGTATAATTCTAATTCCAATTTTAATTCATTCAACTTCAATGAAAGATTTGGTGAAAGAAAGTAAGGATATAATTCAACAACTTGATCATCGATGTCCACAATTTGTTGTTCACCATAATATTCGTGATCATATATCATTTTATCCATATATTTTTCTAATGTTTGATCAAATTTCAAAGCATCTTCTATTTTTTTAAAGTAACATAAAACATGGAATCCATCTTTTACCGATATTTCAACTCCAGGAATGAAAAGCATATCATAACTTTCTGATATTTCTTGACATATTTGAAGTTGCTTCATACTGTTGTGATCAGTAATAGCAATGATATTTAGTTCTTTAAGATTAGCCATGTTAAATATATTATTTGGTGTCATTAAATCATCAGCACCTGCTGATAGAACCGAATGGATATGTATGTCATAGTAATAAATCATAGCAACCCTCTATTATTTAAATCAATAACGACTTCATATGTGTAAAGAGGTGTTGATATAATAGCAATACCTGATTCATTTGCTTTATCAATCATTTCTTGGTCTACTTTTCTAGACTCAGAAATGATTATGATTGGTAGATCAATCATCATTGCAGTTGCTACAGTATTTCCATGAGAAATAATTGTTACCAATATATTTCCAGATTTTGAGCTTTTTATTGCTGCACTTAATAGATCTGTCGTATATATGCCGTTGTATAAATTCATTTGAGTAGATTCAGCTGTCAATAATTGATATTGGCTATTAAGGATGTCATAACAAGTCATTTGGGCTCTCCTTTAAATAAAAGGTAAGTTTCATATGAGTTTCATCAGGTTCTGATGTCAATTCCATAATATCTGCGGAACGTTTAATATTTAATAAACCCATTCCAGCACCAAAACCATTTGCATGATCAAGTTCATTAGCAGTTGAAAATCCCTCTTCCATTGCTAATTCGATATCAAAAATCCCAGGTCCATCATCATAAAAATCTAAAACTATTTTTTCTTCATCCATATTAAATAAAGCATATCCACCGACAGAATGTATAACAACATTAATCTCAGCTTCATATGAAGCCGAACAAACCTTTTTTATAAGATAATTATCTAATGATAATGCTTTTAATGTCCGTTTAATATTACTTGATGCTCTTCCAGCTAAATCATAGTTACGTGCGATAATTTGATATTCTCTTTCTACCATTGTTCGTTGTAACAAATCCCCTTGATACCATCTGCAAATAACTTCCCACTTGTATTAAACATCGTAAGATTGGTACCAATCAATATAATATTAGATTCTATAGCTAGATCAATTACTTTTTGTGAAACGACTTTCCCTCTAACTATTAAAACAACTTCAACATCTAACATTTCTGCTGTTCTAATGGATTGATTTGTTGCTAATCCAGTAATTAATATGGATTCATCTAAAATACGCTGGTTCTTAACTGAATTTAAAATCATTAAAGCATCACTCATCAAATCGGAACAAAAACCGTAGGTTATTTCTTTTTCCTTTAACAACAAGGGTGTAAAAACCTTAAAGTCGTATTTTTGAATAATATCACTTAGTTTCATTGTCTTCTGCCTTCATATCTTTTATAATTTGTTTTGCTTTTGAAATGGTCGCATTTCCAAAAATACGATCATCAATAGAAAAAACAGGTGCTAAGCCACATGCGCCAATACATCTTGTTGCGCATAAGGTGATTTCACCATCTTTAGTTGTTTCGCCAGCTTTGATACCTAAATCTTCTTCTAGGGTATCCATAATAGTTTGTGAACCTCTGACGTAACATGCAGTACCTAAACATACACCAATGGATTTTCTTCCTTTAGGTGTAACTGAAAAATTGCTGTAAAATGTTACAACACCGTTAATTTTAGCAACACTTACATTTAATTCCTTTGCAATAATTTTTTGAACTGAAATCGGAATATAACCAAATATATGCTGTGCATCATGCAATGTTGGCATTAGTGGTCCTGGAAGTTGCTTGTTTTTTTGAATTTGAATTTCAAAAAGTCCAAGTTTTTCGCTTGTTATTTTTGATCGACTGTTCATATGTAACTCCTTTTTATCGTATCGTTATGTGCATTCACATTATATCATTTTTTCGATAGAATTGTATTAAGTCAACATATATGACTCCATTTTTTTTGTGATAACGTTTTCTAAAAAAATAATTAACTTTAGTTTTCTTGTTTTTTTAATTTTATTCTCAACTGTTATAAAAGTAAATATATATTTATAGAAAATATTCCTTAAATCTTATGAGTCGATACTATGATTTTTCAAGGTTATCATCTTGTCTGTCAATTGGTTTCGTGATACAATAAATCAGTATCAATCATAATTAGAATTAGAGGTATTATATGAAAAAAGAAAAGCATCAATTATCAGTTAAGGAAATAGAATCTTTAGTTTCAACAAATATAGAGCAAGGCTTATCTGTAATAGAAGCTGAAAGTAGATTATTATCACATGGCCCTAATCAATTAGATGAAGCTAAAGGAAAATCTCTTTTTTCAAAATTTATTGATCAAATTAAGGATTTTATGATTATTGTTTTAATCGGTGCATCAGTTTTATCTTTCGTTACGGGAGATTATGCTGAAGGTTTTTTAATCATTGGCATCGTTATATTAAATGCATTTTTGGGATTATTTCAAGAATCTAAAGCAGAAAAAGCACTTGCTTCTATTAAAGCGATGTCATCTCCTCATGCAAAGGTAAAAAGAGATGGCATAGATATTGTGATAGATGTCAAACACTTAGTTGTTGGTGATGTTGTAATTCTTGATGCAGGAGATTATGTGCCTGCAGATGTTAGGATTATAGAATCTATCAATCTAAAGATTGACGAATCAACTTTAACAGGTGAAGCAGCCCCCATATATAAAACAAGTGATTCACTTGTTGAATCTGATATTCCATTAGGCGATCGGATCAACTTAGGTTTTATGGGAACCGTAGTCACTTATGGTAGAGGCGTTGCTGTTATTATCTCAATAGGTATGCAAACCGAACTCGGTAAGATTGCGACCATGCTTAATGAAACAAAAGATGAACTCACACCATTACAAAAAAGCATGAGTCAACTAGGTAAACTCCTAGCTCTTATTGCACTTGGCATTACACTTATTATATTTTTAATTACAATTATTGAAGCTTATCTATTTAGTGGTGGTGCAGACTTTGAAGTATGGAAGGAAGCTTTATTAACCTCAATTGCATTAGCGGTTGCAGCCATTCCAGAAGGTCTACCAGCAATTATCACTATCGTACTAGCCTTAGGTATGCAAAATCTTGTCAAACAACAAGCAATTATTAGAACACTCCCCGCTGTTGAAACATTAGGTTCAACAAGTATTATTTGCTCAGATAAAACAGGCACTTTAACTCAAAATCTAATGACCGTAAAAAAAGTATTTTTACATGGTGGTTTCATTGACATTAATTCGAATATAGAAGAAAACACAGCTCTTAATAAGTTAGGTATCTATGGTTCCTTATGTAATGATACTAAATTGCAATATAAAGATAGTCAATACATTAAAATAGGAGATCCTACAGAAATTGCTTTCACTGATTTATCAATAGCAATCAAACAAAATCCAATTGATATCATAAAGAAATACCCTAGAATCTACGAATTACCTTTTGATTCAGAAAGAAAGCTAATGACAACAGTTCATGATTTTGAGGATGGTAGATACGCAATCATTAAGGGCGCTCCAGATGTTTTATTTAAAAGAGTGACTGCCATTCACAATTCACCAAATAAAAATGTTAGTGAATTTGATAAAGCAAATCAAGACATGTCAAATCAAGCACTTAGAGTTTTAGCTGTTGCATATAAAAAAATCGACTCGAATATCGAGTTAAAATCACTTGGTAATCTTGAGTTAGAACATGATGTAACACTACTTGGACTAGTTGGCATGATTGACCCAGCAAGACCCGAGGTTAAAGATTCTATTGCTTTATGCGATCAAGCAGGTATTAAAACAATCATGATTACTGGCGATCACATCAATACTGCAGTTGCAATAGCTAAGGATTTAGCAATACTTAAATCAGACGACTTAGCAATTACTGGTCATGATCTAGATCAAATGAATGATGAAGAATTCTTAGAAAAATATGATAAAATTCGCGTTTATGCAAGGGTAAGCCCAGAAAATAAGGTTCGCATCGTAGATATTTGGCGAAAATCAGGGCATGTTGTTGCAATGACAGGTGATGGTGTTAATGATGCACCATCAATTAAAAAAGCTGATATTGGAATTGCTATGGGTATTACTGGCACCGAAGTTGCTAAAGGAGCAGCTGATATGATTCTAACTGATGATAACTTTTCAACAATAGTCAATGCTGTTAGCGAAGGGCGAACAATCTTCTCTAACATTAAAAAGGCTATTCATTTCCTTCTTTCCTGTAACATTGGTGAAATTCTTGTTATATTCTTAGGAACAACCATTGGTATATTAATCTTTAGTACTCGAGTTACAACCCTAACTGCTGTTCAAATTCTTTGGGTCAATCTTGTTACAGATTCATTAATGGCAATTGCACTTGGTTTAGATCCTAAAGAAAAAGATATTATGAAAGAAAAACCAAGAAATAGCAATCAATCAATATTTGCTGATGGATTAGGTAAAAAAATAGCATGGCAAGGTGCGATGCTAGGTTTAATTGCTTTCACCGCTTATATCATTGGTTGGTTTATGACATCAGATGTATCAATGAAAATGATTACAGCACAGACAATGACCTTTATCGTCTTAGCTTTATCACAATTAGTTCATGCATTCAATGTAAGAAGTCAAAAACGCTCTACATTTAAACTCGCTAGAAATAAATATATTATTTATGCCCTTATTGTCAGTATTACTTTACAATTACTCGTCGTTTGTTTACCATTTGCAAGGGATATCTTCAAAATCATTATGCCTTCGTTGGTACAATGGATAATTATCTTAGTACTTGTTCTATTGCCATTGTTAATTGTTGAACTAACTAAAGTTTTCAAAAAATAAATAATAAATGAGCCTTCTAAAATAATTAGAAGGCTTTTTTTTATACAAAAAAAGTAGGCTAGGCCTACTTCTGATCTTCATGATATGCTATATTTTGAATAAATTCTTGTACTTCATTCATTTTTGTCATATGTCTTAAATAATACGTTTCATTTTGTGTAACAATAACAATTGCGGTATATACTACGAAAGGTTTCGTCCAAATACTTGTTTTTGTATAAATATTTTGGATATCAGCGAATGCAATTATTTTTGAAGACCGATTACCTTTATAATAATAGATATTCAAATCATCATATTCAATCATGATTTTCGGATTTGAATTAAGCAGAAGCAACTGCATAACTGATACAACAATAATTAAAACAATAACCACTAATATAACCAGTATTGCCCTATCAATCAAAATCAACGAAAAATCATAATAAATTAAAATATAGATTGCCGTTACAATTGATATGATTAGAATGACGATAGTTGCAACAATTTCAGATATAGATTTATATCCAAGTTCTTTTTTCATAAAGTAGTTCTTCCTTTTATTTTAATATTATATATGTGATACCATCATTAGCTTTCCTATAATCTGAATCTGACTTAAGAAGATTGCTATATGTGTGAATAATCTCATCAAATCCCATAGGTTGTGCAAATGCTTCACCTGGTATATATGCCTTAATTGTTCCTTGTCTAACTCTAGTTCTTAATGAAGCATGAACGGATTTCTTAATTGAACCACCAGTCCCAGATGATCCATATCCATGGATAATCTTAATGACCTTATCTTTCCCATTGCATGATCTAATAATATTAGCAAGTCTTGTTCCTGCAACAGAAACTAACGGCATATCTGATTTTATATCAAACGTCTTCATTATTTAATCTTTGCTGCATTATTTTTAACAGTTACAGAGTCAATACTTCCAACAAGCTTACTAAAGCGCGTAAAACCTAGCTCTTGATAATTAAAATCTGGAAATATTTTTTCTAACTCTTGTTTAATTTTTGTAAGCATCATTTCCTTACTTTTGTTTTTTAAGATGATTGATGTTATTGTTTTAGAAACATCATTCATCGAGATTTTCGAATTCAAAGTAACATACGTAGTTGTCTTTTCAAGTGAGATGGATAATCCACTGATTGTTGTTACTAAACTAGATAGACTTTTAGCGCCATACTTTCGTGAATCAAAATCTGAAAAACGATTGACAAGAATATCACCTAATCTACTTAATTGAATCTTATTATCTACACCGTTTTCAATAATAATATTTTTAATACTATTCCCTATTTCTTGACTTTCAATAACTGAATTATCTTCTTTTTCATTGCTATCTTCATCATCCAAATATTCAAAGTACTTGAACTCATTGCATGCCGATTTAAATGCTGATGTAACCTTTTTTTCATTACCTACTCCAATAACATGCATGCCGCCTTCTTTTAATTTCATAGCAAGTGGTGTAAAATCGCTATCACTCGTTACTAAAAAGAAAGTATTAACCTTTTCTTGATACATCATTTCCTGAGCATCAAGGGCCATAGCCATATCTGCAGCATTCTTCCCAATAGCTACGTTGTATTGATGAACTGGTTTAATTGCATAATCTTGCGCTGTTTTGTGCCAATCTTTCGAAAGATTATATATATCCCCATAAAATCTAGCAATGACTATCTTCCCATATTTAGCAATCTCATTCATGACTGATTTAATATATTTGTATGACACATTCTCCGAATCAATCATTAATGCAATTTTATAATCTGTTTTTTCCATTTTTTTCTCCTATTTTTAATTTTAATTTATATCAAATTGATACCTCTATTATATAGCAAAAGCCTTATAAAAGGAAATTGAAATCTCATTAGAGAGTCTTTTTGATACATCATTGAATTGTTTATGTCATATTTTTTTTATTGTTTACTAACGAATTGATTTCTTAAAAAGAAAACACTCAACCAGATGATTGAGTGTTGCATTGTTATATGGAGGCCTCAAACGGATTTGAACCGATGGTCAGGCAGTTGCAGTGCCTTGCCTTACCACTTGGCTATGAGGCCATAAACATGCCTTATTATTATAACTGTTTATCTACTAAAAAGTCAACTACAAACGAATGTGTTTTTCTTTAATCATGATTCTTCTTCATAATACGCATTATAACTTAATCTAGCTTCATTAGTTGCCAAATCTGTTAATTCATATTGCTTTGAATCTATGTCCCATCCATACCAACCGATATTACTTAGAAACAAGGGTATAGTTGCTATTCTATAGTCTTCCACATCGATACCTTTGCTTAATTTATTGATTTTAAACATCGTCAACCATTGCTCTAATGATTTCATTAAAAAATTAAATGACTCATCATAATCTCCAGTAAAATAGGGATCGGGAATATTTTGTCCTTTTGTTTCTAGGTTAATATCTAAAGCTAAATAAATTTTATCCCGGTAAATGCCTGCATGTTTCTTAAGATAGTTTTCATTTTTATCATCCATACAGATAATAAAGTCAAAATTACGATAATCTTTTTGTTTAATCTTTTCAGCAATCATACCTTCCCAAGAAGCTCCAATACTTTCAAGTCTCTTAATTGTTTCAGGGGCAGGTTTACTTCCTATTTCTTCAGTGGAGTCGGCTTTTGAATCAATCAAAAAAAATTCAGATAGACCGTCATCTTCAACCATTTTTTTAAATATACCTTCAGCCATTGGTGATCTAGATTTATTCGCGTGGCAAACAAAAAGTATCTTAATCATTTTTACACATCCTTTAACAATTATTGTATCATAAAATCTTCAAATTGTATGCATATTAAAGTTGATTATTTACACCTTACAAAACATATTTTATGATAGATTTGTCAATTTAATTTATAAGTCTCCGTAGAAATGATATCACGAAATTAGAACAAATTGATTGCGTGTAGTAAGGATATGAAAATACCCCACACGGCGTTTCTAAGCAGACATAATTTCTATCTCTAAATTGGGTGCTATATGATAGAGAAAAGCTCTTACGCCAAGAATAAACCCTTAAAATGAGGGTTATAGGGTAGAATCATTCAATAAGATTGAACATGTTCAAACAAATAAAAAATCCTAAAGATGAATTGTCTTTAGAATTTTTAATATATAATTTAAATTGCTCCAATTGATTTCATGATTACAATTGTAAAGAAAATAGTTACAATCGAACAGATCGTAGACCAAACAACTAGTTGTGCAGCAAGTTGCTTATCTCCGCCCATTTCATTGACCATAATAGCACTAGATACAGCAATTGGAGATCCAAATAAAGCAATAAGTGCTGGGTATGAATCACTAATAGCTGGTATTCTTGAAGCAAGAAAGTATGCAGATGTTAATACAATCGCAGGAATTAAGACGATTCTCCATATCACACCAATAGCTATTTGTTTCGCTAAAGTTTTAACAATAGCAAACTCAAATTGACCACCAAGTGCAATCAAAGCCATAGGTGATGCTGTTTCTTTGATTGCTTTAATAAATGTATAACCAAAAACCAAGTCATTTTTTATTGAAAATACTGGTTCACCATTCACAACAGGAATCATTGATCTGATAACTAAGGTAATAAGTCCAAGGACTACACCTATAATCAGAGGGTTTGTGATAATTGCCTTTATGAGTTTTATTATACTTATGCGTTCTCCAGTTTCATTCTTTAAGAAAACTGTTAATGATATGACCGAAAGTACATTTAATAATGGAATAACAAATACAGAGATAATAGATACAACTACTAATCCTTGAAGTCCTCCTAATGCTTGAGCTAGTGGAATACCAATCAAAGCAAAGTTTGAACGAAAGATACCTTGTAAAATAACCCCTTTTTGTTCAGCATTTTTAATTGCTACCCTAACAAATACTAATCCTAGTAAAAAGACAAGTAAAACAGCAACAACAGAAAATAACACGATAGACCAATCAATATCATTAAGACTATTTATAGAATAGATGTTATAAAAAAGTAAAATGGGTAGCCCTATTCTAAATACATATTTATTTAATATTTTTACAAAACCATCATCAATAAAATTGATTCGTTTTAATGAATACCCTAATAAAACAAGTAGTATGATAGGTAATATGGCATTTAATGCAAAAATAAGGGTATTTCCCATAGGTGAACCTCTCTCTTTTAATACTTTATATTTTAACATATAATGAAATAAAATTTAACTTAAAAAAAAGACAAAAATCATTTTGTGACCTCATCTTTTTTATATATATTGATATTAAAATTACATTTTTACAATGATTTATCTGAACGATCTTTTTGTTGCTCTAATAGTTGATTTAACTTGCCTTCTTCTTTTTTATTTCTAAGTGAGGCATAGAGAATAACGAGCGAATAAATCACTGCGTAGATTAACCCGAGTAAATAAACAACAAACGTTCGTCTAAACAAGAAAGTTCCATACATAGATCTTAAAACAACTGTTGCTGGCAATATAATCAAATATCCTAAAATAACATTTAAAACACCATTACCCCAAGTTTTTTTAAATACCTTAATAGATAGCGCTATTAATAATGATATTATAATACTACCCCAAAAAAGAGTTTTAATGGATAAAATGATATTTGAGTTTCTCATAATTGCGAGTGCCAAGACAAATACTGCAAGGTTTACGATAGCGTAGATGATTGCATAAAGTTTTAAATAATTTTTCATATCGTCTTACCTCCTAGTAATGTTTTTAGATGCTGTACATAAGTTCTAGATATTTCAACTCTATCTCCATTGGTTAAGGTTGCATCCAGTCTTCCATTAAAACTTGATTTAAAAAACTTGATTTTTTTATAGTTCACAACAATGTTTTTATTGACTCGAACAAAATCTGAATCTTTATTTTCAACTTCGTATAAACGGTATTTACAATCAAAAACATCATCTCTAGTATATAAAAAGCATTGATCATCAATACTCTCAACATAAAACACTTCTACAGCCTTAAAAACAAACATCTTATCTTCTTTTTTTCCATTAAAATCAATTGTGGGTTGTTGAATTATTTGCACTAACTGATCAATAGATGTATCATTTTTATCACAATCAATTAATATCTCTGCTTCACCATATTTTGGATGTCTATTTATTTTTATTTTCATCTTTTCACCAAGCCTTATCAATCATATCATAACTGAATATACGTATAAATTGCAATTTTTTCTCATTAAGTTGCGATTTTTCTCTATCAACCTACAAAAAAAAGAAGTTAGGTGACTAACTTCTATGCTTTTTTTGAATAATCTTGCTTTCTAATTGATCCATCCATTTTGTGTATTACAATTGATGAACCAGCTGTTTCAGCTAAATCCTCCGCATATTCAATAGCTTCTTTTTGAGTTTCAAAAAACTTAATTGTCTTCTGAGAACCTTGCTTTCTAACGCGCCAATCTTTATGTCTTTCACTCTTTGCGTTGTTATTTTGAGAGACATGATATTTCGCGGGTTTTTCTTCTTTTTTGTCCTCAATTTTTTTTGGTGCTGGTTTTGATTTTTCTACTTTTGGTTTAGCAACTACTTTTTTTGGTGCTGGAGTTGGTTTTGCTTGCTTAACAGTTTTCTCTACAACTGGCTGTGGTTTTGCAGGTACTTCTTTTTTGACCTTAACCACTGGTTTAACATTTGCTTGCTCAGCTTTTTTTCTTGCTAAAGCTTCTTCTGCTTGTTGCTCTGCTAATTTGCGAGCCTTTCTTTTTTTAAAAAATCCCATGGGTAAAACCCCCTTACTAGTTTAACTTCATTATAATACAAATAAATACAAAGACAAAATAAATAGTACAAATTATCTTATTTCTCACGAAAACCCACCTATTATGCTATGATATAAAAAAATTAAGTGTAATATGATAGATTTTTCTTCACATGGTTTACCATTTTTCATTTATATACCAATAAAATAGTAAAACCAGAGTATATTAAATGAAGTCAAACAAGGAGGCATTCAAAATGAGCAAAAAATTAGTATTATTCGTTTTCTTAGGTTTAGTTGTTGGAAGTTTTATTTTCATAGGAATTGGTGTTAATGCATCATCTGATTATGTTGGGGTTGAAGGATTTGGAGCAACCGCTGTATCTGCAGACCGTGTTTACACTCTTGAGGAAATGTTAACATACGCAATTCAAGATGAATATTTAGCACAAGCAACATATGATGCAATCATCGACGCTTATGGTAACGTAAGACCATTTTCAAAAATCGTATTAGCTGAACAAACACATATCAATTTATTATTACCTTTATTCGATGCTTATGGTATTGAAGTTCCAGTAAATGATGCTGCACAATATGTAGTTCTTCCTGATTCTATTTCAAGCGCACTAGCAACTGGTGTTGAAGCTGAAATAGCAAACATTGCACTATATGACGTATTTTTAGCACAAACTGATTTACCTGATGATGTAAGAACAGTATTTGAATATCTACAAAGTGCATCAGAAAATCACTTACAAGCATTTTCTAGAGATCGCATTGCTGGTGCTGGATATGATTTAGGTCAAATGATTAGAAATCAATTTAAAAAAGGATCTGCAAATGGTGGTCAAGGCAATCATGGAAGTAAAGGTCAAGGACAATCAAATGAAGGTATTTGTGTAAACTAAAGAAAATAATTAATTTAACAACAAAGTAGAAACATATGTTTCTACTTTTTCTTTATCAAAAAAAATACCCCATTTAAGGGGTATTTACTTAATATTTATTTTTTAGGTTTTTCGACTTTTACTTCTTCTTTTTTAACTTCGATAGATTTTACTTCTTTTTCAGTTCCTAAATATCTAGGCAATTCAAGTCCAGCCATATCAAATAGTTCTTTCATAGGAGGAATTGATTTCATCAAATTTGATGCAAAATTAGCTGTTGAGGTTGTTCCATCTTTTGAGCCACTATCCAAAACAGTAATCTTATCAAATTTAAGGTTCTTAATTGCTTCAACTTGGATAGCAACAAGTTTTTCAAGTTTATCAGCAATCAGCATCTTAACTGCCGCATCTGTATTATCATTAGCAGCATTAACAACGAGTTTGAAACCTTCAGCTTGTTTAGATAAAATTTCAAGGCTACCACGAGCTTCTGCATCTAATTTTGCAAAGATTGCATCTGCTTGTCCACGAGCTTTTCTTCTTGTTTCTTCAGCGATTGCTTCAGCAGCGATGACAACTTTTTGTTTGTCAATTTCAGATCTAACAATAACATCCGCTTCAAGTGTAGCTTTTTCACGAGTTGCACGAGCGAGTTCGGCATTTTGTTCTGCCAAATAAGAATCTTCTAAAGCTTTTGCAGCTGCAACTTTTTCAGCTACCATGGCTCTTCTTAATGATTCAGCTTCAATTTCTCTGCGTAAAGCATTTGTTTGTGAAATATCACCAAGTGATTTATTTTCACCTTCGATAGCTTTAGAGTTTGCATCAGCAACTTGAACTCTTTGATCTCTATGTGCATTTGCTTCACCAATAGAACCATCTCTATTTTTTTCAGCAACAGTTTTTTTAGCATCATTAATTGCTTTTGCTGCTGCTTCTTTACCTAATGCTTCAATATATCCAGATTCGTCATTAATATCCGTGACATTAACATTGATTAATCTTAAGCCAATTTTCTTTAATTCTGTTTCAACATTGTCCGAAACTGCTTCAAGAAATTTATCTCTATTGGTATTTATTTCTTCGATATCCATTGTTGCAATAACTAAACGTAATTGACCAAAAATGATATCTTTTGCTAATTCTTGTATTTCAGTCATTTTCAGACCTAATAATCTTTCAGCTGCATTCTGCATAACACCTGTTTCAGTTGAGATACCAACAGTAAATCTTGAAGGTACATCAATACGAATGTTCTGTCTTGAAAGTGCATTGGTTAAATCAACTTGAATTGACATTGGTGTCAAATCTAAGAATTGGTATGCTTGTACAAATGGAATGATGAATTTTGTCCCACCATGCATACATAATGCTGATTTAAGCGTACCATCGGCATTTGAGCCAACTTTCCCATAAACAACTAAAATCTTATCTGATGGACATCTTCTGATTCTTACAACTACAAATGCTAGCAATGAAACTACTATAACTAAAACTGCAAATACTGGACCAATAATGTCCATAAATGTTAATAATACAATGAAATCCATAAATTTATTCTCCTTTTTTTATCTCGATTTGACAATCATAGTTGTCGTCTCGATAATTCCTATAACCTCAACTTCTGATTTTGGCATGATATCTTGATCTTCTTCTGTAATCGCATCTGCTTCAATCAAACGTTCTTGAACAATAATTGATACTTTACCTTTACCACTCTTCTTTTTTGGAATACGTATATAGACCGTGCCTACCTTACCAATCGAATTCTCATATACAATATTTCCCGAGCTTTCGAGTTTAAAGATTGCTCTAAATGCTAATGCTACGAGATAAGCAGCAAGAGTTCCAAATGCAATCCCGATAAGAGATGACCATAATGGGGACAAGATTTCAGCGAATAAAAATGCTGCCCAGCCACCAATACTAATAAATGCAAGAATTCCTCTAACACTAAGAATTCTTAATCCTCCTATAGCGCTTAAAGGCTCATCATTGATCGTATCCAAATGAAAATCCGGAGAGTCAATACCATCAAAATCAGAGTTATCTATCCCGATAATCATTAATACAATAAAAATCAACATTACAGCAGTTGCTGTAATAGCTAAGACAAGCATAATCTGTTGAAATGCGTACAAGCTATCCCACCACATACATTAAACCCCCTTTATTTCATTTGAGTTAATTTTATCATATATAATGAATTATATATATCCTTTTATACTAATTCACATAATTGAATAAAAAAAATGCTATCAAAGATAGCATCAATTTTAGTATTGTTTGAACCATTTTGTAATCTCATCTAAACGTTTAATTCTAGCTTGAGGTTTTCCACTTCTTGATAACTCGTGTGTTTCACCTTTAAACCAAATAAATTTAGTCTCAAGCCCTTTTTGCTTTAAAATTGTATAAAATTCCATTGCTTGTTCAATTGGGCAACGATAATCTAAATCAGAATGAATAAAGAGTAACGGTGTATTCACATTAAGTGCATGTTTCATTGGTGATTGATCCCATAGTTTCGTTGTATCTGTATTTGGATGTCCATCAGTTTGATCTTGTGAAAAATAGAAACCAATATCTGAAGTTCCATGAAATGCTAGCCAATTAGAAATACTTCTTTGTGTGGCTGCTGCCTTGAAACGGTTTGTTTGACCGACAATCCAATTGGTCATATAACCACCATAAGAACCCCCTGTAACAAACATTTTGTCTTGATCAATCGAAGGATGTCTTTTGACAATTAAATCAGTAAATGCCATTAAATCCTCGTAATCAATTGTTCCATATTTTCCTCTAAGATCCGCGAACTCATTCCCTTTTCCATCACTACCTCTAGGATTTGAGAAAAAAACAATATATCCTTGGTTTGCCCAGTATTGCATTTCATGATAATAAACTTTACCATAAACAGTCTTGGGACCACCATGGATATCGAGAATTGCTGGATATATTTTTGTAGCCTCGTAACCTTCAGGATATAGAACAAAACCTTTTACTTGATGAGAAGGGAATTTAGCAACAAACGTTTTAGGCTTAGCAACATACAACCCTTTGAGAGCACCTTGATTAAATCTAGAAACTTGTTTTTGTTCATGCATTTCTAAATCAAGTGCATAGATTTCTTGAAGTTTTTGGCGATATAACCCAATAATATATAGTTTTTGATTAATCTCACATAATCCCTCAATCGCTCCATCAAATATGTATTGTGGTTGTATTAATCCTTTACTATCTAGTGAATAAAGTTCAATATGATCATCAACAGTTGATAAAAATAATAAAGATTTGTCTTTGGTGATAGTCTTTTGACTAGCACCAAGTCTGACGTCAGTTCCAAGAGAATTACCGATATTGTGCTTAGGGGTTGCTAATAATTGTAATGCATTGTTTTTTAGAACATAAAATAAATCATTTTGATTGATACCATAGTCTTTCATGTTTGTAGCTGTAACAACGATCTGATTATCAAATAAATATATATTACTGATTGAAAAATCATCTTTATTGTACAAATTATTTGTTTGCTTCTGTTTAATATCGTAACAATAAATTTGTGATGTTAATGGCTTAATTCCTTTTGATTGTGAGCCAGTATAATAAATCTGAGTTAAATCATCAGAAACCTTAACTTGCTCAGCACTAAAATCATTGTCAACCAATGGTGTAATCTTCTTATTATCTATTTGATAAATAAATAATTGATCTCTAACATTTGCAGTGAAACCACCACCATTAAAATAGAACGGTATCTCGCTGATATCAACGTATAAATCTTTTTTCTTTTCTTCTTCTAGGAATAACTTGCGCGCTTCCGCACTATCTAAATAAAGATGGCGTTGTTTTTTAGTTAATTTGGCAGATAACAGCATTTGGTTTTCTTTTAAGATTTTATCAATTGAAGCAGGAAATGAAAACTCATAAGCTTTTTCCGTTTGTTTAGTGCTTATCTTATATCTATAATAAATTGAAGACTTATTTTTAACAGCCTTCTTTTCAAGTTTACTTTTAGCTAACTGAAATAAAATCGAATCATCCGATTCCCATATAAAACTAGATTTATCATGCATTGACATTACTTTAGTATGCTTCTTACCATCGCTGTAATATAAGTCATAATCATAAGTATTCTTTTCTAACTTAGCCTTAGCTACAGCAAATGCCATAAGTGTTTTATTTGGATTACTTGTTAAACCTGAAATATATTTGAAATTTAAAAATTGATTTAACTCTATTTTTCCCATATAGTTACCATACTTTCTTCTTTATTTCATTAATATATATTCAACTATAGTTTAATTCAATAGAACTAGATAATGAAATTCCCTTTTTCAAATACGCGAATTTCTTTTCCATCCTGTGTAACACCAGTGATTTCCATATCTTCACTACCAAACATGAAATCAGAATGTACCATTGAATTGTTATATCCAATTTTTTCAAGCGTTTCAATCTTTTCATTGACTCCATTTTTAACATTCATAGGATAAGCTCTACCTAATGCCATATGGCATGAAGCATTTTCATCAAATAATGTGTTTAAAAATAAAATATTTGTATTTGATATTGGAGAATCATGTGATATTAATGCTATTTCCCCAATATATCTGCTACCTTCATCTGTGTCAAGAATATTTGCTAATGCCTTTTTTTCTTTTTTAGCATCATAGTTCACTACTTTTCCATCTTTAAATTCAAGCCAAAAATCTTCAATTAATTTACCTTGATAGTTAAGTGGTTTTGTAGAGAACACTTTTCCTCTTGTTCCCCATTTATATGGCATTGTAAACGTTTCTTCTGTTGGAATATTTGGATTAAAATAAACACCATTTGTGGCATTTTCTCCACCACCTGCCCAAACGTGATCTTTGACAAGCTCAACGATTAAGTCAGTACCCAGTGAATTTTTAAAATGTAAATGTTTAAAATTATAATTATTAAGAATCTTATTATGTTTAAGTAATGTTTCATTGTGTTTAGCCCAATCAGCAATTGGATCATTGTCTTTTGTAACTCTCGATGCTTCAAGTATTGCTTCCCATAATGCTTCTTCAGCATCTTTTTCGTTTAAATTAGAAAATACTTGTTTTGCCCAGACTGAGTTTGGTGCAGCAATTATTGTCCATTGTGATTTATTACCCATTAAGAATTCTCTAAAGAAACCGAGGGCTTTTTGACCCGCTATTCCTGCTTTTTGTGCTTTATTTGGATCAACATCTTTATTAAGTCCAGGGATTGGTGAGCTTACTGAGATAAAACAAGCCCCTTGATCAACAAATCCTTTGTATTGTTCAACTACCCAATTTGGTATATCTTCGAGTGTCTCAACACTTTGATATGTCAAACCGCTGTGAGAAACATAGTCGTCACTCCATTGAACATGAACCCTTTTAGCTCCAGCTAAATATGCTTCTTTGACAACCTCACGTGTTATTTCCTTTGTTTCAGTAGTCGCGCGAACAACAACCAATTGGTCTTTTTGAACGTTCACTCCAACTCTAACTGCAAGTTTTGCTAATTTACTAATTAATTTTTCAGATGGCATTTTTTTATTCTCCTTTTCTAAATGTTATTATAACATATAAAAAATGCTATTTCTATGAGTCTATGAACAAATAAAGCCTATCGAGGTTCCGATAGGCTTTGTTATATTTAATTCATTATATATTATAATCAGTTTCTATCCGTTTCTTTTAAATATTCAACGACTCTCGTTTGAGGCATTGGTCTACAGAAAAAGTAACCTTGAGCTAAATCTACATCATACTTTTTAACCATATTTGCTTGTTCAATTGTTTCAATTCCTTCTGCAACAACAAGCAAATTCAAATGATGTGCTAATTCAATCATATATCTTAAAACATAAAACTCTTCTGTGTTCGGTTTGATATTACTAATAAAGCCTCTATCTATTTTTATAATATCAATAGGCAATTTCTGTAAATATGTTAAAGAAGAATATCCAGTACCAAAATCATCTAAAGCAACAATAAAACCAAGTTTTTTCAATTGATGAATAACATGGATACTTTTCTCAATATCTTCAATAATTGCGGATTCAGTGATTTCTAATACAATTCTTGAACTATCTAAATGATACGTGTTTATCCACTCGTTCATATAAGGTATAAATGGATCATACATCAGCATTATTGCTGAAATATTGATTGCAATTCTAAACTGTTTACCTTCTACATTCCATGTCTCATATTGCTCAGCTACCTCTTTAAATACCCACTCTGAAATCTCTTTAATGTATCCGTTTTTCTCTGAAATTGAAATAAACTCTAAAGGGGGAATAAATCCTTTTGTTGGATGCTGCCAACGAATTAATGCTTCAACGCCAATTGATTGGTCTGTTTTAAGGTCTATAATCGGTTGGTAGTGCAAAGAAAATTCTTGATTTCCTATGGCTTTTCTTAATTGAGCAATGAGTTCAGTTTGTTGCCTAATTATTGAAACCATTTCATCATCGAAGATTACAATTTGATCTTTTCCCTTAGATTTGGCGATTGATTGTGCTGCATCAGCATGTCTCAATAGAGTAATATAATCTTTGCCATTATCAGGATAAAGAGCAACACCGACGCTATATGTCACAAAAAACTCATCTTTTTCTAATATAAATATTTTTCTAATTGTATCAATATAATGTTCAACTTGTGGAATGAAAGTTTCGAGTTGATTCATGCTGAATAATGCAAGAACAAATTCATCGCCACCAATTCTAGCTAACATATTCGGTGCTTCAATATCTTGACTTAAACTTTTTGCGATTTGAATCAGTAATTGATCTCCTACAGAATGTCCTTTTACCTCATTTATGTTGCTAAATTCATCGATATCAAAATAAATAAACCCAACGATGCCATCATCTGGATGATCACCAATATATTGAGTTATAGTTTTTTCTAATAATACTTTATTTGGAAGGCCTGTTAACAAATCATAATAAGCTAATTGAAATAATTTATCATCCAACTCTAGAGTTTTTTGATAGCTTAAATCTAAATTTTTATATGTAATTTTCAAATCGCTTATAAGTTCAATATACATACGCATGCTCTTGTGAATGATAAAATAAAATATTACTGCAGTTATTATCACATATAAAATACCTTTAATACTTTGTACTCTGATAACTTGATTTGGATCAGTGAATAACAAATTCACAAAATAATCTGATGCAAGAATCCAGGCGAATCCAATAAATATATAAAAAATAATAATTTTAGCTGTTACGAGTGTTGCATTAAGAATGTTATCAGTATCATAACTATGTCTTTTATGGTTGTTGCGATTGTTATTTTGCACTATTTCACCCCAAATATTTCCCAATTTATATTTACATTATACATGTTTTTTTAAAACTCTATTAGCAAACAACTATGGATAGCTATTATTCTATATCTGAATCAAGTGCAAGATTTTTTATCCAATGGCCTTTTCTATACCTAGAAATTCCAAAAATCATTTTAGGAATATCCAACATTGAAACAATAAGAAACATGTAGATAACTGGCAATGAAGTGAAATATGCTAAGCCTAATGCAACTGGGACTGGTAGAACCCACATATATCCTGCATCCATCATAATCGTAGACTTCATATCTCCACCAGATCTTAATGTAAAATATAGTGCGATATTAAATGAATATATTGGAATAAATATTGCATTAACCCGAATATTAAATTCTGCGATTTGTTTTGCTGCATTTGGGACATTATATAATTCAGGTATGAAGAAACTTAATAGAAATAGAATCATTCCAGCAATAATCGCAATAAAAACAGAAAAAGCTATGAGTTTTTTTGCATTATCTTTAGCTTCTTCTAACTGATTATTTCCCAATGCATTTCCAACTAAAACTGCTACAGCAGTTGAAATACCCCCAAATGTAACAAATACGAGTTGACTAATTGATCCAGTGATACTCATTGCAGCAAGCGCACTATCTCCTCTAGTTGAATATGCCTGATAAAAAACCGTTTGTGAAGTAGACCATAATGCTTCATTAATAGTTAATGGAAGTGCCATAATAATGACCGCAAATAAAACTTTTTTATCAATATGAAATAATTGAGTAATTTGAGTATTAAATGCGCTCCCTCTTTTTTTAAGTAACAAAACTGATAAACTCATTTCAACAAAACGAGAAATTAAAGTTGCAATAGCTGCACCCGCAATGCCTAGTGCCGGAAATCCAAGCAAACCAAAAATAAGAATAAAGTTAAGTATTGTATTGGTTGCAATAGCAACAACTGATACTTTTAACAACGGCTTAGTTATGCCAGTTTCTCTAAATGTGTTAGATATTGCTACAGATATAATCCAAGGAAATGCGCTCCACTTAGCAATATTAAGATATTCTAAACCACCTTTTATGGTTACAGGATTATCTGTAAAAAGTCGAAGAAGGTTTTCTCCAAATAAGGAGAACACTATAAATGAAACGACAGCAATCAATAGACCAATCAAAATTTTAAATCTAAATGTTTGTTTTAGTTTACCAAAATTTTTAGATCCAAAATACTGTGCTGAAAAAACCCCAGCACCACCCATGGCACCAAAAGTAATTAGTATAACTACAAAATATAATTGATTAACTATAGAGACTGAGCCGATTGCTGATTCTCCAAGTTTGCCTACCATGATATTATCAACTAACTGAACAGATGTAGTGATTAATTGCTGTAAAACGAGCGGTGCAGCGACTGCAATTAAATGCTTGTAAAATGCTCTGTCACCAATCAAACTTTTCATTTTCATAACTTACCTCAACTCATGATATTATAGCATAAAAAATGAAAGTTTTACCAATTAAAATCATGCTCTGCATGCTAAATAGTTGAATAAATAATTCAATATATTATGTTCAAATAATATCAATCAATCAACGGTTTCTTCTTTCTTTTGCCTTTTGAAATCATATTAATAATCATTATTGGTATGAGTATAACAAATGAAATTATAAAGGCAAACCCTCCCAAAAACATAATGAAAGAAGAAAATCTAATCAATCCTCTTTTTTGTTTTATATACCCACTCCACTGAAAAATAAGAGCACCCGCAATAAATGCTTCATGAATTAAGACGAAAGCTACATAAATCGTTGAGAATAAAACAAATCGCGAATTCTCTTCATTTGCTATCAGATAGTATGGAAGAGATCCAATCAAATAGATAGACAATAAAATTGAATTAATCAACAATAATTTTCTTTTTTTCATTTTTTCCTCCAATAAAAAAAGTCTCACACGAGTGAGACTCAGCCTTTAGGGTATATCAATAATTCTTAATGTATTAGTTGATCCATGTTTTTGTGCCCAACCAGAAGTTATGATCAGCGTTGTTCCTGATTCAAATCCATATTCTCTAGCAATTTCAATCGCAAGATCATCAAACACGGAATAATCAGTGACTACTTTCTTCATTGCAGCAAAAACTCCCCAATAATACGATAATTTCTGGCATGTTTCAATATTATCAGTTACCGCAATAATAGGCACTGAAGGTCTAAACTTGCACATACGTTTTGCAGTTCCACCAGTTTCAGTAAAAGCGATAATAACTTCTACTTTAGGTAATGCTAGTGCCGTTTGGCTTACTGCAATACCGATTGCGTCATTAACAGTTTGTTGACTTGTCAATATTGCTCTTTGTAATCTTTCACCATATGGAATACTATTTTCAATTGCTTTAGCGATTGTATCCATTGTTAATACAGCTTCTACTGGATATTCACCAGCTGCTGATTCACCTGATAACATAATTGCATCTGAACCATCTAATATTGCATTAGCAACATCTGAAGCTTCAGCTCTTGTAGGCCTTGGTGAATACACCATAGATTCTAGCATATGTGTCGCTGTAATGACAGGTTTTCCCATTGCATTTGCTATCTTAATAATTCTCTTTTGATATAGAGGAACTAGTTCGGTTGATACTTCAACACCTAAATCGCCTCTAGCAACCATGACACCATCACAAACCTGTAAAATTGATTCAAGATTATCAACACCTTCTTGATTTTCAATTTTAGCAATTAATTCTATCTTTGGTTTTCCTACTTTTTTCAAAATTTCTCTAATTTCAAGAACATCTTCTTTTCTTCTAACAAAAGATAGAGCAATCATATCAACATTTTTTTCTGCTGAAAATACAATATCTGAATAATCTTTCTCTGAAACAAAAGGCATAGATAGTTTTGCATTTGGAATGTTAACACCCTTTTTAGTTCTAATACTACCCGAATTATTAATTTCACATAATAACTTATCGTTTGATGCTTCTAAAACTGTCAGTTTCATTTTTCCATCATCAATAAGAATAAAATCACCTACATTGATATCATCAAATAATTCTTTACAATCTATATGGAATCTTTCTCTAGTGCCTAGAACAGGTTCTTTGAGAACTTCAACCTTATCCCCTTTTTTATAGGTTGCAATACCATTTTCAAATTGACCAGTTCTTATTTCTGGTCCTTTCGTATCAGACATAACGCCTATATAACGTTGCTTTTCATCTGCAACTTTACGTATCATATCAATTCTGAGTCCGTGCTCATCATGATTAGCATGAGAAAAATTGAGTCTGGCAACATTCATTCCGGCGTCAATCATCTTACCAATCATTTCAGGGCTATCTATTGATGGACCAACTGTACATATTATTTTTGTTTTTCTTTTCATTCGCGCCTCCCATAATTACTTAATTCTATTATACATTATTTATATGGTATTTCTATATGAATACGATTTCAACATATTTTTACATTATAAACTCATGGTACTTAATTAAACTCTCTAATGAGAAAAATAAATAACTAAATTTCTATCTCTTCAAATAAATCAAGGAATATTTTAGATATTTCTGGGTCAAATTGTGACCCGGAGTTTCTCTTTATTTCTTCAATCGCCTCATATGTGGTCATTGCTTTTCTATATGGTCTATCCGAAATCATTGCGTCAAATGCATCAGCAATTGAGATAATTCTCGCTCTTATAGGAATTTCTTCTCCTACTAAACCTCTTGGATAGCCTTTTCCATCATACCGTTCATGATGAGATAAAATATCTTGTGCAATTTCTGAATATTCGGGAGTTGCAGATAATATTCTATAGCCAATTTCCGGATGTTTTTTAATTGCTTCCCATTCCTTATCATCAAGTTTTCCTGGTTTATTTAATATTGAATCATCAATAGCTATTTTTCCTATATCATGTAATTCACTAATCAATTTCAGTAAATCAAGCTCATCATCAGTCATATGAAGTGCAACTCCTATTAATTTACATAAATCTGAAACTCTTGCAGAATGCATTTCTTCTCTAGGATTTTTTTCGTGTAATGTCTTCAGTATGGCTTTAATTGTTTCATTTCGATGTGACTTTATTTCAAAAAGTTTATGTGTATACATATTATCTTCAGCAGATTTAAAGATATCATTGATTGTTTCATCTTCTATCTTAGTTCCAACACCAAAAGAAACAGAAATTGACATATCCATGACTTTGTATTTTTCAACAGATTGTTTAAGTTCTGCTACTCGTAATAACGCATGTTCTTTAGATGTGTTTGGCATTAATATGACAAACTCATCTCCACCTATTCTAGTCACGCGGTTATCTTTTTTAAAAGCAGTAACCAGGATATCAGCAAACTTGACAAGTAATTGATCTCCCATTTCATGCCCAAATGCATCATTCATGATTTTAAGACCATTAATGTCAGCAATGATAATAGACAACGGATAATATCTTGGATGGTCAAGCCTTTCAAGTTCTTCTGAATAATATCTTCGATTATATAAGTTTGTCAAATGATCACGATAACTCAGTTTCAAAACCGATTGTTCATGTAAATATTTTTCCGTGATATTTTCCGAGAATATTGTTACACCTGTTATTTCATTATGCTCATTGATCATGGGTGTATAAATCTCTTTAAGATATTGACCCTTTTCGACTTCGATCTCGATTGTCTCTTTATAAGATATACCTTGCAAAGCTTGATCAATTGACATCTTGATTCTTTGCTGCATTTTATCATTAATGATGTTCTCCAAATAATTCATACCTTTTGAAATATTCGCTTTATTATACATAAGCATATTAGTCTTATGATAATCATTAAAAGCTAAATAATTGTATTGAAAATCGACTACGAATATCTCCATTGTATTCGTAGAATCTAAGCTCGATTGTAATAAGATTCTTTGATTTTCAATCATTTCTCTCGATTTCATTATTTGTTTTTGATTTTCAAGAGCAAGAGCCAAAAGCATAGTGACTATTGGAAATATTACAAGATATGGGATGTAAGTTTGTTTAATAACAGAAAATGCTAACGGCCAAGGAATAAGAAGAAAACACAAAACTACAACAATATGAGTAAATAGTCCTAGGACATAATATTCTATTGCAAAAGGCATTCTAGGAATAAACTTGCGGATACGATGCCATAACAAACCAATATTTGCTGACAAGATAATGGTTGCAACACCAGCATATACGCCGTCGCCGCCTAAAGAAATTCTATATATAAGCGCAGGAATAACTGCAATGAATGTTGCTAATGGACCAAAAAAGAAACCAGAAACGACTAATAAAGTTGATCTTGCATCAAATATCAATCCTTCATTAATCTCCCAAGGTGTTAACATTAAGAAAACAGCAAATCCTCCAATAGTGATTCCAAGGAGAATTTTCTGTATTATTTTTCTTTGTCCTTGTCTATTATTTATCGATGCATAGATAAAAACTAATGCAAATAAAAGAACAATATTGTTAATTAACTTACCTAAAATTTCAACTCCATCATTAAGAAACCACATAGTTTTGCCTCAAATCTTTCTCTTTTCCATCTAAATATATTTTACCATGATAAATAACAGTAAAAAAGCAACTTAAGAGAATTGTAATATATAATCGCGAAAAAGTCGCAGACTCTATATTTATTGTTTTATATTTTATAAAAAATAAAGTAAATTATATATATCATATTCAATAATTGATATCTTGCAAAATTTTAAAGTGTATATAAAAAAGCGACTCTTATGAGCCGCATTATAAAATCTTTTATCATTTATTCATACATAAAGTCAAGTCAATCAGATTATTTCAAGATATTTCGATGCAAGACAACACCCATCCACTTCATGTGAAGTGAAATAAGTGGTCCAATAATAACAGATAAAATTAAAGTTCCAAAATTAACAGCACCAAATCGAATACCTGCTAAAAATCCAAATAGAATAGCAATCGATACACCAACAAGTTCAATACCGATTCTTGTTGTGAAAAAGCTTTTGATTTTCAGTAGTCTCATAAATGAAATCGTGAGTTCATCATAAACCATTGCAGGAAAAGTTGAAATAATCATTGATGCTAAACCAAAGGTTAGAATTCCAGTGCCGGCTACAAAGAATATCATTTTCATCCAATATTGTGTTAACGTATAATCGCCAAATACAATAATATCCCAAAAATCTGTTGCCAATGCAATCCCAATAATAGGAACCAAAACAAATAAATATTTGGCTTTTTTATTATAAAAGATAATGAAAGATAAAATCAAAATATTAACTATTGCTCCTGCAGTACCCAAAGTTATATGAGCAAATTCACTAAAATTATTCGTTACTGCGTCCCATGCACCTGCACCAAGTGTACTTATTAAAAGTACATTAATACCTAATCCTGTTGCAATAATCCCTAAGACATAAACCAACACATTCACTGTATTTTTGCAATTCATCCAGCCACACTCTTCCTTATGCTATTTATCAAGTAGCTATTTTTTTTCTTTACTTCTTTTATCATTAATAATATCCATTTCTTTACTGTCAATAACAGTAATGTCATTTTCTCTTGCCCACTTAGCACAACTTTCAAGGGCTACCTTAAGAAAAATTCTAGGTACTTTGACTAATCTTTGACATGCTTCATCTGTAAATCTTATATTAGGATCAGTTCTATCAGCTGCAAATCTTACAGTTGAAATATCCATTTCTTTTGCTGAAGGTATAGGTTCACTCTTATATTTCTTCGAAGAAGTATACCAAAAGTGAGTATTATCTCTATAGCCATAATCAACAGGTATATTTGGAAAACTTTTGGACTTTACTCCATCTATAATTGCTTGATGATATGTTTCCTTCATAATGATTTTATCTATTTTGAGAATAAAATGAGCACCCATATTACTCGTAATCCCATTAAAATCTTTATATGGCGGATTATATCCATCAAGTTGTCCACTTTGACATTCAAATCCTTTTTCAAGTTCACTAACCCATGTGCATTCAAAAACTTGAAATGCTTCAGAGACAACTAAAGGTCTTATATTTTTATCATCGCTTGATGCAAGTCCCTGTTCTAGATGTAATGATGTTTTAGCCATTTTTTCAGCTGATGTGTCCCCAGGATATCCCAAACGAACCGTTTCCTTAAAGTACTTTTTATTATCAGGAAGAAAATTGAGAGCAACCTTCCCTCTTTTTAAAATATTTTGTGCTGTATTAGAATTATTACGGCATTCTAAAACCATTGCGTAATATGATTTACCAGCTACATAATATGGGAAGCATAAACTATATGCTCCAAGACTGGTTTTCCCATCATCTGCAATTGATGAAACCAAAATAGTTGGCATAGGAAAATAACTACTTGTCTGATAAAAATTATCTACAATTCTCAAATCTTTAAAGCTTGACATAAATTTCCTCCTCAAATAGGCTCGTATTATTCATATATTATTATACCTTATATTTAACAACTATTTAAAATAAAAACCGCTGATGTTTAACCAGCAGTTGATGTGATTTATTTGTGTTACCTGACCTATTTTGATACAATTACGCACCCCTAGAGAAATCTACGCACCCCTGAGTGTTTTTTACGCACCCCTAGCAAAGTTTTACGCACCCCTACTGAAAAGTTACGCACCCCATAGAAATTGCCTCTAAATGTTAGAGTTCAAATCTCATTATCTCCGTTGTGTTACCTGACCTATTTTAATACAATTACGCACCCTTGTTGAATCACACGCACCCTTGATAAAATCTACGCACCCCTGAATTATGGCTTATT
>CAZKLF010000001.1:46390-138651 GCA_964553665.1 uncultured Mariniplasma sp. | reverse complement strand
ATAGGATGGTTGGTATTTTTTTGTTTTATTCAGGTAATTAAACAAAAGGTAAAAATATGCTTTACAAAACATAATTTAAGTGATAAACTATGTTTGAAAACGCTATCTATTCATTTTAATTTTTTGTTGTGTCTTTAATTTTGTAGTTTTCAACATTTAGGAAATTTTGAATGAGAACGTGCGTTAATCCTAACACATTGGTCTTAGATCTGTATTTTGAAGTCGTTAAAACCTCAAGACTCATGATTTGAGATCTTAATTTATTTTTCACAGCTGATATACTTTCAGGAATACTCTCAACAACTTTACTATTAATAACAATTGTTTTCGGATTAAGTATTTGAGAGATATTATTGATTGTTAAACTTAGCAAATCAATGAATTCATTATATACGGTAATCGCATGCTTATCTTGATGTTTATAACGGTTGATTATTTCTGATAACGAAATAGTTTCTTTAGATAATTCGGCATAACGTTCTACTAATGCTGAATTGGAAATATATTTTTCTAAACAACCATAATTACCACAAACACATTTCTTACCATTAGGAACAATAATTGTATGTCCAATTTCACCAGCATATCCGTTTTCTCCGGTGTAAAGCTTATTATCAATGATGATACCCATACCAACACCAATACCAATATTAAGTGAGATTAAATTATCTTGTTCAGCGTAAACCAAATGTTCACCTAATGCGGAAATGTTAGCCTCGTTTTCAACATAGGTTTTAATACCAGTATAATCCTCAATAATTGTTTTCAACTCAATATCCTTCCAGGATGTGAAAGGTGCATATTTGATTTTCTTTGATTTTGAAAGAATACCATAGACACCTATTCCAATACCGATGACACCATATTTAGAGTCAATAGTATTTTCTTTGAGTTCATCAATCGTTGATAGAAGAATAGTCAAGTAGGGTCGGAATTCAGGATCAGATATTTCTTTTCTAACTTCATAGAGAATTGTTCCAAAAAGATTGGTAATAACGCCGTAAAGTGAATCGGTCAGTAGTTCGATGCTAAGAATTCTACCTGCATTTTTGTTTAAGGCAATGACTTTGGCACTACGACCACTTGTCTTAACCGTTTTGTCAGTTTCAATAACAATTTCTTTTATAACTAACTCTGAGATGATAGAAGAAATGGTTGCTTTATTTAAAGTTGTAAGTCTTGCTAGTTCGATTCTTGAAGTTTCTCTTAATTCAATAAGCTTTTCAATTACGAGTTTAATATTTTCAGTTTTTACAGATTGTGAGTTTGAAGTCTTCATAGAATCACCCTTTCATTACATGTTGATTATATAACAAATAAAAGTGATTGGCAATCAAATGTCAAATTCAATAAAATAAAGGAGAATTAAAATGGAATTTTTTACAAATGTAAAAAAAATCAAGTATGAAGGATCAAAGAGTTTAAAACCACTCGCATTTAAATATTATAATCCTGAAGAAGTGATTTTAGGTAAGAAAATGAAGGATCACCTTAAGTTTTCCATGGCCTATTGGCATACTTTGACGGGTATGGGAACAGATCCATTTGGACAAGCGACGATGGAAAGACCATGGGATAATAGTCTAACTGATCCTATGGAAATTGCTAAAATTCGTGTTCAGGTTGCTTTTGAATTCATGGAAAAATTGGGATTTGAATATTTTTGTTTTCATGATAGAGATATTGCTCCTGAAGGAAAAACGTTAGCTGAAAGTAATCAAAATCTTGATGTCATTGTAGGTTTAATCGAAGCTGAAATGAAAAGAACAGGCATTAAGTTACTTTGGGGTACTGCAAATCTATTTGGTAATAAAAGATTTGTAAATGGTGCTTCAACAAGTCCTAATGCTGATGTATTCGCTTTCTCAGCAGCGCAAATCAAAAAAGCTATGGAAATTACACACCGCTTAGGTGGTGCTGGATATACATTCTGGGGTGGTAGAGAAGGATATGAAACCCTTCTTAATACAAATATGGCTTTAGAACAAGATAATTTGGCTAGATTGCTAAAAATGGCTGTCGAGTATGCTAAAGAAATTGGATATAAAGGCCAATTCTATCTTGAACCCAAACCTTTAGAGCCTACAAAACATCAATATGATTATGATAGTTCAACTGTTATCTCATTCCTTAGAAAATATGATTTAATGGATCACTTTAAGTTAAATATAGAAGTAAATCATGCAACACTTGCTGGTCATACGATGAACCATGAACTAAGAGTTGCTTCTGATAATGGATTGTTAGGTAGTGTTGATGCGAATCAAGGGGATTTACTTCTTGGTTGGGATACAGACCAATTTCCTACGAATCTATATGAGTCAATTTTAACAGTATATGAAGTCATAAGAGCTGGTGGTCTTAAAACTGGCGGATTTAACTTTGATGCTAAACTTAGAAGAAGTTCATTCACACCTGAAGATTTACTAACTGTACATATTGTAGGTATGGACACATATGCAGCAGGTCTAAGAATTGCTGCGAAACTTTGGGAAGACAAAGTATTAGAAAACAATCTAATAAATAGATATCGTTCTTATCAAGACGGAATTGGAGCACAAATTGTGGCTCAAAAAGTCGGATTCAAAGAACTCGAAACATATGTCATGAATAAGAAACAAATGGACGCAAATGAACCAGGTAAACAAGAAGTACTCGAAGCAATATTAAATCAATATATTATGGGTTAGGAGTTTTAAAATGTTTATTGGGATCGATTTAGGAACATCAGGTGTTAAATTACTTCTCGTTACAAAAGATGGAGAAGTAATCAATTCTATATCCAAATCATATGATTTACTCATACCAAAACCATCATGGACGGAACAAAATCCAAATGATTGGTATATTCAAACCCTAGAAGGATTAAAAGAAATAGTTAAAGGGCACGAAAAGCAAATTCAAGGTATTAGTTTTTCTGGTCAGATGCATGGGCTTGTTGTTCTTGATGAGAACGATGAAGTTTTGAGAAATGCTTTGTTATGGAATGATCAAAGAACAATTAAAGAAGTTGAATATTTAAACCAAGAGATTGGCATTGATCGATTATTAGAATTGACAGGCAATATTGCACTAACTGGACTCACTGCACCTAAGATATTATGGATAAAAAATAACGAGCCAGAGATATTTGAAAAAATATCAAAAATGATGTTACCCAAAGATTATATAGCGTATAAACTTACAGGAGTTTTTGCTTCAGATGTATCAGATACTTCAGGAACACTCTATTTCGATGTAAAAAATAAATGTTATAGCCAAGAAATGCTTTCAATACTAGGAATTAAAGAAAAACAACTCCCTTCAGTCTATGAAAGTTACGAAGTCATTGGAACATTGAAAGATAAAATACAAAAGACACTAGGCATTCCAAATCCTGTTCATGTTATAATAGGAGGAGGAGACCAAGCGGTAGGTGCTGTAGGAGTAGGCATAGTTGATTCCGGTTCTTGTAGTATATCACTTGGCACAAGCGGTGTTGTTTTTGTAGCTTCTGAATCTTTTAAAATCGATCATAAAAGCTATTTGCAATCATATGCACATGCTAATGGTAAATATCATCTAATGGGCGTTATGCTAAATGCTGCAGGTGCTCTTAAATGGTGGAGTGAAAAGATTTTTCAAAATTACAACTATAATGATTTTTTTCACAAATTAATTGAAACACCGATAGATGATAGTGTTTTCTTTCTTCCCTATTTAACGGGTGAAAGATCTCCTATTAATGATCCTTTAGCAACAGGCGTCTTCTTCGGTTTAAGATTAGAACACCGTAAGGAACACATGGATAGAGCAGTTATTGAAGGTGTCACGTTTGCACTCAAAGAGTCATTTGATCTCATCACGAATTTAGGCGTAGATATTAAATCAGTTAGAATTACTGGCGGTGGCGCAAAGAGTGATATTTGGGCACAAATGATTGCAGATATCATGAATATTGATGTTATAACTATTGAAATAGAAGAAGGTCCAGCGCTTGGTGCAGCCATTCTTGCTATGGTTGGAGCCCAAGTATATGCCACTGTAGAAGATGCATGCAAAAACATCATAAAAACTAAAGCATTATTCAAACCAAACGCAGAAAACGCAGATATTTATAAAATAAAATATAAAAAATTTAAACAAATTTATCCAAAAATAAAATCAATATTTTAATTCAAAAAAACCTTTACAAAACATAGTTTAAATGCTAAACTAATTATAGTTATACATATGTAAACGTTTTAGAGGATTTTGACTTTGAACTTAATAATTAACAGAGGTGATTAGCTTGCAAGGAACTGATATTTTAAGAATGAAAGCGATAACAAAAAATTTTCCAGGTGTAAGAGCACTTGATAATGTTGATTTATACGTTGAAGAAGGCGAAATTCATTTTATTGTAGGTGAAAATGGAGCCGGTAAATCAACATTAATGAAGGTATTAAGTGGTATCTATCCTTATGGGGATTATTCCGGAGACATTCTATTTCTAGACGAAATAAAGCATTTTCACGGTATTAAAGATTCAGTATCAAGTGGTATTGTAATCATAAACCAAGAACTTGCATTGTTTCCTGATTTATCAGTTTATGAAAATATTTTCGTAGGCCATGAAAATTTGAAAAGCGGATTCATGATGGACTGGAATGAAACCAAAAAATTAGCTAAGAAATTTCTAGATATCGTTAATTTAGATATTGATATTTATGAACTAGTTGGTCCACTTGGGGTTGGTAAACAACAATTAATTGAAATTGCCAAAGCTTTAAGTCATAATGTTAAGCTTTTGATTCTTGATGAACCAACTGCTGCACTTAACGAAAATGACAGTGAAAACTTGCTTAATCTTCTTGTAGAGTTAAAAAAAGAAGGCATTACGTCAATTATGATTTCTCACAAATTAAAAGAAGTTGAAAAGATTGCTGATTCACTAACGGTTATCCGTGATGGAAAAGTCATTGTGAGAATGGATAGAAAAGAAATTAATGAACAAGAAATCATCCGAAACATGGTTGGTAGAGAAATAGAAGACATATTTCCAAAAAGACCTACATATATTCCTGGAGAAGTTGTCTTTGAAACAGTGCATTTTAATGCATTTAGTCAACATCATAATCGATATATTGTTACTGACTCAAATATTAAAATTCGAAAGGGTGAAGTTGTTGGAATTGCAGGTTTGATGGGGGCCGGTAGAACCGAACTTGCTCACAGCATATTTGGGAATCCTGAACATTATAAATTATCAGGTAGTACAATCGTATTTGGTAAACCTGTTAATTTACATTCACCACAAATAGCAATTCGACATGGTATAGCATATGTTTCCGAAAATAGAAAGAAAGATGGTTTAATTCTAGGAGAAACAATCAGTCAAAATGTTACAATTGCTGCGCTAAGGAAAATATCTAAGTTTGGTATACTAAACTTTGTAGAGCAAGCAATCTACACTGAGAAGTATGTGAAAAGTCTTGATATAAAAACACCATCAATATTACAACAAGTTAAAAATCTTAGTGGTGGTAATCAACAAAAAGTTCAAGTTGGGAAATGGCTATTTGCAGAACCCAAAATCTTAATTCTTGATGAACCAACTCGAGGTATTGATGTTGGAGCTAAGTTTGAGATTTACACCATTGTTAATGATCTTGTGTCAAGAGGGATGAGTATTCTCATTATCTCATCTGAATTACCTGAAATTTTAGGTATATGCGATAGAGTGTACGTTATCGCTGAAGGACAGCAAACAGCGGAATTTGAGATTCGAGATGCAACGCCTGAAAAAATTATGGAAAGTGCAACATTATAGAGGTATTATATGAAAAAAATAAATCCAGTAAGTAAATATTTTTTAACGCTCATATCGATGTTTCGTACAAATATTCGTGATTATGGGATGTATATTGCATTATCAGTTATTTTCATTACCTTTAGTATAATGACCTTTGGTGTCTTCTTAGGCCCGACTAATTTTACTAATTTATTGAATCAAACTGCATATGTATCTGTGCTAGCTGTTGGGATGACATTAGTTATTGTAACAAGACAAATTGACTTATCCGTAGGGTTCTTAGGAGCATTTCTCGGAGCATATGTTGTTGTCGCAGTTGAAAACCAAGGTCAATATGTCGGCGTAGCTTTATTAGGTGCATTATTAATTACAATCGTTGTAGGTATTATTAAAGGATATTTCGTAGCAAATGTTAAAGTTCCTGCATTCGTTGTAACTCTGGCAGGTATGTTTGTTTTCAAAGGATTTTTAATGCTTAAGACAGATCAACGAACGATTCCAGCAACAAATGCTTTCTTTAATAAAATAGGGAAAGGTTATCTTACTGAGAATATTGTTGGTCAATTAGACTTTCTAACATTCGGTATTGGTTTATTACTAATCTTTGTAGTTATTACCATGGGTATATTGAAAAGAAGAAAGAATAGATCATTAGGTATTAAACTAGAAGCGCTCTCATTATATATTACTAAAATTGTAATGATGATTGCTATCATATTCTTCATTTCTTATACTCTAGCAGCTTATAAAGGTATATCGTATTTATTATTAATTACCGTTGCAGTGGTTGCTATATATCATTTCATGACAACACAAACTGTTTTAGGTAGACGTATTTGGGCAGTCGGTGGCAACCCCGATGCTGCTGAACTATCTGGTATTAGTGTAAACAAAATTTTGATTATCGTATTTGTCTCTATGGGGATATGTGCTTTGATTTCTGGTGTAATGTATGTATCGATGTTATCGAATGCATCTCCAAACCATGGACCTTTCTGGGAATTATATGCGATTGCTGCTGCTTTTATTGGTGGTACTAGTGCAAATGGTGGTGTTGGTAAGGTTATCAACGCAGTTATAGGTTCAGTCACGATTATGTCACTTAAAAATGGAATGGCGCTTGCGGGCGTTAATTCTAATATCGAACCAATCGTACTTGGCTCAGTATTACTACTAGCTGTTGTATTTGATATTTATACAAGAAATAGTAGATCTGTTGATTTAGTTGGTGTATATTATTCTAAAAAACAAAACAGTGAAACGTTTACTACTGCAAAACTTGAATTTATTGAAGCAACTCAACAATTGAAGCAATCTAAGAAAGCATATAATAAAGTTGAAAAATTAGAAAATAAACTTGCATCAATTAATACTGAAATAGAAAGACTTGAAACGTTGAGTAAAGAAGAACGCGATAAAAAAGCGATGAAGAGATTAGAAAGAGTAACAAAGTCTAAAGGAAAAGTTTCTTCAGCACTTTCTTCATGTGATGAGAAACCAGATATTATTGTATTCGAGTATGCTTATACAAGCAAACAAGGTATTTATAATAGAATCAAAGATAAAATCAGAGAAGCAAAAGAAGATGATTTTGTCGAATTATTAGAAACAAAATAACATGGGTTTAAAGTGCGTTAGTTAGAAGATTAATGACACTAAAAAATAAAAGGAGAAAAAGATGAAAAGAATTATTGGTTTAATGTTAGCTTTAATTTTAGTTGTTTCTTTAGCTGCATGTGGATCTAATGACATCAAAATTGGTGTAGTACTTCCAGATGCTTCAGAAGAAAGATGGGCAAATCAAGATGGCGAGTTCTTTATTGAAGAATTGGACGCTTTAGGTGCAGGTTATGAATATGAAATATTATTCTCTGATGGTGACGAAGCTAAAGAAGTAACAAATGTTGACGCTTTAATCGCTCGTGGCGCAGAAGTAATTATTCTTACATCACAAGGTTCTGGTGCTGGTGCAGTTACAGCTGCTAAAGAAGCCGGAGTTACCTTAATTGCACATGACCGTATGGCTAAGAAAGATGCTGCAAATGTTGCAGATTATTACACAACTTTCAATAGCTGGAATGTTGGTAAAGCTCAAGGTGGACATTTAGTAACTGAAGCAACTGATAACGGTTGTACAGCTACAAACAAATGTGATTTAGCTATATTTGCTGGTAGAGTTGCTGATTGGCCAAATGCTACATATTTCTTTGGTGGTGCTATGGAAATGATTCAACCACATTTAGATATGTTTAATATCGTAAATGTAGGTTTAACATTACCTACAATGGCATACACAGAAGCTGGTTTCAATGATGCTGCTAAAACGGCTCTTCAATTAGCAATGGGTCCAATCGATACTGACTGGAATGCCGGCGTTGCTGCTACTAAAGCTGCTGCTGTTGTTGCAACTATTGCAACAAAAGGCTCAGATGATGTTTATGTATTAGCTCCAAATGATGACACATCAGCTGCAATTCGTCAAGAATTTGCTAAGATGCCTGTACCTTACACAAATTATTACACAACTGGTCAAGATGCATCAAGCGTTACACTTGCAAGTTTAATGGGTGATCCTATTAAGGGATTAGGCGTTCAAACAATGACAGTATTTAAAGATACTTCTAAGTTAGTTAAGGATTCTGTAGCAATCGCTAAGAATGTTATTGATGGTGTTGCTGGTTTAACTGGTTTAACAGCTGGTCCAAAAATTGATGGTGCTGATACTGCTTATACTGCAATTGATACATTATTAATTGATACTCCACAACATACTTATGACTTGATTTTTGCTACAGGTTATAAAGATGAATTAGAAGCAACATTTAGTAATATTGTTTTCACACCTTACAAATAAGTTTAGAAATTAATTGCTAGTAAAGCCTATTTATAGGCACATCTAAGCTGAATCTTTTAGAATCAGCAAATACAAAGGACATCCTTGATCCTCTCAGGGATGTCTTTTTGTGTGTATGGATTACATCCAACTTTTTTCATGATACAATAAGATTGTAAGTTTAAAATATATATAGCGGAGGCATATAAATGGCAATAGGTCACATCAGCGATTTAGTTGGTAAAGAAATTAATCATCCAAAGGCATTAGATTCTTCAATGAAAGTATTAATTTCTCCTAAAGAGGGATGGGATGGATATGTGATGCGTGTTGTTGAAGTTAAAGAAAATGGCTATACGCCTAAGCACAGCCATCCATGGCCTCATGTTAATTATATTCTCGAGGGCGAAGGCGAGCTAATGATTGATAGCAAAAATCATAGGGTTGTTGCTGGGTCTTATGCGTATGTTCCAGGAAACGCAGTTCATCAGTTTAAAAATATAGGAAAAAATGTATTTAAGTTTATCTGCATTGTACCTGAGGAAGGTCATATTTTATAAAAACTAGAATTTATATATATTGACCTCTTTTTAAAAGCAGTTAGTATTTAAGGTTCCTTATTGCACATTGAGCATAATTATAATACAATAGAACTAGCGTAAATATAATGAGGAATATATGAAATATATTGCACACCGAGGATTTTCCTCAAAAGCTCCAGAAAACTCAATCCCCGCATTTGAACTTGCAGCCTTAAGTGATACTCACTTTGGTATTGAATGTGATGTTCATCAAACCAAAGATAATCAATTTGTTATCTTTCATGATGAAAACTTGAAGCGTATGACAAGAAAAGATATCAATCTTGCAGATTTAACTTATGATGAGCTTAAATTGATACCTTTAAAATCAGGAAAGAATATTAAGAAATACTCAAGTTTGAGTATTCCTCTTTTAGCAGAATTTTTAGATATTTGTTCTGATGCCAATAAAACTGCAGTTATAGAGATAAAAAAACTGAATAATATCACACAAATTTTGAATTTATCAAACTTGATTGAAGATTATCCAGGGCTCTCTGTTATAATCATTTCATTTAATATGAATTATTTAAAGTTTATGAGAGCAATCTCAAATATACCTCTACAGTTTTTAACATCTATTCTTGATGATGAAATAATCTATGATTGTAGAGCCAACCATCTGGATCTATCAATAGATAAAAAAATAGCAATTAAAAAGAATATTTACAGGTTAAAAAAAGAAGGATTTCAAATTTCCGTTTGGAAGGTAGACGATCCAAGAAAAGCAGAATCACTTCAAAAAAGTGGTATAGACTTCTTGACCACAGATAAATTATAGAATAGAGGATAATATGAAAATTTCAGTAGGTGGAATGATTGCATCTGGGAAGTCAACATTAGTAAAAAGATTAGGGGATGCTCTAGATTTACCAGTAATGGAAGAGTTTGAAAAGGATGATGAAGTTTTCAACACGTTATTAAAATGGTTATATGAACAAAAATCAAACGTTGAAATGCTTTTGCAGATTTACTTTATCCACAATCATTGGTTAAATCAACAAAAATATAAAAATAATTTCATCGTAGATCGTGATTTAGTTGAGCACTGGTTATTTGCTCAACATAACCTAAAAAAAATGCCAACAATCATGAATATGTATAATGGTGTATTTCATTCATACATGAATCAGATAACAAAACCTAGTTTGTATATTATCTTGGATGTTGATTGGAAAAATTTTGAGGAACGTGTGCTTGCTCGAGGCAGACAACAAGAAATAGATAACTTCGCTAAAAATAAAGATTATTTTTCTAGTCTACTTCAAGACTATGTAACTAAAATTGCAGCACAATGCTCAATTTATGATATTCCATATGTTATTATTAATACGAGTGATAAAAGCGAGGATGAAGTTTTCGAGGAATCATTAAAGCATATTAAGAAAACACAAAATCTTGTCTCGTATGAAACAAAAGACCTCATATAAGAGGTTTTTATTTCTAAAACACAGAAACACTCATTTATATATAATAACTTGCTAAAATTAGGATATATTTAGATGAAATTGATGGTTTCGAAGATTTTATATATAAGTATAAGCAGAATCGAAAAGAATATATTTTGAGAATTTCTTACGCAGCACATGGAACGTTTAATTGCACATGTTGAATAAATTGGTAGACTAATGGAGGTTTTACATTTGAAAAAAATATTATTAATTGTATTGCTGATGTTCGCTTTTATCACTCAGCTTCCAATTGAACAAAAAGTTTTAGCGACAACAGACAATTTTGATAAATACTATGTTGAACCAAAACTTGATCTCGATTCACCTTCTTATCTCCCATTAAATGAGGTTGACACGTTTGCAAATATTGTTATTTTCGTACGATTTAATGATGAAGGTGGTTACCAAGCACCTTATTCATATAGTTATTATAATATAATGTACAATGGTGTGGATCAAGTAAGCTTAAGAGATTATTATTTAGAAGTGTCCTATAATCAACTAACCATTGATTCGTATTTATCTACGGATGGATCACAAATCATTTTTTATACTGATGATCATAATAGAAGTTACTATGAACCATATGATGCTATTTATAATACAAATGGTTATAAGGAAGATAGCACTGATAGTACTGAATTACAAACATACAGAGAACACACTTTATTTAAAAATGCTGTTGATTTTGTTGATTCAAGTGGACTTATTGATCCCAGCATAGTGTTGGATTCAAATAACGATGGAGATATTGATTCTTTATCTTTTTTAGTTAGTAAAGAAGATAATGGGTGGAACACTTTATTGTGGCCACATCAATGGGCTTTATATACTTATGATAATACGAGTGATGCACCAATGATTAATGGAGCATATGCATATGAATATACAATGCAGCTTTTAGGTGATAATCGAAATTATAACAATAAGGTTGACGTTTTTGTATTAGCTCATGAAATGTTTCATGTTTTAGGTGCGACTGATTTATATCATTATTATGATTACGATTATATTGATAATGTTGGTAAATGGGGTCTAATGGATTATAATGCAACCATTCCAGCTCATATGCTTGGTTATATGAAAGAATATTATGGTCACTGGATTGATCAAGTTGATGAGATTACTGAAACAGGAACATACACTTTATATCCGTTAGCAGATTCAGCTGATAATTTATACCGAATCAATACTGGATATTCCAATGAATTTATTTACCTGGAATATCGTGAGATAGATAGTCTTGATTTATATGAGTCGCAATTACCAGATTCTGGACTTCTTGCTTATCGTGTAGATTTTGATCATGCAGGAGAGGGAAATGTAGAAGGTTATTATGGCATAGATGATGAAAGTTCTAATGAAGTATTTGTCTTTAGACCAGGAATAACCGACATGGTTCCTCCTATTGAGTTTCCTGAGAATCCATCTAGCGATGACTTTGATGGTAATTTGAATGATGCTGCAATGTCAAACAATAATTTATATGATTCCGCTGGAGGGAATTCACAAATTCTATTGTTTCATAGTGATGGTTCATTGATAGATGTTAGAATTCAAGATGTAACTGAATATGATGGTTATATTACTTTTGAAGTGACTCTTACTATAAGCATCAATTTAATCATGGATGGACAGATTGATCCGTCAAGTGATGTTCATTTGTGGAATGATGCTTCAATGGATTATCAGATAGAAGTATTGAATCTAGGAAGTTTACAAGCATATTACACACTTGATGGTAGTAGTCCTACACCTGACGATCATTTATATGTAGAACCAGTTCATATTGACGCGTTAAATCATCTTGTTACAGTATCGATATATGATGGCGAATCACTGATAGAAACGATATCAAAAAATTATGATTTTGTGGATAGTATTGAATCGCAGCACTATGATTATGGCGATATGAAAAATATTACATGGATTATATCTCCTGGTCAATTCATAGAATCATTTAATGTTTTATTTTCTGAAGACTCAGAATTTGAAGCTGATTTTGATTATGTCTATATTACTTATCAAGGAAATACAAATATATATACATCACTAGATTTAGCTAATGAATTATATGAGTCGATTGATTCGACGATGATGATTCAGCTTGTTTCAGATCAGCTGGTATCTGATTATTATGGGTTTTCAGTTGATATAGCATACGACCAACAAATCCCCATCACATTAAATGGAGAGTCTACTTTGACTCTTGCCATCGGTCAAACCTATGAAGAGTTAGGTGCGATATTACTTGAAGATTACCAATCATTATATACGCTTCAAATAGATGGGAGCATCGATACTAGTGTTCTTGGAGAACAGTATGTTTACTATTATTTAATGGATCAAGCAAACCATATCGTTTATACAGTAATTAGAATCGTAACATTGGTTGCTGATAGTGAATTACCAACATTTGATCAAATTGCTAATCAAACAATTGAAATAGGACAAACAGATATAGATTGGAGCACTTTGATTGAGAATGCTCAAGATAATGTGAGCAGTATACTGATTTTCGCAGAGCAAAGCGATTTTGTCATATATGATGAATTAGGAACATATACAGTTATCGTTTCAGTTACTGATAGTAGTGGCAATGTTCAAACTGATGATTTTGAAGTAACAGTGAGTGATACAATGAAACCAATAGTTTCGCTTAATCCTAGTTTAGATTCAATTTATGTTGGGGATACATATGAAGATTTTGGAGTGACAATTATTGATTCGACTCAAACGATTCTTAATGTTGAAGGTGAAATTGATGAAACAACACCAGGTGTTTATCAACTCACATATACAGTTGTTGATGAAGCTTTAAATCAAACACAAATTATTCGTTACGTTCATGTAACTCAAGCTAAGACATCTGTCGTTTTTACATTAGGTGAAACAAAAACAACGATTGCCGTTGGTGAAACCTATGTAGATGGAGATTGTACTGTCCAAATAGGAGAGGAAAGCTTCACGTGTGATATAAAACAAAATAATGTTAATGTCAATACACCTAGCGTGCAAATCATTATTTATAGTTATACTTTCAATGAACAAGAATATACATTTAAACGTTATGTATTCGTTTATGGAACGAGTCCTCTCGTATTAGAATATCGAAAAGAAGAGGAGGGGATTTACGCATGAAAAAGAAATTAATGATTTTATTTACAATGCTTCCCTTTGTTTTGTTGATTAATGGATGCATTTTAAGTTCTTCAAGTTTTGAAATTGTATCAGCTTTAGACACAGTAGAAATATATAGTGAATATATAGATCATGGAGCTATTTATACAAATGTTGGTCTAAAAGAAACAGTATATTCTCAAGATGTTGTAGATACATCAGTATTGGGTCTTTATGAGATGAATTATGAATATATTTTTGAGGAAGAAACATTTAGCACAATTCGCTATGTCATCGTTGTAGACCAAAACGCACCAAATATTGAATTGAATCTTGGTTTAGACACAATAACAGTTGGAAATACCTGGATTGATCAGGGAGTTGCAGTTGTTGATAATAGTTTAGAAGAAATCATAGCTGTTGTAAGTGGTTCGGTTAATACGCAAATAGTTGGTACATATGAGATTGAGTATACTGCAACGGATTCATCTGGTAATGTTAGTACGATTTCAAGATTTGTCACTGTGGTTACCGATTCTTAAAAACATATAAATAAAAAGCTAAAGATAGTATATAATCCTTAAATTTCCTTTTATTGAATACATTGATAGTTTCGAAAAATTTCATGTATAATAAATATACGTTGGTTAATTATAGAAGAGGTGCATATGGATAAAAATAATCGAAATCGAAGAGTGAAACATCCTAGATATTTAAAGTCTAGTAAAAAAGAAAATCTAAAGTTAATAACATTGAAACAAGAATCGTTATATAAACCTTTCTTGGTTATGTTTGCAATTTTTCTATTTGCTATGGTTGTTATATTCCCAACATCGATATTTGATACAATGATACCTGATACTATGCAATTTTTGAGACAAATAGTTGGGTGGATGAGCTTATCAGCAACCGCAACCTTACTCATATTGCCTGTTTCAGTTTTTGATATAGAGCTCATTAGAATTTTTTCTTCATCTAATTTATATACAAATTGGGACGTTGTATTTATTGTAATATTTGCTGTATTTTCAGATACATTGTTTGCATTTATTGGATATCGGTTTACAAAAACACTTAGAAAATTGTTTGCAGGAAAAACAAAGAAAAGTGATATTCAAAAATCTAATGCAAATCTTCAGAAATATGGTAATTTAGGAATGTTTTTCTTTGCATGTACCCCATTACCATTCACACTTGCTATATATACAGCTGGAGCTGTTAGACTAAAAAGAACATGGTTCTTACTTGCAGTCGCATCGGGTAGGTTAGTTAAGTATTCTGCAATTGCACTACTATTAAGATTGTTTGGGATTAACTTAATTCAAATTGGACAAAATTTATTTACAGTAATATTTGGATAGAGTAATTCAATCAAAAAAAAGATAATTGGATCGATATGATTTTTTTAAAGAAGACACTAAAAATAATTAATTTTAGATATTTATAGAAAGGTTACAAAAATGACAAATATATTATTAAGTAGAGGGATTGTTGGTTCTCCTTCAATGATTAAGCACTTTAAACCATTTATTAATTCCTCTGATGAAGTGTTAATTGTTGCTTTATCTCATTTTCCTAAATATATACCAGATGAGAAAGCATATAATCAATACGTCGCTCATTCTCCTATAATCAAAGCACTTAGAGTTTCTATAGATCCCATGGAAGATACTTCAACAAATCTATATGAAAAAGGTGGAGAGTACTATCAAAAAATGATAGAGAGTTTTCAACCATACGGTATAGATGAATCACAAATTAAATGGATTCATTATTATAAAGATAATCATGAGTCTGCTATAAAAAAGATTAAGAAGGCAGACATCATTTATTTTCCAGGTGGCGCACCAGATCTAATGATGATGAGAATCAATGCTTTTGGCATTAAAGAAGCATTAGAAGCACATCAAGGATTATTTATAGGATCATCAGCTGGAGCTATGATACAAATGGCATCTTATCATATTTCACCTGATGTGGATTATCCATCTTTTAGCTATGAACAAGGATTAGAATTACTTAAAGGTTTTTCTATTGAAGTCCATTATCGAAGAAGAAAAAAACAAAAGGCAGCACTAAGAAAGATAAATAGAGCATTTCATCACCCTATTTATGCCATACCGGATGATGGGGCTATTATTATCACTCGTGAAAGCATAAAATGTATCAATTCAGCTAAAAAGATTTATGATAATCGAGGAGTTGTGAGATCTAAATGAAAAAATTTATGATAATGTACATTGTATTGAGTGTTATAATGCTAGTTTTTTTATATTTATACACGATAATTCAGGAAACAAATTCTCGTTCATTTGAATTGTTCTATGAATTGGCTGATGAAGCACAAACAACTGATAATCTAGATAAATTTATTAAGTATCAATCTGTAGCTTATCAACTTGTTGATGAAATAGAAACAGATGATTACTCTTTTCATATATATCAAGTGGTTGCACTGTTGGATAAGGAATATATAAATCAATTTACTATCTTTGTTATGCCAAAAAGTGAAATAACTTATGCTGAGACCTTAGATGATATTGCGGATCAAACAAGTGTTATCTTAATGGATCATTCAACTGGCGATGCCATTTATCAAACAACGACAGATTCCGACTATGACGATTATGCGGTGAGTTATGGTGTTAAAAGAGTTGGTTTCTATTATTATGCAGTTGTTTTAGGTCAGGATTATCAGCTAGATATCAGTTTAAAAGATTATAACGCAGAAAATATTTTGGAAATAACTTTAGCATATACGTATATTGATTATGATGAAAATAATTCAGGTTCTCTAATCTTGGGATATACGAATGATGAGATTGAAGATTTACTTGATTTATCTAGTTATACACAACCAGCACTTTTAAAAAACATAGCCATATATTTAGTGGTTGACATCATAGTTGGAGCCATTATTCACTTTATATTAAAAAGAAAAATTATCTAAAAGGAGACATTATGAGGCATTTTAGAACTAAAAAGGATGCATTTGAGTGGTTAGCTGATGTTGATATTAAACTTAATTCAAAGAAAAAGATTGAAAAGATTATCGTAGACCCACAAAATTTAAAACAAACTATTATTGGATTTGGTGGAGCATTCACTGAAGCGTCAGCATATAATCTCTCGCGAATTGATCCAAGCAAAAGAGAAAAAGCAATTGAAGCATATTTTGATGAGGAAAAAGGCTTAGGATATACAATTGGGAGAGTATCTATTCATGGGTGTGATTTTTCTTTAGGAAGTTATTTATATATTGAGGATTATGACGATGCCCTAGAATCATTTGATATATCACGAGACCAGAGCATCATTGATTTAATCAAAGATGCAGAAAGAATCGCTAAAAAACCTATTAAGATTCTTGGTTCTCCATGGACACCTCCATTTTGGATGAAAGACAATAATTCACCAATAAGAGGTGGTAAATTATTACCTCAATATTATCAAACTTGGGCTGATTATTTTGTGAAATTTATCAGGGCTTATCAAGATAAAGGTGTTGAAATTTTCGCAGTTACAGTTCAAAATGAACCAGCTGCAGTTCAAAGATGGGATTCGTGTATCTATTCAGAAGCAGATGAGTGTGCTTTTGTTAAAGTTTTAGGTCCAAAACTTGAGAAAGCTGGTTATCAAGATAAACATATTTTAATATGGGATCATAACAGGGATATTATGGTTGAAAGAGCTCAAGCTGTATTAAGTGATCCAGAAGCATATAAATATGTCTGGGGAACTGCCTTTCACTGGTATGACAACGAACAATTTGAAAATGTAGGGAAACTTCATGACTTGTTTCCTGAAAAACATTTACTATTTACAGAAGGATGTCAAGAAGGCGGTCCACATTTTGACCAATATGAGGTTGGTGAAAGATATGGTCGTAATATGATTAATGACTTGAAAAATTATACTGAAGGATATATAGATTGGAACTTGTTTTTAGATGAAACAGGGGGACCCAATCACGTTAATAATCTTTGCTCATCTCCAATGATAATAAAGATATTCAACGAAGAACTCATCTATATGCCATCTTATTACTATATCGGTCATTTTTCTAAGTTTATTAGACCGGGAGCTATCCAAATGGCATCATCTGGAACAAATCAATTGCTCTATGTTGCATTTATGAATCCAGATCATAGTCAGGTTATTGTTATTCAAAATGAACAGGATGAAGATTTTGACATTCAAATAGATGGACTAAAAGAAAACATCAGGTTAACTGTAGATGCGCATAGCATTTCGACTCTAGTTCTATAAAAATAGTATCAATATATTTGGCTGCGTGAGCTCACGGAGCCTTTTTTTATTTTATTTTCAAGAAATTTATGAAAGCCCTTTACTTTTTGCATATCAGGTATTATAATGTAAATAGGAAACCGGTTTCCAGAGGTAAAATATGACAACAAAAAAGCTTATTTCAATTAAGAAAAATGATGGCTACTATTTTCCATTATTCAATCTTAAGGGCATGAAATCATCAATTTCACCATACTTTGGTGGAGATTTGAAAGTTGATTATCACCACTATGCACTTGAACCTACATCTAAAGTTGATTTATATAGTAACATTTTTTCGCGAAATGTTATTTTTGACGTTAATCACAAATTATATTTTTTAAACGGTCAAACACATATACAACAAAATGACCAATTAACATATGAAACGGATTTGCTATATCAAAAGGTCACAAGAACTAATAAACGATTTTCTATAGTAACGACATCTTATGTTCCTCTTGACGAAATGGTAGAAGTTCATCAAATTATTTTTAAGAATTTAACTGATCAATCATATCCCTTACAAATAACTACTGCAATTCCAATATATGCAAGAAGTGCGGATAACTTAAGAGATCATAGACAAGTTACATCATTACTCAATCGAATTGACGTTTTAGATGGTGGAATCATGGTTAAGCCAACTTTATCATTTGATGAAAGAGGACACATGATTAATTCTACAATCTATAGCGTTTTTACTGATTCACCAGATATGAAAATTAATGGTTATATCCCTACTTTAGATCGTTTTATTGATGGTGGGTCTCTACATTTTCCAAAAGGTCTTAAAAATATCAAAGATGTTGGAACACATGATGAAGGATTCGAGGCAATGGGAGCTATTCAATTCGAAAAAGTTTCAATTAAGCCTCATGCATCAATCACATTTTACTTATCTATCGGAATTCATGAAGACAAAGAACAATCTATTAAAGACAATAAAAAATATTTGAATCAAGAATCATTTGAGAAAGGCCTGAAGGAATCAACTGATTTTTTTAATAAATATATTAAAGATTTAGATTTTGAATTAGATAGTAACGAAACTAGTATTCAGCTTAAGTGGGTTGTACTACAGCCATTGTTACGTAGATATTTTGGTAATTCTTATCTTCCACATCATGATTATGGTCATGGAGGACGTGGATGGAGAGATCTATGGCAAGATTTATTAGCCCTTATCATGATGAATGATGATAGTGTTTACCACCTACTATATGATAATTTTCAAGGTGTACGCATTGATGGATCAAATGCAACCATTATCGGCGATAATCCGGGAGAATTTAAGGCTGACAGAAACATGATTACTAGAGTATGGTCTGATCATGGCGCTTGGCCTTTGCTTACTACGAAAATGTATATTGATGAAACTGGTGATTTGGCCTTTTTATTGAAGAGACAAACTTATTTTAACGACCAATTTACGCATTATACGAGAAAAACTCAAATTAAACCACAATCAAATGTTTTAATGGATCAATATAATAAACCTTATCAAGGAACGATTTTAGAACATCTATTACTACAAAATCTTGTAGGACACCATAATACAGGTGAACATGGATTTGTTCGTCTTGAAGATGCTGACTGGAATGATGGTTTAGACATGGCTCATGATAGAGGTGAAACGATTGCTTTTACGCACATGTATGCGAATAATCTTAAGAGTCTAGCATCCCTTATTAGAAGACTTCCAAAAAATGAGGTAGAAGTCTTTGAGGATATGAAAATTCTACTTAAAACTGAAATCAATATACAAGAATTCTTTGATCAAATCGTTGAATTTAAAGGAAATACGATAGAGGTTGATAAGCATTATTTAGCAGATCAACTGGATAAACTAGCAATCAAGAGAATCAAGCATTTAAGTTTAAATGCTTTTAATGATAAGAAGTATCAAAGCTACTATGATAATGAAGGACTGAACCCAGACCGTGGTGATACTTTATCACTTGTAGGTCAAGCAATTGCTTTATTAAGCGAAACACCGACACTAAAACAGGCCAAACAACTTGCTACAACAACTAAGAAAATGTTGTTTGATAAAAAAATAGGTGGCTATCATCTTAATAGTAATTACCAACAAATATTGACGAATATGGGTAGAGCTTATGGATTCGCTTATGGACAAAAAGAAAATGGGGCAATCTTTTCACATATGGTCATTATGTATGCATATGGGCTCTATCAATATGGACTAGTAAATTATGGACATGAAGCGGTATTTACATTACTTAAACAATCTCAAAAGAAATCTAGTCAAGTTCTTTTGGGTATTCCGGAATATTTTAATCAAGAAGGTATTGGGAAATATCCTTATCTGACTGGGTCGGCGAGTTGGATGCTAAAGCTTTTAAGAAGCGAAATTTTTGGCTTATCGCTTGATTTAGGCGTGTTGACACTTAAACCTAAACTTAAATTTAGTGATTTTATTGATGGTAAAGCAAAAATTACAACATATATTTTTAAAGAACTTAGAACAATTACATATCATAATCCTAAAAATCTAGAATATCCAAAATACCATATCGAGAGAATTATGAAAAACGGTAAATTAACAAAAAATGAATTCAGAGGTCTTGATGGAAATCTAGAGGTTTATTTAGATGGAAAATTATAATGTTTATGATTTTAATGGTTTAGGATATAAAAAACTTTTTCACCATCAAAATTGGCGTGTATCAATACTTAATTATACTGAAGAACTTGAGATTTCTCAGATTAGCTATGTTGAATCTCATCAACATACTGATGAAGTCTTTGTCCTCATTGAAGGACAGTGCACCATCTTTTTTGCAGATGTGAAAGATAATCAAATTTCATCGCTTGAATATCTCAAGTTAGAAAAACATAAGGTATATAATATCAGTATGAATTCATTTCATACACATACTTTATCAAAGGATGCTAAAGTGCTCATCATTGAAGAAGAAAGTACGTGTGATGCTAATTCACCAAAAATACATTTAGATGAAAGCACTAAAATACTATTAAAAAAATCTCACATGGAGAGTTTAAATGAACTATAAATTGTTATGGCAAGACACATTTGACAAAGATGGATTACCAAACCCTAAACTATGGAATATAGAGACAGGTGGACATGGATTTGGGAATGGAGAACAACAATATTATACGAATCTTCCGAAAAATATTTTTATTAAAGATGGGTTATTGAATATTGTTGCATATAAAGAAAAATATAAAAATTGTTTCTATACATCTGGAAAACTAACAACTGAAGGCAAAATATCCGTGAATAAAGGACGTATAGAAGTTATTGCTAAAGTACCTAGTGGAGGTGGCACTTGGCCTGCAATTTGGTTTTTAGGGAACAATTTTAGAGAAGTAAGTTGGCCAGAATGTGGTGAAATAGATTTAATGGAGCATGTCGGGAATAATGAAAATGTTGTCCATTTCTCCCTTCATTCAAAAACAAATTACTTCCACCTCAATAATCAACCAACTAAAGTTGTTAAACAAGAAAATATAGTTGATCAATTCCATGAATATTCTATGGATTGGAAAGAAGATGAGATTATTTTCTATCTTGATGGTATAGAACATGAAAAATTCTTCAAACGCAAAGATGCAGGGGTAGATGAATGGCCTTATAACCAAGATTTCTATTTAATTTTAAATCTTGCACTCGGTGGAAGCTGGGGAGGATCTATTGATGATACAATTTTTCCTGTAACTTTTCAAATTAAATCAGTGAAAGTCTATGGAGGAAATGAGTAAATGACAAAAAAAAGAACAATCTATGATATTGCTTCAGAGTTAGAATTAGCACCAGGAACAATTTCTAAAGTAATTAATTATAATGGTAATGTTAGTGCGAAAACTAGAGAGCGAGTCCTAGCATACATCAAGCAAGTAGGTTATGTTCCTACTTCGAGTGCTCGTATGCTTAAATCAAAACGCACCTATACAATTGGTATTGTTTTCACAGAAGAGTCAGCTATTGGACTTGAACATTCGTTTTTCTCGAGTATTTTACAATCATTTAAAACATACGTAGAAAACGAAGGGTACGAACTTTCCTTTATTGTTAGAAAACTTGGAAAAAATCATTTGAGTTATTACGAATGGTGTATGAACAAAAGAGTCGACGGAGTATATATCGTCGTAGGCGATTTCAATGATCAAGGATTACATGAAATACTAGAAAGTGGGATTCCAGCTGTTTCTACAGATATGTTTTTACCGGGTTTGCATACGGTAGTTAGCGATAATGATCAAGGGATCAAAATTACCTTAGAATACATTAAGAATGTACTCAAAAAGAAACATGTTGCGATGGTTGGTGGGCCAGTTACTTCAAAAGCATTTGTTGAAAGATTAATATCCTTTCAAAAATACACTTCTGAATATCAATTAGAGTCAACACCCGATGATATCGTTTTATCTGAAAGTTTCGGTTTTACAGGCGGATTTAATGCCATCCATAAGCTTATGAAACAAGTGAAATCAAGACCAGATGTCATACTTGCAGTAAGTGATGATATCGCCTTAGGGGTTATTAAAGGATTAACAAGTATGGATATAAAAATCCCTGATGAAATCCAAGTTATTGGATTTGACGATATTAACTTTGCCAAGCATTTCACACCCTCTTTAACAACTGTTGCTCAGGATAGAAAACTTCTTGGAGAAACAGCTGCAAAGATGCTTATTCATTTAATTGAGTCTCCAGAAGATGAGATTGAAGAAATCATTAAACTTCCAATAAAACTTGTAGAAAGAGAATCAACAAAAAAATCAAAAAAATACAGAAAATAGTTGAAAACGGTTACAGTTTGTGATATTATAAATATGTAAGAAAAGGAAACCGGTTTCCTTGGAGGAAATATGACAAACAACAAGGTTTTTAATTTCACAATTGAAGATTATCAAAAACAAAAACCCTTTTCTAGTTTTTTAAGTGGTATTGCAGGAAAGATGGGAATCCCTTTATGGGCTTTTTATGTCAATAGAGGTCAATTGATTTCTTCCTTTGGTATTAGAGACAAAAATGGTGCAATTATGGAGTTTTTTCCAGCCAATAATGCATATCACTATGTTTCTAGAATAGGCTTTAGAACATTTATTAAAAAAAATGGAGAAGTCTATGAGTTTTTTAAAGAGAAAAATTCAAATCAACGACTTATTATGAAACAAGACCAAGTTACAATTGAAGAAGATAATAAACAAATGGGTCTAAAGGTGAAAATCACATACTTTACTTTACCAAATGAACCTATTGCAAGTTTGATAAGAAAAGTTGAAATTGATAATTATAAAAATGTTTCTGAAATTGAAGTCATTGACGGTCTTGCACAAATTTTACCGACAGGCGTAGATTATAGTTCGACAAAATTTTTGTCTAACTTGATGCAAAGTTGGATGGCAAGTATTCATGAAGAAGATTATGTATTTTATAAACTTCGTGCAACGACTGGTGATTCTGCTGAAGTTAGTGATGTGTTTGATGGAAACTTCTATTTTACAAAATCAACTCAAAAACCGCTCTTAATTAGCGATTATAAATTGATATTCGATGAAGATACATCATTAGAAACACCTTATCTGTTTGAGAAATACAGTATTGAGGAACTTTCTAAAATAAATCAGGCACATGTGAATCAGGTTCCATGCGCAATGAGTGGGTTTAAATTTGATAAAATGAAAAACTCATCATTTGTAAGTATGATTGGATATGTTTCAGATAAGCATATATTAGATGGCCTTTTAGATAAATTGACACTGCAATATTTTGATGAAAAAGAAGAAGAAAATGCTGATTTGCATTCGGATATTACTTCAACAATTGAAACGAAAACGAGTCAACCAATATTTGATGCATACCTGAAACAATGTTATTTGGATAATGTGCTCAGAGGTGGACAACCAATGATTATTGAAAGCATTGATGGTCCAGTTGCTTATCACTTATTCTCAAGAAAACATGGCGATATGGAAAGAGACTACAATTTCTTTTTTATTGATCCTACATTTTATTCACAAGGTAATGGAAATTTTAGAGATGTTTTGCAAAACAGAAGAAATGATCTATTCTTTCAACCAAAAGTAGGTGATTTCAATATTTATCAGTTTGCATCATTGATTCAAGCTGACGGATATAATCCACTAAGTACTGGTGGCGTGACATTTAAGTATATGGGTTCTATCGATCAAACACCTGAAATCTTGCACGATATTCTCAAAAATGAATTCACACCTGGCATGATTGCAACTCAGTTATTTCATCATGAGATGGATATTGATTTAATTCTTAAAAAAGTATTGAAAAATAGTAGGGTTGTTATTAAAGCAGCATTTGGTGAAGGCTATTGGGAAGATCATTTCACGTATCTCTATGACTTGATCGATTCTTATTTATCAATTTTCCCAGATCACCAAGAGGACTTAATGTTTAAGAAACATATCCCATTTTTTGTTTCCCCAGTTTATGTTTTACCAAGAGATCAAAAATATGTTCTAAAAAAAGATGGTCAGATTAGACAATATGGCGCAATCAAACATTTTGAGGATCAAAAAGATACTTGGATGACAAATGGTAATGGCTTAATAGAGATTAACTTATTTGGTAAACTCATAACGCTTGTATTAAATAAATTCGGTCATTTAGATCCATTTGGTATCGGACTTTCATATGAAGGAAATAAACCCGGATGGAATGATGCAATGAACGGGGTTCCTGGGCTATTCGGATCTGGTGTCTCTGAAACAATGGAATTACAAAAAATAGTTCGCTTACTTAAAAAGATAGTTTTAGATAATCCAAACCAAAAAATTAAGTTACTTAAGTCTACTGATGAACTAGCAACTCATTTCTTAAACATAAATCAAGATCAACCATTTGATGCATGGAATGCGAGGATGAGTTACTTAGAAGCTTATAGAAAAGACTTATTATCGGAACAAAAAGTAATCGAACATGATGTAAAACAATATGAACTTTTAATTGAGATGATTGATAACACGTTAGATAGTGCATTACACAAAGCGAAATTGATCGATCCAATTTATCCGACTTATTTAACATATGAAGTTATTGACTATACTCAATTATATGATAAATCGGGAGCACCGATTATAGGAGAATATGGCCTTCCGGTTGTTAAAGTCAACGAGTTTGATGTTCATGCTTTGCCAAGTTTTCTTGAGGCTCCAGCAAGATATTTAAAATCTATAAGTTCAAAGACAGAGGCTAAAGAAATTTACGAGACAATTAGAAAAACAGAGTTATATGATTCAAAATTGAAGTTTTATCAAACAAGCAAATCACTTGATGCATTCTCAAATGAAATAGGTCGTATACGCGCATTTACACCAGGTTGGTTAGAAAGAGAATCAAACTTTCTACATATGACTTATAAATATTTACTAGGAATGCTTAAATCTGGTTTATACAAAGAGTTTTATGAAGAGATTAAAACGAATTTCACTTGCTTTATGGATCCGAAGGTTTACGGAAGATCGCCAATTGAAAACTCATCATTTTTGGCAACATCTTCTAATCCGGATCAAAAGAAGTGGGGACAAGGATTCGTATCAAGATTATCAGGATCGACAGCGGAAATGTTATCGATGTGGAGATATATGTTTTTAGGGAATCACATATTTAATTTGGAAAATGGACAATTATCATTCGAACTTAGTCCAAAACTTCCCAAATCATTCTTTAAGGATGGTATCGTTGAAACCAAACTATTCAATCAAACAACGATTATTTATCATTTAGTAGATGAAATCGATACATATGATTCAAAAGCATACATCGAGAAGATGACACTTCATACAGAAACAGAAATTTGTGAAGTGCAAGGTAGTAAAGTATTAGGAAATTGGACAAAAGACATCCGTGATGGAAAGGTCTTTAAAATAAATGTCTATATTAGAGGAGAGAAAAAATGAGAAAACGAATTTTAGTTTTAGCACTTGTTATGGTGTTTGGATTATTCTTAGCTTCATGTGGTGAAACTACACCAGAAGTTCCAGCATTAACAAGTATTGTTTTTAGCGGTACAGATAATGTTGCTGTTGATTTTGAATCAACATTTAACATCTTGACAGATGTTGCTGCTACTGGTAATGATACGGTGGATTATACTGCAGACATTACATGGACTTCATTAGGTACAATTTCAACAACTGGTGTTGTGGATACAACTGTTTCAGAGACTTTTGTTGTGAAATACAGTGTAACCGTTGGTGAATTAACAGCGGATGCATATCGTAATATCACTGTAAATGCACCACAAGCAGTTGAAGGCGAAATGGTAGTCAATCCTGAATTCACAGATGGTATTGCTGGCTGGGATACATGGAATTCTTCCGGAACAATCACCTTATCAGCTGATGCAGGTGCTTTGAAAGCAATAGTTACTTCAAGTGGAGATGCACATGATCCTAGAATATCTCAAATGAACGTGCCTTTCGAACTAGATACAGTATATGAAGTTAGTTTTAAAGCAAAAGCTTCAGCTGTTAAATCTATTAATTTACAAGTTGGCGAACTTTTAGCTGCTGCACCATATTTCATTGATTTTAGAGATGATTTTGTTAAAGCAGGCGCTTTAGTTCATAAAGAAATTGGTTTAGATTGGGCTACTTATACTTATACATTTAAGATGCCAATTGATAATCAAAATGGTGGCGTAATATTTGCACTTGGAAAAGTTGATGGTGAACAAATTGATGCTACTGTATGGCTTGATGATATTTCAATCGAAGAAATAACTCTTGATACTGAAGTTCCTTATTTATTAGGTGTCAAAGAAAGTGCAAGTATTGCTTTAGATGATGCTTATCTTCCTACTACAGGTGTTAAAGCACTTGATACATTTGATGGTGATATAACGTCTGATATAGTAGTTTCAATAGTTGATAGCTTAGATGCAGTTGTTACTACAATTGATACAAGTATTCCTGGTGAATATGTTGTTACTTATACAGTTGAAGATGACGCAGAAAATGAAATTGTAAAAACAACTAATTTAAGTGTTGTTGGATTTGTATTTAGTGATACGAATTTAGTTGCTAATCCAACTTTTGATGCTGCATTAGATACAACAACTCCTGAATGGACAACATGGGCACAAGATTGGCCTACTGCTCCAGTGGTAGTGACGACGTTAGACAATACAGCAGGAACATTTGCACTTGATATAACAAATGGTGGAGATGCTGGATGGGCTGTTCAATTTAATCAAGCTGGTATAGCTTTGGAACAAGGAAAAACATACCAATTATCATTTGATGCAATGGCTTCTGTAGATAGAACTATCAATACAGCTTTATTTATTCCTGAGGCTGCTACATATTTTAGACAAGATGCAATTGCGTTAACAACTACACAAGCTTCTTATGAATATATGTTTACAGTTACCGAAGCATCTGCAGATGTTTTATTAAGTTTTGAATTAGGTAGTACTTCAGTATTTGCTGATGGTGTTGTCACATTCTATAATGTTGCAATCAATGAACTTGAAGCATCACCAATTCTTATGAATGGTGGGTTTGATCAAGTAGCTCCATGGGTTTTATGGGCACAAGATTGGGGCGATGTACCAACAGTTACAGCTGAATATGTTGCTGGCGAATTTGTAATTACAACTGATAAAGCTGGAGAAGCTTTCTGGGCTGTCCAATTTAATCAACTTGTTGATTTAGAAGCTGCTAAGACTTATACACTTTCATTTGATGCTAGAGCAACAGTCGCTAGAGATATTAATGTTGAACTTGTAGGTTCACCTCTTGCAAAACAAGTATTTGTATTAACTACTAGCATGCAATCTTTCACAGTTGATGTTACAACAACTGACGCTGTTGCAGCTGCTAAATTAAGCTTCGAAATGGGAGCAACTGATGCATTTGCTGCTGGTTCTGTTATTTTAGATAACATTTCATTAGTAGAAAAAGATGTAGTAGACGCACCTGAACTTATTGTTAATGGTGTTGGATTAGTTTATGGCGGGCATGTATATGATAATGCTGGCGAAGGTGTTGGAACATTTGATTATAGTGATACTGGTTTAGAATTTGTTGTTACAACATTAGGATCACAAGCATATACTCCTCACTACTATTACTTGATTGATGAACTTGCTGCTGGAAATTATACTGTAACATTCCAATTAACTTCAAGTGTCGCTCGTGATTTTAGATTTAACATGGTATTACCTGATGCTGGTTATAGTTCAATTCTTACTAATAGTTTTGAAGATTTCAGTATTCTTGCGGATGAAACGACAACTGTAACTCTTAATTTCACTGTTGCAAGTGCATTAACAAATGTTAAAATTGAATTAGATTTTGGTACACTTGGTGGAGAACTAGTTTCACTTCCTGGTACATTTACACTTAATACAATTATGATTTTCCCTAACTATAATTAAAATAGGAGGAAAAAATGAAAAAACTTTTACTATTATTTATTGCTCTTTCGTTTGTCTTTGGCATATACGGATGTACGAAGGATGAAGAACTAATTGATCCAAATGCTCCACAAACTATAGAACTAACATATGCTGACTGGGGCGATCAAGAATTAAACCAGAGTTTGATTGATGCTTTTATGGCTGAATATCCCAATATTAATGTGACTTTACGACAGGATATCACTGGTAGTGGTGGCGAGTTTACAGGAAATCTTGTAACAGCAGCACAAGCTGGGTTGTTACCAGACGTATTTGCTACTGATAACGTGCCCACAATCATTAATGCTGGTCTTACTTTGGATGTTGCTGATCTTTGGGATGCAGATCCAGAAACAGATTTAGTCTATGACAATGTTGCTTCAACAGGCATTTATAATGGCCGTAGATACGCTGTTCCTTCATTCCAATTCTTAAAGGGTATCATGATTAATCTAGATATCTTTGAAGATGCGAATTTAGTAACAACAAGTGAATACAGAATTGATAATGATGGCTATCCAGTTAAGGATTGGACAGATGCTGAATTTTTAGCTATTGCTGATGCAATTAAAAACTTTGATTTAGACAACACTGAAAACTTAGTAATTGGCATGGATACTTGGTATGGCAGTCCTGATTTCCAACAAGTATGGCCAATGATGAATGATGAAGATGTTCAATATGATACATGGGACGGTACAGCATTCCATTACACATCTGCTGATTGGATTGATGCAATGCAACAAAAGGTTGCGCTTCATCAGTTGACAAATGGTACAACAGCACGTTTTACTGAAGATGATGTAGACAATAACTCAATACTAGCAGATAATTATTTTATTCAAACGGGTTATGGAGCGATGGACATTGAAGGTTCATGGCAGTTTTGGGTAATTAACCAAGCAAAAGAAGATGACGATATCAACTTAGGCTTTTGGCCATATCCAAGTGGTAGTGAAGGTTTATTCCCACCTACTATTCTTGACTATCAAGCTGTTTCATCTCAAACAGATCATCCAGAAGAAGCATATTTACTTGCAAAATGGATGACATTTGGACAAGATGGATGGGAAGCTCGTCTAGATATACTAGAAGCTGACCGTGATGCAGCAATCACTAATGGAGATCTTCCTATACATTTAGGTCGTTTTCCAGTTGCGGATTATCCAGATGTTTGGGATAGAGTTTACGATTTAGTTGATGATATAGAAGGTTTAAATTACACATTAAATCGTATCGAATATTCAAAACCAGACCTTGATAAATGGTTACCAGGCTATAAAGATTTTTGGGCATGGGCTTATGATCCAGAAAACGCATATAATTGGGACAATTTAGTTGTAGCTGGTCCAACTGCAGTTCCTACATATGCAGCAGAATGGGAAGCTAAGGTAAACGAAATTGTGACAGCACAATTAGAAACTTTAGGTGCTGATTGATCGATTTAACTATTTAGAAATATTATTTTTCATAAATTAACATGGATGAGAGGGGATTATCCCCTCTCTACTCCATGATTTATTTTGGGAGGAATCATGAGAAAATTGACATTATTATTTAAAAAAGGATTAGCAAGAACCATATCAATTATCAAAGGTATTGGTGTTAAGCGAGCTATTCTAGTATTCTTAGCATTTATTCTATTATTAACAATTACCTTATCTTTTTTTAAAAAATCATCTATCGATACTTATTATGATGCTTCCTCGTTAAGTTATAATTATACGAACGAGTCCCTTTCTTCAGCATTTACTACACCGCTATATACCCTTGCTAAACAAACATATGAAGATCGAAACATTATTGAATCGGATGTTGAAGCCACTGTTCTTACTGGAGATATGACATCAACTCAAGCTATTGAGAAAACCGATGTTAACTATGGACAAATTGTGAGTGATTATATCAATCAAACGAATTTAACTCAAGATGTTCATTTACTTGATAGCACGCACTCGATTTCATTTGTGAATACGAATGCTGTTTCAGGTTTATATTATTTTGCTTTAGATTATTACGAATTAGAAGAAAGTATTAATAATACTCAAATCAGCATTAAGATAAATGGAGAAATTCCATTTTATGAAAGTCAAACTCTCGTTTTACCTTCAAAATGGGAATTGGTTTCACAAGAATTCACACTTGACAGATATTATAATGAGATTCAACCAAGTTCAAATAAGATAAAAAATTGGACAAACTATAAAATTAAAGACTATCGCGGAATGCATCCGGGTCTTTTTGCATATGAATTAGAACAAAACGATGTTATTGAAATCGAATATGTTAATGGACAATTGTTAATTGGACAGTTCTATTTTGTTTTGCAAGACCAAATTCCATCATATGATGCATATCTAGCATCCAATGGAACATCAAATGTAGTTAACGATGAAATAACAATTGCAGCACGCGATATGGCATATCGTAATGATGCTTCAATTCGATTAAGATCAGAATACGATCCTTCTAATTTATACTATGACACACAATTTTTAAGATTAAACGTAATTTTCGGTGATTCATGGCAAAATAGTGGACAGGATGTCACCTATAAAGTAGATGTTGAAACTTCTGGATATTATAATTTATCTTTTAAGTACCGACAATATATGATTAAAGATATGCCGGTATTTAGAAAAATAAAGATTGATGGTCAAGTACCATTTGATCAGTTAGAAAGTTACCCGTTTCCATATACGGTGTCATTTATCAATAGAACACTTGTCGATGAAAATGATGAAAACTTAAAAATCTATCTTGAAGCAGGTTCGCATGAATTAACGCTTGAAGCTGTGAACTATCCTTATCGCCAGACAATTGAAACTATACAATATGTCATGAATGAAATTCAGAGTTTATCCTTAAATATTAAGCGTTATACGAGTGGTGGAACCGATAGATACCGCGATTGGGATATTGAAACATATTTTCCTACCGCATCTTCTGATATTTTAGACTGGGCAAATTTATTAAATGAAACATATACCGAACTACTGGAATTGACAAGTAGTAATCAGCCTTCAGAAATTGGAAACTTAAACGTTGCGGCTACAAGGCTTACAAATATAGCAAATGATATCAACAAACTTCCAAGTTTGATGGTTCAATTCTCGGATGGAGATTCATCGGTAAATCAAATGCTTGGAAATATGATGCAGCGCTTAATGAGATCTAATCTAGAATTAGAGCGCACTATATTCCATGGTGAAGATGCCATTGCTAAGCCATATGCAAATGTTTTTGTTCGCTTCTGGGAAGGAACAAAACGTTTAGTATTATCTTTTGTTAATAATCCATATTCAGCATCTTCAAGAAATGATGATGAAATAACAATATGGGTTAATCATCCTAGACAATACATTGAAATTATGCAATCGATGATTGATGAAAGATATGATGGACCAATGACAATCACATTATCGCAAATGCCTGATCAAAACAAGTTGGTGCTTGCTAATGCAAGCGGTCAATCTCCGGATATCGCAGTAGGTATTAATCACTGGATTCCTTATGACTTTGCAGTCAGGGATGCAGCATTAGACCTTAGACAATTTGAGGGCTATGAAGAATTAGTAACTCATTTTTCTAAAGGTGCAATGATTCCTTATGTATTTGAACAAGGTGTTTATGGATTACCTGAAACTCAAAACTTCTGGGTAACATATTACCGTAAAGATATTCTTAATAGTATTGGAATTACTGAAATTCCACAAACGTGGGATGAAATTATTGAAATATTACCATTACTACAAAGTTACGGAATGAACTATTTCGTTCCTTTAGCACAATTTAGTGGTCTTAAACCATTTGTTGCTACTTTACCTTTCATCTACCAATTTGGAGGAGACTTATATTCGTCAGATGGTATGTCAACAGACATTAATAGCGAAGAAACTCTCAAAGGTATTACTTTGATGTCAGAGTTATTTACTTTGTATAATATGCCTAAATATGTTGGTTTGTTCTATAATCAATTTAGATATGGTCTATTACCAATCGGTATCTCTGATTTATCTACATATATCTTATTAGATACGGCAGCAGTAGAATTAGATGGCCTATGGGGCATGGATTTGCATCCGGGTGTATTAGATCAAGATACTGGAGAAATTAACCGGTATAGCTCAGTAGGTGCTCAATCCTCTATGATTATGAGTGATACTAAGTATCCTGACGAATCATGGGATTTCTTGAAATGGTGGATGTCAACTGACGTCCAAAGTGATTTTGCTTTCTTATTACAATCTACTTATGGACAAGCGTATTTTTGGAATACAGCCAATCTTGATGCGTTTGCAACTTTATCAATGCCACAAGAATATAAAGATATCGTATTAGAACAATGGAATTATGCAATTGAAGCTTCACGTATTCCAGGTGCTTACATGGTTGAACGTGAAATTAGTAATGCATGGACTAAAATTGTATTCGAGGGTACGAATCCAAGGCAAGCACTAGATGAAGCGGTTCGTATTTCTAACCGAGAAATTATCTATAAAATGGCTGAATTTGGCTATACATATCAAGGTGAAATATTAAAAGAATATATTGTTCCTAGCATTTACAATATAGATCAATGGCTAACGGAGGTGGATCATGATTAGTAAAATGAACCGTCCTGCTTGGTTTATTGTTCCTTATTGGACTTTATTCTTTGTTTTCGTTGTTGTTCCGGTACTTGCTGCAGTTTTCTTATCATTTACCTATTTCAATGCGATTCAAGCACCAAAATTTATAGGTATTACAAATTATATCGAGTTAATTACCATGGATACTGTGTTTATGCAGTTCGTCTTATCTAATACGCTTAAATTTGCGTTGATTGTTGGACCTGTGGGTTACTTATTATCATTTTTACTTGCTTGGATGTTAGCTCAAATTCCAGCAAAAGCAAGAACTGTGCTTGCTATTATATTATATTCTCCATCGCTTACGATGGGTGTAGCAATGGCATCTATGTGGCGTATCATTTTTTCGGATGACTCACAGGGCTATCTAAATAGTATCCTTCTAAATTGGGGGGTTATTTTGGAGCCGATACAGTTTTTACAATCACCACAATATTTAATGACAATCATGATTGTTGTTTCTCTATGGAGCAGCATGGGGGTTGGATTTTTAGCCATGCTTGCAGGGGTTTTAAATATTGATCAAACCCTCTATGAAGCAGCTTATATGGATGGAATTAAAAATAGAGCTCAAGAAATATTCTATATTACGATTCCATCAATGAAACCACAAATGCTATTTGGAGCAGTTATGGCGGTCGTTACAACCTTCCAAGCGGGAGGTATAGGCGTCGCCTTATCCGGGTCAAACCCGACACCGCAATATGCAGGGCAGCTTATCGTCAATCATATTGAAGATTTTGGGTTTATCAGGTATATGATGGGTTATGCTGCGACAATCAGTGTTATTTTGTTACTCATGGTTTACTTCATATCAAAAATCACTTGGCGTATACTAGGGGAAAAGGAGTAAGCATATGGCAAAAAGTTCTTTTCAAGGTACAAAAATAAATCCTACACATTTTGATAAGAGTCAAATTCCATTCTTTGCGTTTTTGATTCCATTTTCAGTCTTGATGCTATTGCCAATTATATTCATTGTCAATCATGCATTTAAGCCTCAAAGTGAACTGTTTGCATATCCTCCTAAATTCTTTGTCAGAACACCTACTTTTGATAATTTTTTGGAGCTATCGAGAATCGTGTCCGCTTCGGGTGTACCATTTTCTAGATATTTTGTGAATAGTATGTTCGTTACAATCGTTGGTGTCACGCTAGCCGTTTTCATCACGGCTCTTTCAGCTTATGGTTTATCAAAGCTTAAATTTAGGGGTAAAAAATTCTTATTTGAACTTAATACACTTGCATTGATGTTTGTGCCTATTGCAGTTCAAATTCCAAGATATTTAATAATTGCTAAGTCAGGATTAATTGATTCTTATGCTGCACATATCTTACCGGTTATTGTCATGCCAGTTGCGATGTTCTTAATTAAGCAATTTATTGATCAGACGCCTAATGAGTTGATTGAATCAGCCAAAATTGATGGTGCATCTGAGATGCAGATATTTATTAGAATTATTATGCCAATTATTGCACCTGCGTTAGCAACCGTCGGCATTCTCGCTTTTCAAGCGATATGGAATGATACGACAACGTCGGTTTTATACATTAATGATGAGAGTAAGCGAACCCTCGCTTTCTATATGATGAGTTTAACATCTGCGCAAGGAAACACAGTTGCTGGTCAAGGGATGGCCGCGGCAGCTGGACTATTGATGTTTATTCCAAATTTATTGCTATTTATCATCCTTCAAGGTAAGGTTATGAATACAATGGCTCATTCAGGTATCAAATAATGAAAAAATATATTGTTTTATTAATCATATTATTGGCTTTCTTCATTCCATCCCTTGAAGTGAATGCCAATGGATTACCTTATTCAACGTATACATATTCAAGTGCGAACCAACGATTTGTCTTTACTCAAGATGCTTATTTACCGCTATCTATTAGTTATGATTTGGGTGGATTGACTTTAGATACACCAAGTGACATGACGATTGATGAAGAAGATAATGTCTATATCGCTGATTCTGGAAATTCAAGAATTATCAAATATAGCTTAAAAGATGACGTTGTTTCACTTATTGGTGAAGGCATTCTTGATCAGCCATCTGGAGTACATGTTGGACTTGATGGTAGTTTATATGTTGCAGATTTTGGAACGAAAGAAGGTTATCAATTTTTATATGATGAATTAACTGATACGTATTCAGTAGGTTCTGTTTATGCGAAACCTGTTAATACACCTTATTTTACTGAAAGTGATGCATTTGACCCTACAAAGATTATCACGGATAGGGGTAATAATGTTTATATGCTTTTAGCAGGTAATATTAATGGTCTTGCTGAATTTGAAAATAATGGAAACTTCTTCGGTTTCTTTGGTGGGAATACTTTACCAAGTACCATAGATAATGTTATGAAATCCATTTTATTTGATGAGCAACAAAGAAGAGAATGGTTTAAGATGATTCCAAAACCAGTTTATAATATTGCTGTAGATCATGATGGACTTATCCTTACCACAACTAAAGAAGAGTTTGGATATCTAAAATTAAATATTGCAAACTTTGTTTATAATGAATCAGCATGGGGGTTTAACACAGTTGAAGATTTATTTGTTGGCCCTTATAATACTATATTTGCAATAACCTCTGATGGCTATATTACAGAATATGGTCCAGATGGATCGGTATTATTTATTTTCAGCGGAGCTGACACCTATAATCAAAAAGGGTTATTTAAGTATCCAACAGGTGTAGCGGTAGATTCTAAGAGTAACATTTACGTTGTTGACCAAGAAACTTCAGCGCTACAAGTATTTATCCCAACTGAATTTGCAAATTTAGTTCATTATGCGATAGATCTTTATCAAAAAGGAAAATATGCCGAATCACTCGATCCTTGGAAAGAAGTTCTTCGAATGAATAGTTTATTTGATTTAGCAAATAAAGGTATTGGTAACGCTTATTTCTCAGAAATGAATTATGAGAAAGCGATGGAATATTATGAAGTTGCTAGAGACACTGACGGATATTCTAATGCATTCTGGGAAGTTAGAAATACAGCATTGTTGAATAGTGGTGGCCTCATTGTTGGCGTCTTCTTGAGTATGTTACTTTTATATTTTGTCAATAAATTTGTCCATTTTATGGATTATGTCAGAAAACCATTTACTAAATTAAAGAAATTCTTAAGTAAATACAAATTATATCAAGAACTCGTGTTCCCATTCTATATTTTAAAACATCCATCGGATGGCTATTATGGTATTAAGCGAGAAAGTAAAGGATCGAATCTTTCAGCTACGATTTATTTACTATTGTTCTTTGCTATGTATGTTTACTGGATTTTTGAGACAAGTTTCTTGTTTAATAACCAAATACCTTCAGAAATTAATATGTTCCAGCAATTAACAACTATTTTTGTTCCATTCTTCTTATGGGTTTCTGCAAACTATCTTGTTTGTAGTATTAGAGATGGTGAAGGCAAGCTTAGTGATGTTTATCAAGGTTCAGCATACTCTCTTTTACCAATGATTATCGCATTCCCTTTATTGACGATTATTTCCAAGGGTTTGACCTATAATGAAACGTTCATTTATACTACTCTATTATTTATAGGTGTTGCGCTAACAGTTATTTATATGATTGTTATGGTTAAAGAAATACATTTCTATGATATGAAACCAACCATTTCAAACATTTTGATTAGTATCTTCACTGCTATCATGATTTTAGCTGTTCTTTTCATTGTTTATTTATTACTTAATGAAGTTTGGACATTATTTTCAGATATTGTAAGGGAGTTGATTAATCGTGGCTAAAATAATTAGATATATGATTGTGATTATCTTATTTGTCATGTTAACATTTGGTATTGTCTATGCTGGTGATAATAACATTTTAGTATCAGATGTTGAAATCATCGATAACTATCCTTATATTAATCAATTGTTACTTGAAAGTTCTAGATATACACAAACTGATGACGTATCACCACAAGTTCTAACTGATTACCATAATTTATATACATTATCATATACACCTTTGGAATTGGATACATTAGGATTTGAGTTAATGTTTGATACGAATGAACTTGAAGTTTATTTTGAAAAAGATTCATTTTCATTAATGGTTAAAAATAAAGAAACAGGATATTTCTGGTCATCAAGACCTGAATTTCAAGGAATATCAGGTACAAGAGAAGATAATACTGCAAATAGAAATTTAATGAACTCTGGACTCTGGGTTGATTATGCTAGAGCGCAGAACGTAACGACTTCAACCATAACAACAGCATCTTTATATACTTTGGCTGAGGTTAAATATGATAATGATGGATCCATTACAGCTGGCAATCCTGATCATTTAAGACCATATATACTTGAAACAGGAAGTTACATAACTAGAAATGTTTCAGTACAAATAGCAAATCAAACAGCTAGTGCATTCATAACTCACGTTGATATTAAAGAAATTGATGTTGCTTTTGATGTCGAAATCAGTATCAATGATGGCATATTAGATGTTTATATCCCATCGGATAGTCTTATAGAAGATGGAGATCTTTACCGTTTAATGGGAATTCAAATTTTCCCATATTTAGGCGCATCAAGAGAAGCAAATGTTCCAGGGTATATGATGATACCTGATGGTGTTGGTGCATTAGTCAGAATGAATCGAGAATATAACACGTATTTCCAAGCGCGCTTTTATGGTGCCGATTATGGTTATAATTTTTCATCTCTTCCACAGTTATCCGTTCCCATTTATGGCATGGTGCACGAACCTGGGCAAAACGGATATTACGTTAATATTCTAGAAGGCTCAGAAAGTACAACACTTCTTGCTAATTTTTGGGGTGATAATACGAAATTTAACCGCATATCATCTCGTTTTAATGTAAGACAAATCTATAAAAACATCATCAATAAAGCTGGTGATGGAAATGATACGATATCAGACGAAATGAATACCTCAAATTATAGGATTGCTTATCACTTTTTAGGTAATGAAGAAGCATCTTATGTTGGTATGGCAAAAGATTATCGAGATTTCTTAATTGAAGAAGGCGTGCTAACAAATCAGGAAAAGGTTGTTAATGATCAAATTCCGTTACAACTTTCATATATTATGTCAGACCAAGAACCTTCATTTATTGGCACAACAAAAGTAACAATGACAACTGTTGATCAAGTTAAAGCAGCTTATGATACGTTTAAAACTAGTGGTATCTCAAATCAGCAAGTTACATTAATGGGTTGGAGTAAAGATGGGTTTGTTAATCGTGCACCATATAATACTCGAATTTCTAATAGAAGCGATTATGAAGATTTAGCAGCATATATTCAGGGTGATAATAATACAATCTATTTAGAAAATGAATATGTAGTCTCATCTGAAAATTCATCACAAGTTTTATATAACCGTGATGTTGCTAAAAATTTATCAAAATTAAAAATGGTTATTAATAAACGATCAATAAATGGACAAATCTTAGATTTATATTTACTTTATCCAGATAGAAGTTTTGCTATGGCAGAAGATGATCTAAGTTACTTTAATAAATTGGGTGTTTCTGGACTTTCATTGACAGATGTTGGCTCAATTCTTTATAGTTATTATGATGGCGGTAATTATTCGAGAGCTGATAGTATAACTTACTATCAAGCTTTAGCAGGTCTTTATGATTCCTTAACATTATCAAGACCCAATGTTTATTTATACGAATACATCGATGGCTATATGGACTTACCAATAACGAATAGTCAATATGATTACTATACAGATTTAGTACCAATTATTCCAATTATTTTAAAGGGTAGTGTTTCATACTATACACCATATTTGAATTTTAATGCACTTTCTGAAGACCGTTATTTAACGATGGTCGACTTTGGTATTAATCCAAGTTATATTTTGACTCAAAAGCCAACTTATGAAATGAGATATACGGCTGCAAGTGTTTATTATACGACTGAGCTTTCAGATTATGAATCACAAATAATAGAATCTTATCATTTTGTAAACGATGCGTTAAAATATGTTGTTAATGCTTCAGTTGAAAATAGAGAAATCATCAAGACAGGACTTGTTTTAGTGACCTATGATAATGGTGTTAAGATTTACATCAATTATAATTACACATCGCAAGTAGTAGGAACCAATACAGTTTCTGCAAGAAGTTATAAGGTGGTGGCATCATGAAAAAACTCACCTTAAGTGTTGGAAAATTTTTTACCACAATTTGGAACAAAATATCAAGTTTTTATGTTTATAAAGTGTCTGTAGTATTTGAAAAAATCGGACATGCTTTAGTACATAATTTTATCATCAGAATAGTTGGTCTTAAGCTTATCATCTTTGGTTTCATCAAGATTGATATCACAAGAAAAAGAAGAGAAGCATTTTATGGCTATATGTTTATTTTGTTATGGATTTTAGGCTATTTGGTATTCACGTTATACCCAACGTTTTATTCTTTATACTTGAGCATGCATGAAGCTTATTATAACCTTGAAGATGGTATTGTTACAACGTATGTAGGATTTCAAAATTATTTGAATATCTTTAGGAGTCAAACACTTCTACCTTTATTTGGATCCTATCTTGGAAAAATGGTTATTGCAGTTCCGCTAGTTGTTGTATTCTCTATTATGATTGCAGTTTTAATCAATAATCCAATTAAACTTAAAGGTTTTTGGAGAACAATATTCTTCTTGCCTGTTGTTATATCAACTGGTCCGGTTATTAATGAATTAGCAAATCAAGATGCAACTTCATTACCTTCACTTCAAGATAGTTCAATTTTAATTTATATTTCAGAAAATTTAGGACCTTGGATTGCAAATCCTTTGGAAACATTACTAACATCTATGTTACTCATCTTATGGTATGCAGGTATTCCGATATTGATTTTCCTTGCAGGTCTACAAAAAATTGACAAATCAATTTATGAAGCAGCTGCAATTGATGGCGCATCTCCTTGGGATCGTTTTTGGAAAATTACGTTACCATCCATTCAACCACTTGTTGGTGTAGCAATCATCTATATTGTTGTTTCTATGAGCCTATTTGTTGAATTAGGTGGTATCTTGGATATCGCAAGAACACATATGCTTGTTGGTGCTCCAGATTCAACTTTCTGGCACGGATATGGCTTTGCTGCCGCTATTGCATGGATTTATTTCTTCTTAATGGTCATCGTTATGAGTATTTTTGTGGGTGTTATTTCCATCCGTAGGAAGGAGAAATAATCTATGAAAAAAATAGACTATAAGACCTTTAGAAACAAGGCGAAACGTTTTATGTTTGGAATGAATTTCGTAGATGGTTTCATCTACAAAATAGTCATTTATACGTTATTAATTAGTTTTAGTTATATTTACTTGTATCCAGTTTTATTCATGCTTGTCAATAGTTTCATGAGTGTAGACGATTTGATCAATCCAGGTATTAAATGGATTCCAAGCGCATTACAATTTGAGAACTATACAAGAGCTATTCAAGTCCTAGAATTACCTAAGTCGATAATAACGACTACAGCTTATGTCCTTAAAGTCAGTTTAGCAGTTACAATTTCATCAGCTATTATTGGTTATGGATTTGCAAAATTTAATTTTCCACTTAAGAAAGTTTTATTTGGATTAATGCTTGCAACATTCATATTACCAACACAAGTTACGATGGTTGCTAATATGCTGGTTTTCAGAAATTTAGGTTTAATGAGTACACAAAATGCATTAGTATTACCAGCTATATTTGGACAAGGTATTAATGCAGCAATATATATCTTAATATTCTATCAATTCTTTAAAACAATACCTGGTGTATTAATGGAATCTGCAGAAGTAGATGGAGCATCGCATTTAAAAATTTTCTTAAAAATCGCAATTCCATTAGCAATTCCATCAATTATCATTGTATTCTTATTTAGTTTTGTATGGTATTGGAATGAAACATTTATTACGGCGCTTTATGTTGGAGGACAGGTTACATTACCTCTTAAATTACAAGCGTTCAGAGCAAGTTATTCAACCTTGTTCCCTCCTGGAACTCCAGGCAGTGAACTTAATGAAGCTATTTTGTTAGCAGGTAATATGCTTGCAATCTTACCACTTCTTGTATTATACTTTATAGCACAACGTTACTTTGTAGAAAGTATAGACCGCACCGGTATCACTGGTGAATAGGAAGGAAATTTTATGAAAAAAATATTAATATTATCATTTCTACTATTCATACTGGTAGGATGTACGACTGGTAGCCAAGAAGTACCCAATGGACTACAGCCGCTGATTGCAGTTAATGATTGTGATGAACCAACGCTTGATGGAGGTTGGACTTGCATTTGGGCTGATGAATTTAGTGGTAGTGCTGTCGATGAAACAAAGTGGAACTTTGAAGTTCATGGTGATGGTGGTGGTAATAATGAATTACAATATTACACTAGAGAAAACGCACAAGTTGTTGATGGTAAATTAGTCATTACAGCTAAACAGGAAAGCTATTTGGGTGATGATTATACATCATCAAGACTTACGACAAAATACAAAGGTACTTTCGAGTATGTAAGACTCATTGTTCGCGCTAAAATGCCAACAGGAAGAGGTACATGGCCTGCAATTTGGATGATGCCATTAATGAGTGTTTATGGTGGTTGGCCAGACAGTGGGGAAATTGACATTATGGAATATGTTGGATATGATCCAGATACAATTTATTCGACGATTCACACTGAAAAATTTAACCATAATTTAGGAACTCAAATAGGATTTGATATAGATATCGAAAATGCAGAAACTGAGTTTCATGATTATGAAATGATTTGGAAACCAGGTTATATCAAAACATTAGTAGATGGACAAACCATTGGTGAATTCAATTATGTAGCAGAATTTACATCAGATGTCCCTTATTCACAGGCTTTTCCATTTGATCAAGGATTCTTTTTGATTCTCAATTTGGCTGTTGGTGGTAATTGGGGTGGTGTAGAAGGTGTTGATAACACGATTTTTCCTACAACATTTGAAGTAGATTATGCTCGCGTCTATAAACAAGATTATGCAACACTTGATAAAGAAGCACCTAGTGAACCAATTGGAATAACTTCAGCACTGCTTAAGAATACAATTTTTTGGACGAAAGCAGATGATGATTACGGTGTAGAATCTTACGCACTTTATCTTAATGGTGAATTTCATAAATATGTTAATCTAAATCAAGCAACATTTACTGGATTAAATCGCAATGAAACGTATCAAGTGCAGATTAAAGCGGTGGATTTTGTTGGACATGCATCAGAGTTTAGTGAACCATTTTCATTCACTTATAATTAAATTGTTAAAGGGTGTCTTTAAAATGACATCCTTTTTTTGTATAAACTTAAGAAAAAAGTAATAATAAATAAAGAATTACTTTAGAATTCGTAAGGTATAATATCTATGCTGAATAGATGATATAGATGGATTTTCCCTTAATCTTGTTAATCTCATTTTACTTATGTCTTTTCAGTTTTCCAAGGGGTATGATTATCTCATACCCTGCGGAACTAAATAGGCATAATAGAATTAATTATTTCATGGTATACTAAATTAATAGTAGTGAAAAAATCAATAATAAGAAAGGTATTCGATAATCTAGATGATTATATAAGGTGAATATATGGGACAAAAAGTATTGCTTGTTGAAGATAATATCATCATCAGTAGAAGCTTGGAAACCAAACTCAAAGAAGAGATGTTTGAGGTAAAACCAATTTTTAATGGTGAAGATGCAATTAAACAATTTGACATGATGCCTTATGATGTTGTGTTACTTGACTTAATGCTTCCGATTAAAAATGGTGATGAAGTATTACGCCATATTAGATCAAAAGGTGATGTACCTGTTATTATTATCTCGACTAAAGATTCAGATGTAGAAAAAGCTATTAATTTAGGATTAGGAGCAGATGATTATTTGTCTAAACCTTTTTCAATGCTAGAATTGGTAGCAAGAGTTAAAGCTGTTTTAAGAAGATCACAAAAAACTGCAGAAAAAATTACCAAACAAAATTTTAAAATATTTGATGTTGAAATCAACTTGAATAACTATGTCGTTACTAAAAAAGAAGCTGTTGTTGATTTGACTTTAAAAGAGTTTGAAATATTAAAACTATTATTAACTCATCCTGACCAAACGTTTTCGAAACAACTTATGTATAGAACTATTTGGGGTGAAGAATATTACTTCAATGATAATGTGATTAATGTTCACATACGCAGATTACGTGAGAAAATTGAAGATAACCCATCAAATCCTAAAATTGTCATAACAATGTGGGGATTTGGATATAAATTAGGTATTGAGAAATAATTACAAAGTGCACCCATGTGGTGCATTTTTTTACCTTAATAGATACTTAATATTCGAGTAAGGTTAAAGAAATGAATAAAAACTATACTATTTATATAATTATGGAGGTATGCAATGCAAGCCTATTCTTTGAACTGTGCTTTTTTACTTGAATATAATACAAAACAAATTACTCTGAATATCAATTTATCAAAACAATTTGTTGAAAAAAATAAACTTAAATATACAGAGCTCGCACTTACCAATAATGAACTTTCAAAGTTTGTTCATCGGTATGATTATCGAAAACTCGATTATTTTGTTGAATCTGAAATAAGCGGAATATTTGATACACTCATGAGGTTTACCTTAAAAAAATGTAAGTACCCTTTAAGAACAGTGGCAATTTGCAAAGTCACAAATAATGGATTAAAGTGTGCCCATTTTGAGGAATCAAAAATCGTTCAATTAAGAAATAGTAGACTTTCAGAACTATCAAATAAGCAAATCAAACGTGTGAATATTGAAAATGAAAATGAGGTATTAGGCAAGCAACATACATTTATATCAGAGGTTAAATCTCATTTAGCATGTATTATTGATCGAGAACAAAAGATTGTATGATTTAAGATAAAAGTAATAATTCCATCATAAAATCGTAATATTTTGTGAGTATACTATATAAATATAGAACACAAAAAGCTTATGAAAGGATACGAATATATGAAATCAATCATTATGTTGCTAACATTATTATTAGTTGGAATGATGTACACATTACAAATTTCACAAACTCAGGCAACTAGTATTCATATCCATGAAATATCTTTTGCTGATTCAGAAGGACAGGTTATTCATTCAGAAAGTTTTGTAGAAGGTGCGAATCTTCTCGATATCGATTTACCTGAAGCTCCTGAAAAGGAAGGGTTTGTGTTTGTCAATTGGAGTTATGATTTATCCTTAGGTATGCCGGATTTCGATATCGTGGTTTATCCTGAGTATATGCACTCAGAATATTTAGTAGTAACAACATTCCAGTAAATTATCTCTATTTTTATATATGTATTCATTAAAAAAGGTACAGATCATCCCCCCCTTAATTCCTCTGTACCTTTTTTGTTGCTTAAATTTGAGTAAGATTTAATTTATGTTTTTTTGATGAATAACATTTCTGTTATTTATTTTCTGTTAAAAAGGCATAAAAATCTTGTTCTTTATCTTTATTTAATGGTGATACAGTACCAACCGGTGATGCTAAAATCGTAAATTCTTCTTCACCATCTAAATCAAAGAGCTTATCACAGATTTCTCTTTCAAATGCTCCAACAACACATGTGCCTAGTCCGATAGATTCTGAAGCTATATATAGATTTTGAGCAACATGTCCAATATCAACTAAGATAATTCGATGCGAAAAACATGAATAACGCCATTCAGATCTATATGGAATCACACTCCAATAGAAGATAACATTGGCTTTGTTAGACCATTTTTGACCACTGAGTGAATCACTTATTGTCTGATCCATATCATTGATCTTAGATAAAAACTCAATTTGATGAGTCATTGGTAAGTAATGATAAGAACCCTCTTCTAATCCTTGAATATTTTTAACAATCAAATACGTTTCAAATTCGTGTCTTGCTCCACCGCTTGGTACAGTTCTAAGTGTTGCATAATGATTACCTCTAATGCTCTTAATACCTTGTGTCGTCCATAGTAGGTAAGATAACTGCAGTAGTGACATATTTTTTTTAGTATAAACACGGTGACTTTCTCGTTGATTGAAAATTTTTAGAATGTCTGAATTTATTGATAGATTTTCAAAATCAACGGGTAAATCTATTTGTTTGTCTTTCATTTTTTTCTTAACCAATGGAGGCTGCGGAAGTTTTTGCTGTTGATCTGTCAGTTCAGTTATTCCATAATCATTAAATTTTAAGAATTTTCTTCCTGTTTTATTAAGTTTTTTGACTTGTTCACTAGTCATGTTATAATCCTCGATTTCTTTTATTTTATACTTTAATTATACAGTATGGATGGATATAAACCTTATTAAAAATAAAAAACACAAGCGGACTTGTGTAGTTTTTAGTGGTACCCCCTAACGGATTCGAACCGTTGACCCAATGATTAAGAGTTAGCATATTTAGCACATTGAATATCATATGAATAAGCAAATCAATCCATCGAATGATACGAGTGATTATATTATGTTATAATATTTATAATAGAAAATCATAAACAATTGGGAGGGTGACTATGAAAAAGATCTTTGTTTTTATATTGATTTTTGTTATTTTTTTCGTATTTGGTGATGACGATATCGAAGTAATAAGTAATAGTTTGGGGAGTTATATATGAATCGTAAACTTATGATAAAAATTACCATTGTTTATTTTGGTATTGTTGTATTATTTTTGTTAAGACAACTTCTATATTTTATAGGTCAAGATCTCGGATTTGACTCAGTTTATTTTCTTGTGATAATAAGTGCTATTTTTGTTATCATCGGGTTAATCATAAGTATTCGATTACATACCGTTATACCTACTATAGTAGCGCTTCAATCAAGTGCATGTGCTTTTGCTATAACAATGATGATATTTTATTTTAATCCAACAATAACTCAATATGGCACTTTTTTAGATACTATTCTTTTAATATATCGATGGTTTCATATTGCCCTATTAGTAGTGATTTTAGGTTATTGTTTACGAATGCTTATTAAAAATATAGAGGATTCCTCTTGGATGAATTCAAAATTTTTGATACTAGCAGGAATTATAGCGGTATTAACAAATCCAAATTTTCTTTTTGTTATGGATTTTGATAGACAATTAGGCATGACACTGATTCAAGGTATTGCATGGATTGCACTTGAATCGCCAATAATCATTTTTCCGATATTGTGGTTTTTAAAGCATACTTCCAAACTCAAAACAGTTGTATTTGTGGCAATATGTGGCATTTTCTATCTTTCAATCCTATTGATTCTCGTTATTTTTTAAATTCAAAAAAAACTAAAAAATGCACTTTAAAATAGGTTGTGGTGCACAAATATATGCATGTCAGATTGATATCCGATATGCCTTTGAAGCAACAAAACGCGGCTCGGATGCGATAATTAAACTACAAGTTTGTATGTCTAAAAATAAAAAACACAAGCGAACTTGTGTGGTTTTTAATGGTACCCCCTAACGGATTCGAACCGTTGACCCAATGATTAAGAGTCATTTGCTCTACCAACTGAGCTAAGGAGGCATGTTTGTTTCGTGCATTTTTTATTATAGCATAGGTTCAGTCAAAAACAAACACAAAATACTAAAAAAATTTTTTTTCCTATTCTTTTTCTTGTTATAAAATAACGATATATTAGATGAGTTTTGTTTCTCACACCTAAAAATAAAACAGGATATGTTAGAAGTGTAAAAATACAGCTGGGCGAAGCTGTGTTTATATGACTTAATAACACGCTTTATTTTTTAAAAACTCAAGCTATAAATTCAATCATATTGATAGTCTTATCCTCAAATTTATATAATGATAAAAAAAATATGTATATAGCGTTCCTATTTTTATTGTCAGTGCTATAATGAATGCTATGGAGGGTTTTATATGTACAAATCTAGAGAAAAAAGCATCTTGCCTGATATCCTATTATTTCTTGTAGTGATTTCGTCTGCATGGGGAATCGTGTGGTCTTTTAGTGAATGGGGCATATCGCAACAACGTTATTTTACGAATCAAGCGAATTTGATTGTATTGGTTACCGTTTTTTTGGTCTTTATTAACAAACATGATCAAAAATGGTTTAAATATTTAGCAGCGATAGCGCTTATAGATATAACAATGACTGGCATTATTTATCATATGATGCTTGCAACTCCTCCAGTGGAATTTCAATCACATCTAACACATACAATAACACCTATTCTATATATTTTATTTTACTTCATTGTTCTTGAAGAAACCATTAAGCCCAAACAATTTTGGATAGCACTCATTCATCCTGCAATGTATTTTCTGTTTTTCTTAATTACTGGACCCATAATAGGATTTTATCCATATGGGTTTATGGACGCTTCACAACAAGGGTTATCAACAGTATTACAATTTGCTGTATTATTCATGTTACCGGCTATTGCAATGACGTCATGGATATTGCTTTTTTTGAAAAAAACTATGAGAAATATATAATGAAGGATGATTTCATCCTTTTTTTGATAACCCTTAATAATTCATGTTATAATTTTAGTAGCAACATAAAGTAAGAGGGTAAAAACATGCATAAATACACCTTAGGGTTCATTAAAAAAAATAATCAGATACTGATGGTTAATAGACAAAAAAGTCCCTGGAAAGGGTCATGGAATGGTGTGGGTGGCAAACTAGAAGAAAATGAGAGCCCACTCGAATGCATCATAAGAGAAATTAAGGAAGAAACCGATATCGATGTGAGTGAATCTCAAATTCAAGATAAAGGTGTGTTAACCTGGGATAATTTTAATGCTTTAGGTAATGGGTTACATATTTTTCTTATTGAGATGCCTCATATTTTTGAATATAAAACACCAAGAAATATTTCTGAAGGCATTCTAGATTGGAAACAAGTAGAATGGATTTGTGATTCTGAGAATTATGGAGTAGCACATAATATTCCTTATTTTCTACCAACTGTTCTTGATAATCTTAGTCGATATCATTATCATTGTACATTTGAAGGGAAAATTTTAAAATCTGTGACAAAGGAACGGATAGAATAATGATACTTGAAATTATCGGTGCAGTCTTTGCATTATTAATAGCAATTTATGCAATCTTTATTGTTTTAGATCGGAAAAAATTAGATATGGTTAAAATGAGCACTATGTCTATTTTTAAGAAGTACGGAAAAATCAAGCGAGACCATAAAGCCACTTTATTTGTTACAGATAAAGAAACTTATGAAGTCTTGTATTTCAACGTTACTAAAAATGCCGAACTGACAATCAATAGTAGAACCATGTGGGAAGTCATCAATTCTGGAAAAGCAAAAATTATTGATCAATCTACATTCCTTTCATCTAAGTATCCAAAGATTGTTATCATCTATCCATCAACACAAGTTATAAAAAGACATATTAACGAAAATGAAATGGTTTTTGTTAAATCTAATGATTATTTTTATGATTTTACACTGATTAAAGATTATGAGCTTGAGACGATATTGAAAGAAGGTATTTTATGAAAAAAGCGCTGTTAGGTGTTATTATGTTAATGACTTTATTCACTTTATTTGGTTGTTCAGCATATGAAGTGGAATATACGGATAATGATCCATTTCAAATTGAAATGAAGGGTGAAGAAGTAAAAATTATGCAAGTTACAGATTTACACCTTGCATATGGTATTGATGACTATGACAATCAAACACTTAAATTGATTGGTGATCTGGCAAAATCTGACAATTATGACCTAATTGTTATCACTGGTGATTTAACGATGTCTCCAATCGCGCCTCAACTTTTTCCTAAAATCATCAAGTACATGGAATCATTAGAAATTCCTTGGACTTTTGTATTTGGGAATCATGAAGCAGATTTCAACAGTTATGATGAATTGTTGGCAAAAATTAAAAATACTGAATATCTCTATTTCAAAATTGGTCCTGAATTAACCGATGGCGGATATGGTAATTTTAAGATTCAATTTACTAAAAATAATCAAGTTTTCTATAATGCCTATTTCTTAGACTCCAAGGCTGAAAGAGAAATATATACTGAAGAAGAAGGAGAATATGATTTCTTATCAGAGGCTCAAGTTACTTGGTATGAAGATTCTGTATCAACTGATACGAAAGATTCTGTAGTATTTATGCATATTCCGCTTCGTCAATATATTGTCGATCCAGAAGGTGATACATATGTTGGAATTTTCCGTGAAGATAAAGTTTATGCTCAAGGTGTTGACACCGGATTTTATGATGCAATGGTTACTTATGGATTTACAAAAGGTGTGTTTGTTGGTCATGACCATAAAAACGACTTTTACATCTTAACTGATGACGATATTATGCTCGCTTATGGTAGAGCAACTGGTTTTAATGGGTATGGAAACCTTGAAAAGGGTGGAAGACACATTGAAATTAGTGCTTCAGGTGTTTTATCATCTTATATAGTTCTTGAAAGTGAGGTACGTTAAGATGCGATTAAAAGATCGAATATTAGTTTTATTGTCCTCATATTTTTGGGCTATCCTCGGATTGTTCTTTACGAGCTCATGGTTATTTTTTATTCTGCCAGTTGCAGCATTTGCCTATCTTTTTGTAGGAGGTAGAAAACATGTTTAGTACACTCATTATGATTTTTGTTTATGCATTCTATATATCTTTTATTGTTGGAACGCTAACCTTATTAGCATTTAGAGTATATTTTTCATATCAAATACATTTAGATTGGAAAAATGCATTATTTGTTTTGTTTACTCCATGTTCAATTGGATTTTATCTAACGATTAAAGAAAGAAATAAATTAACAACTTTATACCGCAATTTAGTTGTATTCTTCTTTGTGGTAACCTTTATCGCAAGTATCTTAGTCCTTTATATGCATTTAGGACTTGACATCATATGATTTATAAAGTTTTAAGAAAACAAAATAATGCTGATATGTGTTTTGTATGTGGTATGTCCAACGATGCAGGTTTAAAAACTAGTTTTTATGAACTAGAAGGAGAACGAGTTGTAGGAATCTTTAAAGGGCTTGATATTCATCAAAGCTACCCACAAAGAATGCATGGTGGTATTATTGTAGCTCTATTAGATGAAACAATAGGTAGAGCATTAACGATCTCGGAACCTGATTTTTGGGGCATAACAGTTAATTTATCGATTAAATTTATTAAACCAGTACCACTTGAGCAAGAACTTAAAGCGGTAGGGCATATAACTAACAATAGACGGTTGATTTTTGAAGGTGAAGGATATCTGTGTGATAATCAAGGCAAAATCCTTGCTACATGTCAAGCGAAATATATGAAACAATCAGTAGAAAAAATTGTTGGTGACACAAAATTTATTAAGGAGCAATGGATCTACGTGGCTGATGAAGAATCACCACTTAGTTTCAATTTACCCAGATGAGCATTTTAGAGGTTGATAATATAACATTTAGCTATAGTGGTGAAAACCTATATCAAAAGGCGTCTATGCGTCTTTTTGAAGGTGAACACGCTGTATTGGTAGGTCCTAATGGTACTGGAAAGACAACACTTCTAAAATTACTTGAAAAACAATTTAGTCCAGATCAAGGCTCGATTACTTGGATGCCAAATAAAAAAATAGGGTATTTAGATCAATATGCTGAAATCAATCCAAAGCTACTTGTTAAACATTATCTATATGAAGTGTTCTTACCTCTTTTTGAAAAAGAACGTGAAATGGAAAGGCTATATGAAAGTCTAGCAACTGCACCAGAAAAAGAACACGATCGAATTTTAAACTGGGCATCATCTATAGGTGAGTTTTTAATAGAATCCGAGTTTTATAGTTTTAAATCTAAAATAGGAAATATCATCCATGGTTTAGGATTAAAAATGGACTTATTAGAAGAACCCATCAAACATTTATCTGGTGGTATGAGAGCGAAAATCATTTTAGGAAAATTACTATTAGAAGAATCTGATATATTACTCCTAGATGAACCAACAAATTTCCTAGATGTTAAACATATAGATTGGTTAACAAAATTTCTAATTAGTTATCCAAAAGCTTTTATCGTTGTTTCTCATCATGAAGAATTTATCAGGGATATTGCAACAACTGTTTTTGCATTAGAAAACGGATTAATCACAAGATATAAAGGCAACTATGATTTCTATCTATCAGAAAAAGAATTACGCATTGAGCAACAACATAAAGCTTATATTGCGCAACAAAAGTTTATTCAAAAAACTGAAGTATTCATTCAAAAAAATATCACGAGAGATAAAACAACAAAACGCGCTCAAAGTAGACGTAAGATGCTTAAGAAGATGGAACGCGTGATTAAACCAAAACACAGTAAGACGTATCATTTCCAGTTTCCTTTGTCTTCGACAACAGGTAGAGATGTACTTGTCACTGATATGCTCGAAATCGGCTATCTAGAGCCTTTATTGGAACCATTAAGCATTACTATCATGAAACAAGAAAAAGTGGCTATAACGGGCAAAAACGGGATTGGTAAATCTACATTCATAAAAACAATTCTCGAGTTAATTCCTAAAATTGAGGGATCATTCAAATGGATTGATACAGCGAAAATTGCTTATTTCGAACAGGAAAGTAAATTTGAAGCAGGATATACAGCGATACAGGTTATCAATCACAAATATCCTTATTTTACAAAAAAAGAAGTGATGTCACTTCTTGGAAATCATGGGATTGATTACGATATGGCAAACAGAGAGGTTACAACCTTATCTGGTGGTGAACAAACGAAAGTAAGATTAGCACTTTTAAGACATCAAAAAGGAAATGTACTCATCTTGGATGAACCTACGAATCACTTGGATATCCATGCTAAAGAAGCACTTAAAGAAGCGTTGCTCAATTATCAAGGTACCCTTATTTTAGTTTCACATGAAAAAGATTTTTATGAAGATATATGTGATTATGAAATTTCATTATACACGACAGATTAAGAAAATAAGGAAAAAAATTCCTTGTTTTTTTTATATACGCATAGTAATAATTGGTTTATCATAAGATATTGAATCTTTTTATAACGATCAGGAATTGTGTTATTTATTTCATATTTATTCTATTTTATTTAGAAAACTCGAAAATTGAACCTATTGATTCATATCTTGTTTAAGCTATATGCGTAGTGTTTGACAATATTACATTTATCGAATAAGATTGTATCGAAAAAGAAAGGAGGGTTGTATATGTTAACAACCTATAAAGCTGTTGCTAAAAAATTACCAGGTGGTTTACAAGTGGAAACCAAAGCTAGAACATTCAAAATTATTCAAGATGAACCAAAAGCGATGGGCGGAACTGATGAAGGAATGAGTCCAGTTGAGACATTATTATGTGCACTCGGAGCTTGTCAAGTCATTGTTGGATATGCTTATGCTAAGTTTCAAGGCGTAAGTTTTGAAGATTTTCACGTTGAATTAGAAGGAGATATCGACCTTGACGGTTTCAAGGGAGTCAAAGGCGTGCGTCCCGGTTTTCAAACCATACGTTATAATATGGTATTTAAGACAAATGAATCTCAGGAAAAAATGGAGAAGTTTGCCGAGTTTATTGAAAACACTTGTCCTGTTGGAGATTCTTTAGTAAATGGTGTTAAATTAGTAAAAGCTGGCGTAATCAGAGAATAGATCATAAAAAAATGATGTGATTCCCATAAAGTAGGTATGACAACTCTTAATTGTAGGTGTTTATCTAAAGGGGATCTTTTCTTTTATGTGAAGATGAGCAAATGGAAATATATATGAATCTATATAAAAAAAGGACTGTTAAGTCCATGAGGATCAAATATCCTTCACTTCGTTATAGCCCTTCATTTTTTGTGTCATCAAAATTATTGATTTCTTCGATTAATGCATCATAAACTTCTGATTCCTTTATTTTTTTAATGATTTTACCATGTCTAAATAATATTGCTTCGCCTTTACCACCTGCAACACCAACATCTGCATGTGATGCTTCACCAGGCCCGTTAACTGCGCAGCCCATGATTGCTACATTTATATTTTTATTGATTGTCAGTAAATAAGCTTCAATACGTTTTGCGATATCAATCATATCGTATTGAATTCTTCCACATGTCGGACACGATATGAGATTTGGAACTTTATCTTTTAAACCTAAGTTTTTCAATATTTCTTTTGCTGCTTGAATTTCTAAAACAGGGTTATCGGTTAATGAAACACGGATTGTATTGCCAATACCTTCAGCAAGAAGAATACCAATACCCATTGCTGATTTGATTGCTCCACTAAATGCAGTTCCTGCTTCAGTGACACCTAAGTGTAGGGGGTATGGAAAAATATTTGCTGCTAAGCGATTCGTTTCAATCATCAGTCTCATATCAGTTGCTTTAAGAGATAAAGCAATATCATAGAAATTTAGTGATTCTAAAATATCAATATGTTGTTTTGCTGCCTCAACCATATTTTCAGCAGTTGGAGCCATTTGATTAGGAAGAGATCCAGAGTTTACGCCGATACGGATAGGAATATGTTTTTCTTTACATGCCTCAACGACTAATGCTACATGTTCTCTTTTAAGAATATTTCCTGGATTTAATCTGATCTTATCAACACCCTGATTGATTGCTTCAAGGGCTAAACGATAATCAAAATGAATGTCAGAAACCAAAGGAATAGAAATTTGAGCTTTAATTTTACCCAAAGCCTTCGCATCTATCATATCCAAAACAGCAACTCTTATAATCTCGCAACCAGCCGCTTCAAGTTTTTTTATTTGTGCAACTGTGGATGAAACATCTTTGGTGTGAGTATTTGTCATACTTTGTATGTATACTTTATTGTTCCCACCGAACTGGTAGGGACCTACTTTAAACTGTCTTGTTTGTTCTCTTTGCATTTTATCACCTAGGTCTATTATAAGACAAGTCAGTTCAAATTTCACAAAAATTACATACAGAGAATTCAAAATAACTAAAAAAATTACAGATGTTTGCATTGAATGTGATGCTTTATGTCCCATCAATGGAATAAATATCCTAAAACTTCTAAGTAAATAGAAACAAATAATTGAAAATAGTTCGTTTATTGCTAGTATTTTAAGGATGAAAAATGAATTTTCAGGAAAAGAGTTGAAAATCATTGATATTATTTCATTGATTTGTTATAATATTACAGTAAGTTTGGAGGAATATCATGAGAGACTTAGTTAAATTGGTTTGTACAGAATGTGGCGAAGAAAATTATTATACAACAAAGAATAAAAAAGTTCATCCAGAACGGATGGAAACTAAAAAATATTGCCCACGCGATAGAAAGATTACAATCCATAAAGAAAAGAAATAAGCTATTCTAGGAATAGTTTTTTTTCTTAAAACTCATATGCAAACATTTAAAGAAAACGAAACCTTCGCACACAGCTATTTATTGTGCCGATTTGATACGTGTTATCTAATCGATCCCTCCCACGATTTAGAAGCTATGTATCAAGCATTAAACGGAAGAACTCTAGCTGGACTATTAATCACCCATGCACATCATGATCATGTAAATCTTATAGGAGAGTTTGAGGTTCCTATTTATATCCATTTAGATGATGCTCATTTGTTATTTGAGGATCAGTATAATGGGTATGGCTCACACACGCATCCATATAAGAGAAAGAATTTAAATTTTCAATATGTCTCAAATCATACTAAATTACCACTTGCTGATCAATTTATAGAAGTATTTCACACCCCTGGGCACACAAAAGGGAGCGTCTGTTTCTATTACGATCAGAAACTATTTACGGGAGATACCTTGTTTAAAGGCAGTGTTGGTAGACATGATTTATATTCCGGATCATTACCTGAATTAAGAAAAAGTGTATTGTTTTTAGGCACATTACCAGGCAATGTTAAGATTTATCCAGGACACGATGAGACATCAACGATGCGCAATGAACATAAGAATAATCCCTTTTATGTGAAATGGTTAAAACAAACCACAAAGTAAAGACACTAGTGTCTTTCTTTTTTTTTATGGAAAATAGCACATAATGCTTGACAGTGCCAATTAAATATAATACAATATAGTTGGCACAAAACCAAACGGAGTGCTAAATGAGGTGAGTGAATGATTACCAGTAGACAAAAATTAATCCTTAAGGCAATCATTGAAGCATATGTTAGAGATGCGATGCCTGTTGGCTCAAAAACTTTAACTCAAATGCCATACCTCAAATTTTCGAGTGCGACATTAAGATACGATATGGCTCAACTCGAAGAGTTAGGCTACTTAGAGAAGACACATACATCAAGTGGTAGAGTCCCTTCTGAAAAAGGGTATCGATACTATGTTGAACATCTCGTAACAAGAGATCAAGATGTTGTTAGTTCATTTCCATTGATTGATGAAATCTTTAGAAAAAACAAAATAGCAAAAGAACATGCTGTGGAAGAAGCAATCCATTTATTAAGTGAATTGACGAATTACACTGCGCTAGCTATTGGGTCAAACAGTAATCAAAACACAATCAAGAAAATTGATTTTATCCCTTTAAATGATCATGAAGCGATTGTTTTAATCGTAACAGATCAAGGACATGTTCAACATCAAAGCATCACGGTTCCAGATGAAATGAACATTAATGAATTAAAGAATATTATCAAGACTCTAGATGAATTGCTTAAAAATAAATATATTGATGAAGCAATTCAAATATTGAAAGCAGCATTTGCTAAGAAAGAAATTGCGTCATTTATTGAATATCAAGCTCAACTGATGCACTCGTTTATTCATGCATTTGCTAAATTTGCTGAAGATAATTTCTATTTATCAGGTGTTACTAATGTATTTAATCAACCAGAATTTCATGATGTAAGTAATATTAAAAATTTTGTTGAGATGCTAGATCGAAGAGATCTTATCAAATTGATTGGTGACCATGAGGGATTGAGCATAAGGTTCGGAAGTGATTTCAAACTCATCCCAATGGAGAATTGTACTGTCATATCTGTGCCGTATCGCATCAGTGATAGTGAACATGGAACAATTGCGGTCGTCGGACCGACGCGCATGGAATATAGTAAAGTCATTCCTTTAGTGGAATATATCGCAAGCAATGTAGGAAAACTCTATAAAAAGTAAAGGAAGATTATGATGGAAGAAAAAAAAGGAAATGTAGTTGAACAAGATGAAAAAAGAAACGTGGTTGAACAAGATGAAAAAGGAAATGTAGTTCAACAAGATGAAAAAGTAGGTATAGAAGAAACACATGTTCAAAAGAAAGAAAGAAAAAACAAGCATAAAGAACAAGTAGAACAACTTGAGTTAGAATTGAAAAATTATAAAGACAAATTATTAAGAAATGCAGCAGAACTTGAGAATTTCAAAAAAAGAATGAATCAAGAACGTATCAATGATCGTAAATATGCATCAAAAAATCTAATTACAGATATTTTAAATCCTTTAGAACAAATGAATAAAGTTGTTAATATGGATACAGACAATGATCTATTAAAAAACTTTTTAATTGGATTTAAGATGATTAACGATCAATTTTACTCAATATTAGAACAGGATGGCTTAAAAGAAATAGATGCTTTAAATAAACCGTTCGATCCAAAGTTACATCATGCAATCGAAAATATTTGCGATTTGGATCAACCTAATGGCATCAATCTTGAAGTCGTAAGTAAGGGATATACATATAAAGAACAAATACTTAGACCAGCCATGGTTAAAGTTAATGAATGGAGTGAGGAAAATGGCAAAAACAAATAAAATTATTGGTATTGATTTAGGAACAACGAATTCAGTTGTGTCTGTGATGGAAGGCGGAGAAGCTAAAGTCATAGCAAATGCAGAAGGTGGAAGAACTACACCATCAGTCGTCTCTTTTAAAGGTGATGATATTAGTGTGGGTGATGTTGCAAAAAGACAATCAATTACAAACCCAAACACAGTAAGTTCTATTAAGCGTCACATGGGTGATATGAATTATCGTATAGACATTCAAGGTAAGAAATACACACCTCAAGAAATCTCAGCAATGATTCTTCAAAACTTGAAGAAAACAGCAGAAGATTATCTAGGTGCAACAGTTACACAGGCAGTAATTACTGTTCCTGCATACTTTAATGACGCTCAACGTCAAGCAACTAAAGATGCTGGTAAAATTGCTGGATTAGATGTTAAACGTATTATAAACGAACCAACAGCGGCAGCATTAGCTTATGGTATCGACAAAACAGACAAAGAACAGACAGTTCTCGTATTTGACTTAGGTGGAGGAACATTTGATGTTTCTATCTTAAGATTAGCAGATGGTACATTTGAAGTTATTTCAACAGCAGGTGACAACAAACTTGGTGGAGATGACTACGATGATCTTATTGTTAAATATCTTGTAGAGACATTTAAGAAAGATAATGGTGTTGACTTATCATTAGACAAGATGGCTGTTCAAAGATTAAAGGATGCTTCAGAAAAAGCTAAAAAAGAATTAAGTGGTGTTACATCATCAACAATTTCTCTACCATTCATCACAATGGGTGTTGCTGGTCCATTACATTTAGAAAAAGTATTAACTCGTGCTAAATTTGATGAACTAACTGCAGGTCTTGTTGAAAGATGTGTAGGACCAGTTAGAAGAGCATTATCAGATGCGAAAATGACACATAAAGATATTGACCAAGTCTTACTTGTAGGTGGTTCAACTAGAACACCATCTGTACAAGATATGGTAAAGAGAGAATTGAAAAAAGACCCTAATAAGAGCGTTAACCCTGATGAAGTTGTAGCAATGGGTGCTGCTATTCAAGGTGGTGTACTTGCAGGTGATGTTAAAGATGTACTTTTATTAGATGTTACACCTTTATCATTAGGTATTGAAACTCTAGGTGGCGTATTTACGAAATTAATTGAAAGAAATACGACAATTCCTACATCGAAATCACAAGTTTTCTCAACAGCTGCAGATAATCAACCAGCAGTAGATATTCATGTTCTACAAGGTGAAAGATCGATGGCTACAGATAATAAAACATTAGGACGCTTTCAATTAGGAAGTATTCCAGCTGCTCCACGTGGCGTACCACAAATTGAAGTATCATTTGATATAGATGCCAATGGTATTGTTAGTGTAAAAGCTAAAGATTTAGGTACTAACAAAGAACAAAAGATTACAATCTCTGGTAGTGGATCTTTATCTAAGGCTGATATAGAACGTATGGTTAAAGAAGCTGAAGAACAAGCTGAAGTTGACAAACAAAAACGTGAAGAAGCAGATTTAAGAAATGAAGCTTCTAGCTTAATTTTCCAAACAACAAAAGCAATTGATGATTTAAAAGAAGAAGTTGATGAAGCAACTAAGACAAAACTCCTAGAACAAATCAAAGAACTCGAAGAAGCATTAAATGGTACTGATATGGATTTAATCAAGACTAAGAAAGAAGCACTTGAAAAAGATGCTCAAGATATCGCTACCAAAGCATATCAAAAAGCTCAAGAAAAGCAACAAGCAGAAAACCCTCAAGAAGGACAACAAGAACAAGAGGAACAACAAGAAGAAACTGCTAAATCAAATACGGTAGATGCTGAGTTTGAAGAAAAATAATTAATAATAAATGAATCAAAAATAAAAAAGTAGGACTTTTGTCCTACTTTAAACTATGGAGTTGATGTTATGGCAGATAAAAGAGATTTTTACGATGTGCTAGGTGTCGGAAAAAATGCTAGTGATGATGAAATTAAAAAAGCTTATCGTACTTTAGCTAAAAAATACCATCCAGATGTATCTTCTGAAAAAGATGCAGAAGTGAAATTCAAAGAAGTTCAGGAAGCATATGATCACATAAGTGATGCGCAAAAACGTGCAACTTATGACCAATATGGTCATTCTGGTAGCCCATTTGGTGGTGCCGGTGGACAAGGTTTCGGTGATATGGGTGGTTTTGGCGATATTTTCAGCCAATTTTTTGGTGGGGGTCAAAGACAGAGACAACAAAGTCATCATGGCCCACAACGTGGTGAAGATTTAGAAAGATCTGTTACAATTGATTTCATGGAAGCTGTTTTAGGTATTAAGAAGACAATAACAGTGGAGATTGATGAAGAGTGTCATGTTTGTCATGGATCAGGAGCTGAATCATCTAAAGATGTTGAAGTTTGTGATAGATGTCATGGTGATGGTGTCATTAACGTTGAGCAAAGAACGATGTTTGGTGCGATGCGTACTCAACAAGCATGCCCTAAATGCGGTGGTGCAGGAAAAATTATTAAAAAACGTTGCCCAACATGTCATGGTAAAGGACACGTTAAACAAAACAAAACAGTTGATGTTAATATACCAGCGGGCGTAGATAATAATATGTCATTAAAAGTTGCTGGATACGGTAATGGTGGTACTAAAGGAGGATCTCAAGGAGATTTATATTTAACCTTTAGAGTTAGAGCGCACAGAGTATTTAAAAGACAAAACGATGATATTATTTTAACTATACCAATTACGATTACTCAAGCAGTTTTAGGATCTACAGTTGAAATACCTACAATCTATGGAGATGTTAATTTGAAAATACCTTCAGGTATTGAAGATGGAACAACGCTTAGAATGAGAGAAAAAGGTGTGCAAAATGTTAGATCTAAACGTAAAGGTGATCAACATGTTATCGTACAAATCAAAGTTCCTAAGAATTTATCTTCTGCGGAAAAGAAGCTTTATGAACAATTAGCTAAACTTGAAACAAAAGAAAAAGATTCTAGTTGGAAAAAATTTAAAAGCTTATTCAAAAATTAATAAAAGGGCTGCTTGCAGCCTTTTTTTTATAAAAAAAGATCTCAAAATTGAGATCTTAATTGTTTTATTTTCTTGGAGGCAATGGAATGAATATAGATGTTTTTTTAGCATATTCTTGAAATAACTCGTTATCCTTGTATTTTTTCTCAAGCAATGGGACACCAGAGACAAATAATAACAAATAGGTAATAACTAAAGGTCCAATAATACCGTAGAGACTTGATAATACGAAGCTAGATATTGATATAACCCAAATAGCCCACCACATCACTGCTTCACCGAAGTAATTTGGGTGTCTCGTGTATTTCCATAGACCAGATTGCATAATCTTTCCTTTGTTCTCAGGATTTTTCTTGAATTTTTTAAGTTGATTATCACCGACAGATTCAAAATAGAAACCAAATATCCATAAAAGTACACCAAGGGCTAAAACGATATAACTATTATTACTAGAAAAAGCAATTGCATTCATATTAGCTAACTGGATTGGCAATGAAATGATAAACAGTAATAAAGCTTGGAACATGAAATTGAAAATAAATGCTTTTAAGGGAATTTTTGTTTTCCATTTTTTTTTCATATTGACATATCTAAAATCTTCAGGTTTATTCCAATTCCTAAGACTAATGAAGAAAAACAAACGGAAACCCCAAATTAAGACTAAGGCAGTAATAACAAGATTAGAAAGGATAAAATTCCCAGAATAAATTAAACTTGTCAACGCTACAACAACGAATCCTAAACCCCAAGCCATATCTACAAGACCATTATTCTTTTTGACTTGAGCAATGATAAAGAATATCACAAAGAAAACAAATAAAGCTCCAATATTTACTAAAAAATTCATTTTTTCTCTCCTTTAATATAAGCAATAGCAACCGTACCTATACCAGCGTTCATTGCTACTATAGTTGATATATTCATGATATATGTAGGTTTCTTACCTAATATTTTTTCATATTTTTTCGCATATTCAGCTGCACGCTTCTCAGCATTAGCATGAACAATTGCATATGATTCAATACCTTCATTATTTTGAATTTCTTCGATATGTTTTTGAATCTTCTTATCACTTGATTTTAAACTTAAACCTTTATCAAAAATGATCCCGTTACCGTCTTCATCAATCGATATAACTGGTTTAAGGTTCATGATCTTACCGAGTAGACCAGTTACTTTACTTACACGTCCAGCACGAACCATGTACTTAAGTGTTTTAACACTTACCAGAATTTTTGATTGACCAGTTAATTTCTCTATTTTTTTAATGATGTCTTCGTATTTTTCATTTGAATCAATCATTTGAGCAGCTTTTAAAACGATAAGTCCTTCTGCACCAGAGTTTTGTTTTGAGTCAATAACGGTAATCTTAGTTTTTTTGAACTTTGCAGCGGCATCAACAAATGCTTGATTTGTACCACTCATTGCTTTAGATACTGTGATGACTATAATTTTCTCATAGTAAGTTGTAAGAAATGAGAATAAATTCTCTAAAGTTTTTGGATTTGGTTGACTTGATGAGGGGTATACTTTTGCACTATCCATGAGTTCATAAAAACGCAAATTTTCAATGGTTAATTTATCATAATAATTTGTTTCATTAATTAATAAATCTAAAGGGAACATGTGAATCTGATATTGATCAATTAGACTCTCAGGTAAATCTGCAATAGAATCAGTAACTAAAGCGATTGGGTATTTTCTGTGATTTGCTGTTTCAAACTGACGTTTCATATCATCAACCTTTTGTTCAACGATATTGCCTATATTATCAAGATAAGCAAAAACATCAGCTGGGTGATCACTATGAATGTGAACTCTTATAGTACGTTCACTACCTGCGACAACTAAAGAATCTCCAAATTTAGATAAATCAAGCTTAAGTTGTTTTAAGTCAAAATCAGTTCCTCTAATTAAAGCTTCTGTACAATAACGATTTTGCGATTCATCAAGGTGATCGACATGTGATTGTTCTATGTATTGAACTTGCTCGATTTCAATTTTAATTTCGTCACCCTTTAGAGCTCTTAAAAATCCCTCAATGAAATGAACAAAACCCTTTGCACCAGCATCAACTACCTTGTTTTCTTTTAAGACAGCTAGTAATTCAGGTGTTCTGGCAAGTTCAACTAAAACAAACTCATATGCTTTGCTCATGAGTTCTATGAAACTTGAAGCCACACTTTTGAATTTTTTCAATGCAATAGACCATGCTCTCATGACAGTGATTATCGTACCTTCAACTGGTTGGGCAATAGATTGATAAGCATAATTTGATGCATTTTCAGCCAAAAGCAAGAAAGTTTCCTCATCAATAGCATTCGATTTTAAATCGAGCGAAAAACCATATATGTATTCAGCAAAAATAATGCCAGAATTTCCTCTAGCACCAACAATTGCTGCATCGACAATTGACTTGATAGTTTCTTCACTTGTAGCGCCTAATTTCGATCTTTCTATAATGCTTGTCATCATTGAAGCAAGATTACTACCTGTATCTCCATCAGGAACCGGAAATACATTGATAGCATTTAAATTGTTTTTTTCTTTGATAACGTTTTGTGCGCCAAATATAAAAGACTTGTAGATTAATTCATTGGTTAATAAATATTCAGACATATGTCACCTCAAAAGATTATAGTGTACATTAAATATGTTAGGGTACTTGTTGATGTTCCAAGGAACGTGCCCCAAGCAAGATCAATAAATGTGATTTTTAGTGGCCAATCTTTAAGCGTTGCTAAATTTGTTAAATCGTAAGTTGCATAAGTGATGAATCCAAATAATGCACCAAGTAGAATAGCTCTTCCAATTTGTCCAGCATCAACTGCAGGCATTAAAACAAAGATGACAAGGCCTCCAATGAATAGGAAGTAAAAGAGTAACGCAGCTATCCAATTTACATCAGTTTTTAATAAATGACCTATTTCCTTTTGATAAAGTTTTTTGGATATAATACCAAGCCATACTAAATCGATTGCAAAAAACACTACAAATGAAATTAAATAAAGTTTTAGAAAAATTAACATGATAATCCTCCTTCTTTATTTATATTATATCATGTGTTTTCCAATATATAAATAAACATGCTTTCATATATGAATAGACAAAGTCAATAGATTTCATTTTTACAGTATTTCATGCTATAATTTTTCTATAAAGATAGTTTTTTTAGGAGGATTTTATGATTCTAATCAGACACCACAATGAAGGACAATTAAAGCCATATTTTTATTTTGCTCTTGAGGAATATATTCTTAAAGAATTACTTAAAGATGATGAAAATTATTTTTTTACTTGGGAGATACATGGTGTTGTTATTGGCAAAAACCAAGTCATTGAAAATGAAGTGAATTTGGATTTCTTAAAACAAAATAAAATTGATGTTTATAGACGGCCAACAGGTGGTGGGTGTGTTTATGCAGACCACAGAAATACGATGTTTTCAATTATCACCAAAAAAACAAACAAACAATTCACATTTAAAACATATCTTTCTAAAATAGTAGATTCAATGGAACTACTAAACATAGCTATAGAGTTTAGTGGACGGAATGATTTACTATTTGAAGGAAAGAAGATTTCTGGCAATGCATTTCTTCAAAATAAATATGGTATGCTCATGCATGGGACTTTTTTATATGATTGTGATCTAGAAACAATGGTTAGAGCGATTTCACCGAGTGATGAAAAACTAATATCAAAAGGCATAGATAGTGTCAGATCGAGAGTTACAAATCTAAAGCCTTATTTAAATGGTTTAACACAAGACCAATTAATCAAGCATTTTGAAAATACTTTGACAAATCAAACATATGAACTTAGTGAGGAAGAAATTACTAAAATCCAACTACTTGCAAAGAAATACGAATCAAGGGATTGGATATATAAAAAACAACCACTCTACACAAAGGTCTTGAAAAAGAGGATTGCTGGTGGTCTATTTGAAGTCAAACTAGATTTAGATGATGGTATCATAAAAAATATAGCAATACAAGGTGATTTTTTTGACACAAGACCATTGATTAATTTTGAAAAAGCATTCATTGATATACCTTATGATAGAATACATATCCATGATATTTTAGAACACCATCATATTGAGTCATATATTTTGGATTCTAAAACTGAAGAATTTAAAATACTACTTTTTGAGGGTATTTTAGGGGAATAATAGCCTAATAATGATAAAATATCGCTTTGTTATGAAAAAATCAACAATATTTGACTAGGTTTGGATTTTTTTGATAAAATAGAATAGAAAGCGAAAGGCGGGATGATCTATGAAAGAAAAAAAAGTTAAGGAAGCTAAACTACCTAAGGTGAAAAAAGTTAAGGAAGCTAAACTACCTAAAGTGAAAAAAGTTAAGGAGCCTAAACTACCTAAAGTAAAAAAAGGTAAAGAAGAAATAGAAAGAAAAGATTTCATTGAAGCTGAAATGGAACCAATTAAAGAAGCAAAAAAAAGTAAAGTGAAAAAAGAAAAAAAGAAGAAAAAACCAAAAAAACGCGAGAAATTAACAGCGAAGTATTTTAAGAAAGTCTCCGGACGTTCTATAGAAGCCTTTGATGACATGGTTAAAGCTGACTACGCAAAAATTACAGAAAGAGCGCGCCAACTTTCAAGTATTGCTCAAGATGAATATAGTGAACCAGTATTAATTACCGTTCCAGATGCTTTTTATTCTGGAGGGAAAGTTAAATATCGTTTAGATAAAAATATTGATGGTACATTTAAACTAATGTATGATCAAGCTTTAGTGTACGTTTTATTTTTCGGTAAAGACTCACTCTATTATTATCAATCAAACATCAATCATTTAAATGGTCATATTGCATCAGATGTTGCTGGTGAATTTCAGTATTCAAATGTTTCACATATGGAAACCGGACTTAAATACGATCATATTGACAGACCAAAATATATAACGTTAGACTTAGAAATAGGCTTAGTAGATGGAACAATTGTGCCTTTTCATTTGAGAAACCATCGTATTCACCAAGACTATCAATTACCAAGTTTATTGACTGAAAAGGAACAACAAATATTAACTATTTTAAAGAAAAAAGTTCGTGAAAGCCGCACATGATAAAAAGCTTTATTAAGGTCTTCAAAATATAGGCTATTCATTGACATTTCTAGCTTTATTATGTATAATACTTTCGTTGAGGTGATATTATGAAATTTGCATTGCGTGAACTCAAAGAAAAAACCTCGATAGAGCTTACTTATGATTACTCAAATGAAATCGAAAAAACTGTTGACATCCTGTCAATCAAACCAGCCGATATCAGTTGTGATTTCAATTTTGTGTCAGGTGAGCTTTTCATGAATATATTTGTTAGTGTTGTAATGGAACTTGCATGTTCCAAGACACTTAAACCAGTTCCTTATTTATTGGAGTTTGATGCTGATATTGCTTTCGGAAGTTCTTTAGAAGCTGATTATCCATTAACTGATCCACTGGAATTAACAGATATCATTTTCGGATATATCTTATCTGAAAAACCGTATACCATCTATCATCCAGATGCTAATGATATCCTTTTCGAAAAAAAGAAGGGTCCACATCCAGCATTTGCTGATTTAGATAAGATTGTGAAAAAATAGGAGGTGAACAGATGGCTGTTCCATTTCGAAGAACGGGAAAAACTGCTAAGAGAAAGCGTCGTACACATTTTAAATTGACTGCTCCTGCTTTAGTTGTTTGCCCACAAACTGGTGAATTTACACTCCCACATCGTGTAACACCAAACAGTGGTTACTACAAGGGTCAACAAGTATTAACCAAGAAAGAATCCAAACAGGATTAAGGAAGGGTGCCTACAGGCACCTTTTTCTTTGAAAAATTGACAAAGTATTTGATTTCATATATAGTGTATATGATATATATTGGAGAATAAAATATGAAACATGAAACTGTATTATTAGAAGAAGCAATTCAATATTTGAATATAAATCCTAACGGCATTTATGTTGATGGTACCTTAGGAGGTGCAGGGCATTCAAAACTTATTCTAAAAAGTCTTAATAAAGGCTTTCTTTATGCTTTTGATCAAGATGACTTCGCAATAGAATATGCCAAAGAAGAATTAAAGGAATTTTCAAATTTCAAAATTATTAAAAGTAACTTCAAATTTATAAAAGAAAAACTTGCGGAAGAAAATATATTGGGTATTGATGGATTACTTTTAGATCTAGGGTTATCATCATTTCAAATTGATGATGAAACTAGGGGATTTACATATCTAAAAGATACAACATTGGATATGAGAATGAACCAAAGTCAAGAATTAACAGCTCAAACTATTTTAAATACATATTCTTTTGAGGAACTCGCCCGTATATTTTTTGTTTACGGTGAGGAAAAGAATAGTTTTAAAATCGCACATAGAATTATAGAAAAAAGACCATTAGAAACAACAATGGACTTAGTTAAAATAACTGATTCTGTTAATTATAGAGAAAAGGGACATAGTGCGAAACGTGTTTTCCAGGCACTTAGAATAGCTGTAAATGATGAATTAACAGTTTTAGAAGAAGTTCTAAAGAAAGCTGTTGATTTATTAAATCCAGGTGGAAGACTCGTAGTGATCACATTTCACTCACTTGAAGACCGCATTGTTAAACATTTTTTTAAAGATGAAAGTCATACTTTCACACCCAAGCATATGCCAATTTTAACTGAAGATACTTCCAAGTTGGAGATTATAACTAGAAAACCCATCTATCCATCAGAAAATGAATATCAAAAAAATCCAAGAAGTAAATCTGCAAAATTAAGAGCAGCAAAAAGAAAATCTATCTAGATATAAAAAAAAGCACCTACGTGCTTATTTTTTCTTGTTTTTAGCAGAAATAATGATTCTTATATATTCAAGATCTAAATCTGCAAAAGCAGGATGTTTTGTTAAGTAATCGAAAATATCAGTGCTGTTCACTTCAGTAATTGTGTTGGTGTCCTTATTCATGATATGAATATGACTATCTGCACTATGCATTGGATTACCTAAAGCAAGATCATAATACTTAGTATCATTAATATATATTTCGACAACTATTTTTTGATCAACTAAAAATTCAAGGTTGTTATAAATAGTAGAGACATTATAGAATCCGCGGCTAGCTAAAGCTTTTTGGACTTCTTTAAATGTTAGATGTTGATTTTCTAGTATTTCAATCATAGCTTTACGACTCTTTGTTAAGCGCATGTTCTCTGTTCTAATCTTTTGATAATATCTTTCTTTTAACTCCATAATGATCAAACTCCTTTTGGAACAAAAATTCATTTTTTTGTTACAGTTTCATTATATCAATATTTAGAATTGATTTAAAGTAAAACGCACAAACAAGTTTATATAATATCTAAATTGTACTAATATTTGATATAATACATCTTAATTTGCAGGTTTTATCCTTTGAAGGAATGTAATTCATGTTCAAAAAATGTTATAATAATAATGGTGATTATATGATGATTGTGTTTGGTGGTGCATTTAATCCCCCAACAATAGCACATCTTAATATTGTTAAGAAATTACTGTCAACCTATCGGGGTTCGCAGGTTTTATTATTACCAGTGGGAAATGATTATTCTAAACCTGAATTAATTGATATTCATCATAGAATTAGCATGCTTCATCTAATGGTTGAACATATTGAAAATGCTAATGTGTCTGGTTTAGAGGCAAATCGGAAATATCAAGGTACATTGGCGAGTCTGAATGAACTAAGCATAATAGATTCTGATATTCGTTTTGTAGTAGGACTCGATAATCTACTTGGAATTAGAAAATGGATTAGATACCAGGAACTTTTAGAGAGTTATCCATTTATTGTTATGAATAGAAAAGGTTCAACAACAAAAGAAGATGCACAACGTGCATTTGATGATTTGAAACACGATTTTTCTTTCGTTGAGTTTGATGAGGATATTTCATCGACTTCAGTAAGAGAAAATAAAGAAGATAGAGATAAGTTAATTACAAAAGAAATTTCTGATTATATATTAAAAAATCATTTATACGAGGAGTAAGCCTATGTTTAAACATGGATTTATCAAGGTAGCAGCTGCGACGCCACAAATTAGTGTTGGTGATATTGCTCATAACAAGAAAGAAATATTAAAAATTCTTTCTCAATCTAAAGCAAGCGCCATTGTATTCCCTGAATTAACGATAACAGGTTATACGTCGAGTGATTTGTTTTATCAAGAATCATTTATTTCTGATGCTAAAAATGCTTTAAATGAAATTATAAAAGAAACATCTTATGAAGGCGTCTATATTTTAGGTGTTCCTTTAGATTTATATGGGATTTTATATAATTGTGCTGTTGTTATTAAACAAAAAACAATTTTAGGGATTGTGCCTAAACATTACTTACCTAACTATCAAGAGTTTTATGAAAAACGGTGGTTTCATACGGGATTTAAAACAACAATGAAAAGTATTAAGCTTTTTGGTAAACAAGTTCCTTTTGGTTATCTCATATTTGAAGATGCAGATAATGGAATTCGTTTTGGTGTTGAAATTTGTCAAGATTTATGGGCAGCTTATAGCCCTAGTGATGATATGAGTCTTGCTGGTGGAAATTTATTTTTCAATTTATCAGCATCGACTGAACGTGTAGGTAAACCACAAGTTAGAAAAAATCTAGTATTAGATCATTCAAGAAAGCAAATGGCTGCCTATATTTATACGAGTTCAGGACATTTTGAGTCGAGTTCTGAAGTTGTTTATTCAAGTCAAAAAATCATTGCTAATCAAGGCATAATGGTAGCTGAAAGTGCATCATTTGACAGATCTTCATCTGTACTTACAGCAGATATTGATATCAGTGCAATCAACTATCAAAAACGCCAAGATAGTACATATAGAGACATGCATATGCAAATTCAAAATAGCTATCAATTCATTCCTGTTCAGTTTGAAAGTTCTCAAACCTATGAATTTGAAGAAAAAATAAATGAAAAACCATTCATTCCTGATTGGTATAATGAAGAAGATGTTGAACTAGCAAATAATCTTCAAATCTTCGGACTTATCAAAAGACTTGAATCATTACCTAAAAGTTCAAATAAAATTGTTATTGGTATCTCAGGTGGTTTAGATTCAGCACTTGCTTTATTGGTTAGTCATCAAGCAATGCTTAAAATTGGTAGAAGTCCTAAAGATATTATTGCTGTCACGATGCCTGCTCATGTTACATCAAAGAAAAGCAAATCAAATGCTCTTAAATTGATGGAAGGATTAGATGTGACACTCATGGAAATACCGATTAGCAAATCTGTTGATCTACATCTAAAATCGATTTCACACGAAGAGAAAGATGTGACTTATGAAAATGCTCAAGCACGCATGAGAACGTTAATCTTAATGGATTTATCCAATAAACACGGTGGCTTTGTATTAGGAACTGGAGATCTATCAGAAATTGCAATGGGTTGGATGACTTATAATGGAGACCAAATGAGCATGTATGGAGTGAATTCTGGTCTACCAAAAACATGGGTTCAACGTCTTGTTGAATATCATGGAACACATGAATATAAGCATTTAAATACAGTGCTTATGAAAATTTTAAATACTCCAATTACACCAGAACTTTTAGAAAATCAAGATACAGAACAGTCAATCGGTCGCTATGATGTTAATGATTTTATTTTATATTATCATTTAGAACAAGGTGCAGAGGAAGAAAAAATAATTTGGTTAATTGAAAAGGCTTTTGCCTTTGAACATAAAGAAGCGGAACATTATGTAAATCGCTTCTTCAAGCGATTTTACAGTCAACAATTTAAAAGACAAACTTTGCCTGAGGGACCTAAAATACTAGGGATAAGTTTATCTCCTAGGGGTCAATACCGGATGCCAAGTGATGTTAAAAGAAAGTGAAAAAATGAAGAAAAAAGTGATTATAGGTTTAAGCGGGGGCGTAGATAGTAGTGTCGCTGCATATCTGCTTATTAAAGACGGCTATGATGTTGAAGCCGTTTTTATGCGTAATTGGGATAGTGCAACAAATCATGATTTATTGGGTAACCCAACATTTGATGATGAGATTTGTGAACAGGAAAAAGATTACCAAGATGCTTTATTAGTTGCTAACAAATTAGGTATAAAGCTTCACAAAGTTGATTTTATTGAAGATTATTGGGATCGTGTATTTACTTATTTTTTGGATGAATATAAGAAAAATAGAACACCTAATCCAGACGTTTTATGCAACAATGAAATTAAATTTAAAGCATTTGTAGATTATGCTCAAAAATATAATCCGGATTATATTGCTATGGGTCATTATGCACAAATTGATTATAGTGACATTTATCCTAAATTGAAAAGAGCAGCTGATTTAAATAAAGATCAAACGTATTTTTTATCTCAGCTTAAAGAAGAACAACTAAAAAATGTTTTGTTCCCAATAGGTCATTTAGATAAAAAAGAAGTAAGAAGAATTGCTATAGAACAAGATCTAGCTACTGCGACTAAGAAAGATTCAACGGGAATTTGTTTTATTGGAGAAAGACATTTCAATGAATTTCTAAGTAATTATTTACCAGCACAGCCAGGGTTGATGAAAAAACTTGATGGAATGATTGTTAAGAAACATAAAGGATTAATGAACTATACGATAGGACAAAGAAAAGGTTTAGGTATTGGCGGATCAAAATCGGATACTGGTGCTTGGTATGTTGTCGGTAAAGATTTACTAACGAATACTTTATATGTTGAACCGAACGATGAGCATCCACACTTATACAGTGATTCAGCACTAATAACTGATGTCATCTGGAGAGGTCCAAAAATAGATGGCGCGATGACTGCAAAATTCAGATATAGACAAAAAGATCATTCAGTTAATATCAAATGGATTGATGAAAAAACCGTGTTTGTTTCATATCCTCAGAAAGTTCGTTCAGTAACACCCGGTCAGGTGTGTGCTTTTTATCAAAATGATACATGTTTAGGTGCTGGTTTTATTCAAGAAGCTTATATGGATAAAAAAATAAGACAATATAGTTAAAGGAACTTAAGTTCCTTTTTTTTTAGGTTTATCAATGGTATAATTTAATAGAATCACTTAATGAGGAGAAGCCATGGAAACAATCAAAGGCAAGATAAAAAACTATGTATTTCATAATGATGAAAACAGCTACTCGATAGCCAGAATCATTACTGAAAAAGAAGAAATTGTGACCATTGTTGGTTATTTTCCTGTTTTAAGTGAAGATATCGATTATGAATTTTATGGTAACTGGGTAAAGCATCAAAATTATGGTGATCAACTCAAAGTTGATTCCTTTAGAAAATGTGAAGAGCAAAGTATATCAGGATTGATTAGTTATTTGGCAAGTTCTTTTTTTCATGGCATAGGTCTGAAAACAGCAGAAAAAATAGTTGATAGCCTTGGTGCTGATGCAATCCAAAAAATCTTGAAAGATAAAAAAGTACTTAAGCAAGTTGGATTGAGTTCTCTCCGGATTGAAAAATTCTATCAACAACTCATTGAAAATCAAACAAACGAGCATATTTTGGTAGCTTTATACGGATATAATCTTTCTGGGAAATTAGCCATGAAATTATTAAGTAAATATCAAATGTTAACCATAGAAAAACTTGAAGGAAATCCATATCAGTTAATTGACGATATAGAAGGTGTTGGATTTATTAAAGCTGATGAAATTGCCAGTAAATTAGGTATTCCGAAAGATGATATGAGACGCATTAAAGCAGCAATCATTTATGCGATGCAGCATATAGCTTACCAAAATGGCGATTTATATTTAACTGATGTTCAGGTTAAATCATATGCAGCACAAGTATTAGGTTCTGAAATAACATTGACAGAAGCAATAGAAGCCTTAATTGAAGAATCTAGACTCATTATTGAAGAAGATAGATATTATCTAGCACTTTCTTATTATACTGAGTTAGCATTAGCTGAAAAATTGCTTGAACTTTCAAAAGTTGAAGCAAAATCATTTGATGTGCAATATTTAAAAACATTGCTGGATGCAGTTGAAATCCAGAAAAATATTCAATATACTAGTGTCCAGAAGAAAGCGATAATTACGGCTTTATCGAGCCCTATCTCAATCATAACTGGTGGCCCTGGAACCGGGAAAACAACAATTATTGATGGACTTTTAGAAGTCTATAGAATATATAATAATCTGAACTATAAAAATCCCGCAATCTATGAAAAAATAGCTTTAATGGCACCTACAGGAAGAGCAGCAAAACGAATGAAAGAACTTTTAGATATGGATGCTAAAACCATTCATAGGCATTTAGGATATAGTTATGATGGTATGTTTTCATATGATGAACATCATCAAATGACACAAGATCTCATTATCATTGATGAAGCATCTATGATAGATATCTTTTTAGCTAAAAAGCTTTTTTCTGCGATTAAAGATCATGCACAAGTCGTCATTGTTGGTGATGTTGATCAGCTTCCAAGCGTTGGTCCAGGCCAAGTCTTAGGGGATTTGATTGATTCAGATATACTACCTGTGGTTATATTAAATGAGATACATCGACAAGCAAGAGATTCTAGAATCATTAAATTAGCTCAATCTGTTAATGAACAAAACTTGACTGCTGAAGATTTAATTAGTGATAATGATGTTTATTTGTATAAAGCATCAACAGATAAAATCAAGCAAGTTATCATTAAACAAATTGAAGGTGCTCTTAGCGAAGGTTATAGCATGATAGATGATATTCAAGTCTTAGCACCAATGTATAAAGGTGATTTAGGTATTGACAGTTTTAACAGGTTACTGCAAGATCATTTCAATGAAAACAAACAAAATGGCATGACATATGGCGATAAAACCTATTTTGAGGGTGACAAAGTGATACAACTTGTCAATGATCCAAACCGATTAATCATGAATGGTGATATTGGAATTGTAAAAGCAATTAAATATAATTCTCAAAATGATCAGTATATGATAGTTTCCTATGATGATAATGAAGTGATGTACGAAAAAGTAGATTTAGATGAATTGAATCTAGCATATGCTATTAGTATTCATAAATCACAGGGCAGTGAGTATAAGATTGTGATGATGCCAATGGTTAGAAGTTATATGCATATGCTAAAAAAAGAATTAATATATACTGCGATTACTAGAGCAAAGAGCTATTTGATTCTACTTGGGGATATGAATCTTTTAGTTTATGCAGCAAATCATCTATCTGAAAGAAGACAGACAACGCTTGCTAAAAGATTAAATCATGAAATTGAATCTACAAACTCATCTGATGAACTTGATGAATTAACACCGTATGATTTTATGAAATAAACCTATATTGATTGATAGTAATTATTTAATTTTAGAATGGAAGGCAAAAAAAACAAAAACCACTAAAACATATAGAGTAAGAGAAAAAAGTATTAGCACTTAATTTAAGTTAATCGAATCGTAAAAAAAATGCTAGTAAATTTACTAGCATTTTTTATGTTATTTATTTTATTTAATTGTTGATCCACTAGGAATAGCTTTATTCTTAAATTGAGCAGTTTTAAAAACGCGACAATTTCTTCCTATTTGTACATCACTTGGGATTACAGTTGCTTTTTCAACGACTGTAATACCACTAATTAATAGATCAGGTTTTTCTTTGTTTGGAGTGAAATCATTTCCGTATCCAATAAATGCATTATGACCAATTGTCACTCGTTTATCAATTATGCAACGCTGTACTGTTACATTTTCACCAATGATAACGTTATTTAAAACAACGCTATCCTTAATGACTGCACCTTTACCAACACGAACACCAGGACTTAATACAGAATTAATAACTGTTCCTTCAATCACAGAACCATTTGATACTAGACTGTTATGAACAACTGCTTCACTACCAACCTTTACTGGTGGAAGATCTTCACTCTTTGTAAAAACTTTCCATGTTGGATCATAAAGATCCAATTCAGTAAAATCTTTAGTCATCGCAATATTTGTATCCAGATAAGAGTCATATGTTCCTACATCCATCCAGTAATCCTTAAATTGATATGCATAGACTTCTTTGGAGGTAGTCTTGATTAAATGAGGAATGATATGCTTACCAAAGTCAAGATCATCTCGTTTGATTCCTGTTAGAACTTCTTTAAGTAAATCCATGTTAAATAGATAGACTCCCATTGAAGCTAAATTAGAGTCTGATGTCTTTGGTTTTTCTTGAAATGCTATAATCTCATCGTTTTCATTGACTGACATAATACCAAATCTAGAAATTTCTTCTTGAGGTACTGGTTGTGTAGCAATTGTTAAAGTTGCATTCTTTTCTTTATGTTGCGCAATCATTTTGCGATAATCCATCTTGTAAATATGATCACCTGATAAGATTAATACATACTTATGACCTCTTCTTTGAATAAATTCTAGGTTTTTAAGTACAGCATCTGCAGTACCTAAATACCAGTAATTATGAGGTTGAAGAAGGGTGATGCTAGAATCACGTCTATCTAAATCCCAAGGCTTACCACTACCGATATGTTCATTTAAAGATAAAGGTAAGTATTGAGTTAGAATCCCAATATTATAAAGTCCTGATTGGCTACAATTACTGAGTGTAAAATCAATAATTCTAAATTTCCCTGCAAAGGGCATTGCTGGTTTACTACGTCTTTGAGATAAAATATCGAGTCTGCTACCTTTTCCACCTGCTAATATTAATGCTAAAGTTTCCATAACTCACACTCCTAAAATGATTTGATAAATCTTTTCATATGCAAATGCCATTTGTTCAAGACTGAAATCTTGACTCATCGCAACTTTTACCATTTTTTGCCAATCTTTTTGGTTTTTAGTAAATAAATTGATACCTTCAACCAATTTTTCTTTAAATTCATTTGCATTGTAGTTTGCAAATGTGAATCCTGTGCCTTCTCCTGTATATTGATTATAGGAAACGACAGTATCTTTGAGACCACCAGTTTCTCTTACGAGTGGTAGAGCTCCATATTTCATTGCTATCAATTGTCCTAATCCACAGGGTTCAAATCTACTTGGCATCATAAACAAATCACTGGCCGCATAGACTCGATGGGCTAACTCTTCATTGAATCCAATATAGCTAGCAACCTTCTTTGGGTATTTTTCTGCTAAATAAACAAAAAAATCTTGATACGAATCTTCACCAGAACCCATGAGAATAAATCTTGCATCGCTATTTTGAATAATCTCTTCTAGAATCTTTGTCATGAGGTTAATACCTTTTTGAGTTGCCAATCTACCAACATAAGATATTAATGGAACATTAAGATTAACATCTAAATCAAAATGATGTAATATTTGTTCTTTATTTTTCTTTTTGCCGCTCTTATAGTTGGTTTTATCATAATTAGCAATTAAGTGATGATCTGTTTTAGGATTGAACACTTGTTCATCGATTCCGTTTAAAATACCTACAAAATCATTTGATCTTTTTTCTAATGCACCATCGAGAGAAAATCCATAATCACTTGTTAATACTTCATTTCTATACGTTGGACTAACTGTATTTACTTTTGTCGCTCTTTCAATGCCAGATTTAAGAAAATTTACACGATTAAAATGAATATATGTGAAGTTGAAATCAGTATTGAAAAACCTGCTAACAAATGGATCAAATGAACCTTGATACTCTAAATTATGAATTGTTAAAAGTGTGTGAATACTATAATAACTATCATTTTTAGTTCGGTAATGCTCATCTAGTAAATAGGGAACCATACCTGTTTGCCAATCGTTCAAATGTAATATATTGGGATAAAAGTCAATAACCTTTAATCCTTCAAGTATTGCATAACTGAAACATGCAAATCTTTCCGCATCATCACTATAGCCATATAGTTGGTCTCTTTCAAAATAATGTTTATTTTGCACAAATATATAAGGAATTCCTTGATACAATAGTTCAAAATAATGAACGACGGTTTCAATACCTCCTAATGAAATAGATGCTGAACCTAAAAAATTCATATCATGATGATACTTACTTATTGCCGTATAATAAGGAGTGATTATTCTAACATCATGTCCAATTTGTCTGAGGGATTTTGGTAGGAATAACGCCATATCTGCTAATCCGCCTGTTTTGCTGAAAGGAAAAGCTTCAGAACTGCAAAATAAAACCTTCATAATCAACACCCCTTCATGGACTCAATTTCGAGAGTTCATATATTACTTTTATTATACATGATGATAAAGCTTTTAGCAACTTGTAAGTAAGCGCAATATTTGTTGAAAAAATCAATTCTTTTATTGTTTAAAGAAAGGTTATGATATACTTTAAATATGAAAAAGTAGGTGGAAACATGAAAAAAGAAAAATCATGTGGGGCTGTCATCTTCAGAAAAATTCAAAATAGATATGAATATGTCCTAATTCAACAAAAATACAGTTTGAATTTCGGTTTTCCAAAAGGACATGTTGAACATAATGAAAATGAACTTATGACTGCATATCGTGAAGTTAAAGAAGAAACAGGGCTTGATATCGAGATTTTTGAAAAGATTAGAGAACAAACTAGATATTCACCAAGACCCGGAACAATAAAGGATGTCATCTATTTTTTAGCAAAAGCAAAATCACACTATATTCAGAAGCAAGAAGAGGAAATCGTAGACGCAATGTGGGTTGAAGAGTCAGAAGTTTTTAATAAATTAACCTATCAGTCGGATAAAAGAATGTTCAAATCCATCTTGAATCATTTTAAGGTTGGAAAATGAGGGACTATGGAAGAAAAACTTAAACGATATTTAGAAGAAACAATAATATCAATGTATAAACAATTTGATATGGCACATCAAAAAGACCACGTCTATAAAGTTATTGATAATTCACTTTCGATTGCAAAAGATTACAAGGTAGATATGGACATGGTTTATGTCATCGCTTGTTATCATGATATTGGAATGAAATACGGAAGAAAAGACCATCATATCACTGGAGGCCAATTTTTTTACGATGATGTTTTTTTGATGGACTGGTTTAATGAAAACTCGAGAATAATAATGAAAGAAGCCATTGAAGATCACAGGGCATCTAAAGAAATTGCTCCACGTTCTATTTATGGGAAGATTATCGCTGAAGCTGATAGAGATATTGATCCAGACACCGTAATTTTAAGAACTGTACAATTTGGATTCAAACACTATCCAAATCTCAGTAAAGAAGAGCATATTCAAAGAGCATTTGATCATATTGGTGAGAAATATGGTCCAAATGGTTATCTTAAACTTTGGTTAGAAACAAAAAAGAATCAAGAGGGATTAAAAAAGATACATGATTTGCTTTCAAATCCAGGTACATTATTCACAATCATAAAACAACATTATGATAATTTAAAATAAAATCATATTTTTTTTCAATGTACTGCTAAAATATGATACAATAATTTTATATAATACGATTATTTTTGAAGGAGAAAATCATGATTATTGGATCGGTAAAAGAAATAAAGAACAACGAGTTTCGTGTTGGGTTAACACCAGGTAGTGTTAAAGAGTATATTCATCGTGGACACACTGTTTTAATTGAGAATAATGCAGGTGTTAATTCTGGATTTACTGATGAAGATTATGCTCTGGCAGGAGCAAAAATCATCAAAACTGCAGAAGAAGTTTGGCAAACATCAGAGATGATTGTTAAGGTTAAAGAACCATTAAAGTCTGAATTTGGATATTTGAGAGATGGCTTGATACTCTACACATATCTACATTTAGCTGCAAATGAGGCTTTAACGAATGCTTTGCTTGAATCAAAAACTCAATCAGTTGCCTATGAAACAATTGAGTTAGAAGATGGTTCATTGCCTTGTTTAAAACCGATGAGTGAAGTTGCAGGACGTCTTGGAGCAATTGAAGGTGCTAAATATTTAGAAAAACCGTTTGGTGGAAGTGGTGTATTAATTTCTGGAGTTCCGGGTGTTGATCAAGCTAAAGCGACTATCATTGGAGCAGGTGTTGTTGGTGAAAATGCATTAAAAATGCTTGTTGGTCTTGGAGCTCAAGTTACAATTTTAGATATCAATCTAAAAAAACTAACTTATCTCGATGATCTTTATGGCAATCGCATTCAAACATTATATAGTTCACGCGACAATATTGAAAAATCAATCAAAAATTCTGATCTTGTGATTGGTGCTGTTTTATTACCAGGTGCAAAAGCTCCTAAGTTAATTAAAAGAGAATATTATAAGGATATGAGACCAGGAAGTGTCATCGTCGATGTTGCAATCGATCAAGGTGGTTCAACTGAAGTAAGTAAAGCAACTTATCATGACAATCCAACTTATATTGTTGACGGCATCGTTCATTATTCAGTTGCAAATATACCAGGTGCAGTACCAAGAACATCAACTATAGCACTCAATAATGCAACACTTAAGTATGGGTTAATGATTGCTGATTTAGGGCTATATGCTGCAATGACTAATAGTGAACCATTAAAAAAGGGTGTAAACATTTATGATGGTCAATGTGCATGTGAAGGTGTATGCAAGGAATTCAATTTACCTATATTGATTCTATAGTATAATCAGGGAGGGTTAAAACTTATTTAACCCTTTTTTTGTCTAAAATGTTTGATTAGAAAATTATTACTTTGTAATTCAAAGCAATTTATGTATAATGATAGAAAAGGATGATGGCATGCGTATAAGAGAAGAGATAGGACGTCTAGCAGTTAAAATCATATTTTACCCAAAATATCATTTTATATTTACATATAAAAACTTTGATAGGAAGCGAAAAGACCCCTATTTCTTAATAGGAAATCATGCTTCATTGAATGATCCTTTATTTGTAGAAATCAAGTTAATCAATTATCCATATCCAGTAGCTGGTAATCTGCTTTATACGAATCCAATGTATAATTTTCTTTTAACACGGGTTACAAAGACGATAGCAAAAAGAAAAGGTCAAAGTGATGTACAAGCCATTAGGGCTATATTGAATGCATTCCATAAAGACCACAGAGGTATTATGATCTTCCCTGAGGGGAATGCATCATACTTTGGTCAACAAAGTGATGTATCATATTTAACAACTGCAAAACTGATAAAAAAGGTTAAACATGAAGTTGTTTTAGCAAAAATCAATGGTGGCTATTTAGCAGCTCCAAGGTGGGGAAAAAGACGAAAAAAAGGCGATTTCCACATTCATTACGAAAGAATTTTAACACCAGAGATGATTGAGTCGTATTCGATAAGTGAATTAGAAGATACTTTGAAACGAGCTGTTGCATTTAACGATTACGAATGGAATAGAAAAGAAAAAATAATTTATAAATCTAAAGAAAAAGCAATTGGATTAGAAAAATATATTTATGCTTGTCCAGTGTGTCAAGGTATTCAAACGATTAGTACCAAGGGTAATGATGTGTTTTGTTCAAAATGCGGACACATTGCACGTTTCAACCAATATGAGTTTTTGGAAGGTTTACCATTTGATAATTTAATAGAATGGGATCAAATGCAAAAACCTTTAATAGAAAATGCAGTTAAAAAGCCTTTGTATTCATCTGGAAGACTAATTAAAATTGATTTTATAAAACAAAAAAGAATTGTTATAGGAGATATGGATGTATCTCTTGATAATAAAATCCTTAAATTAATAAATCAAAAACACCAACATGAATTTAATGTTGATTATATAAAAGGACTTGTCCTGACTCAGAAAAATTTTCTTTCATTTGATTATGATGATGATACTTTTCTCATTAGAATCAATGACCCGATGTTATTTCTGGATTCAATCAATTACTTAAAAGGAGAATAAGACATGGAAGAATGGGGCATTATTATTTATTTTTTACTTATTGGTGTTTTAATGTTTGTCGCAAAAGCATTAAAGACCTGGTTACCTGGTTTAAATAAAGTTGTTATTCCAACAGCATTATTAGGTGGGTTTCTTGGGTTGGTTCTTTCATTGGTGTTTGCGCCAATTTTTATTGGCGAAGATACGTTTATCGATGTAGAGAAAATGGGATACATTGTTTATCATGCACTTGCTATTGGTTTTATTGCACTTGCATTAAGACGTGATGAAACTAAAATTAAAAAAAAGATATGGTCTACTGGAATGCTAATTACGAGCACATATGCACTTCAAGCTGCTATTGGTATATTTCTAGTTTTTATTTTATTTAGCGAAAAGTTTGTTGGCTCGGGTATGTTAGTCGCACTTGGTTTTGGTCAAGGACCAGGGCTTGCGTTATCCATTGGTAAAATGTGGACAAGCATGCTTGAAGGTAATGGGGCAACCTTAGGTGTCTCGTATTCGTTTCTAGGCTTTGTATTTGGGGGTACAGTTGGTGTAATCCTAATTAATATAATAAGTAGAAAACGGGGATTTGCAAATTCTAAGAAATATGATGAAAAGGCAGCAACTAAGAAGATTATAGAAATTGATACAGTAAAAGAGATTAGTCTTTTAGATGGCATAACCACTCAAGGAATCATTATTTCTATCATTTATGGCCTCGTGTATTTAATTTTATTAGGTGCGCATGCTTTATTATACGATCCGGTCAATGTAGGAAGCATAGGAAACACAGTTTTTGGCCTTTTAAAGGGCTTTAATTTCATTATTGGTATAATGATTGCATTAATATACAAACAATTCTTAAAAGCATTTGAAAGAAAGGGAAAGAATATTCGTTTTATGACGAATAACTATGTTCTTTCTAATATAGCTTCTGCTGCTTTTAATATTATGATTGCGGGATCTGTTCTAACAATCACACTTGATTTTCTTGCATCATATGGAGTTCAATTAATCGTTACTTCAATCATAGCTGGTACAATTACGTTATTCTATCTTAAATATATGACGAAACGAATTTATGGCAATTATAACGATGAGTATTTTATTGGTTTATTTGGGATGCTTACAGGTGTTGCATCTACAGGATTAGCACTTCTAAAAGGTATCGATCCTAGTTTAGAAACACCAGTTGCTGAAGAGATGGTTTTAGGATCTGGGACAGCAATTTCGATGGCATTACCATTATTCGCTATATTGTTCATACCATCTTTAGCGTATGGAACTCCAAATGAGACTTTGTGGAGTTGGTTAGCTTTACTTGGCTGTTTGTTATATACAACGATATTCGCAACTATCTTGATCATTCGCGGAAGAAGGGGTGTAAACGTTTAAAAAAAATAGCGGAAGAGAAATCTTCCGCTTTTTTGTTAATTTTTTGCTGGATAAATGCCAAGTATTTTTATCGTAAAATTATTTTGTATTTCACTTAACGCTTGATCAATTTTAGTTTGATCAAGTGCTTTTGTTTTCATTTCCATATAAAAATGATAGTTACCCATTTCCGTTTTTGTAGGTCTAGACATGATAGAAATTAAATTAACGTCATATTTTTTAAATATCCCTAAGATATCGAAGAGTACTCCGGGTCGATCAAAGATTGGATTAACAACAATGGACACTTTCATTTCATCACTATCTATTTTTTGTCTATGCTTAGATAAAATGAAGAAACGCGTGTAATTTTCTGATGAATCTGTGATTGCATTGATTTTAAATCCTTCGAAAGTCTCTAGCATATGAAATGGAACGACTGCTGCATCACCATCAAGACCTTTATTCACTATGTTGAATGATTCAATATTGCTATCCGTAACAATCAATTTACCGGTATTCAATGTTTTTAAAAATTTTCTGCATTGCCCTTTGGCAACAAATTGAGTATAAATACGTTTAATTTTTGAAAATTCTTTTACATTAGCGATTAGTGAAAATTGAACTGGAATATAAATTTCATCTATGATATATGCGTTTTCATCAAAGAGCAGATCCAAAGTTTGTTGGACATATCCATCTAATGTATTTTCAATAGGTACCAAAGCATAATCAGCATACTTAAGCGCACCAATAGTTGTATCAATTGATGGAAAGTATTGAATATCAATATCGATTTTTTCCATATATTTTTGACAAGCTACATCACTAAATGTACCTTTGGGACCTAAGACAACAATTTTTTTCATAATGGTAACTCCTTGCTATGCAAATATTGTAGCATAACAGTAAAAACTTTCAAAGTATTATTCGTGATTTATATTATAATTGTGATATAATGAAACTGTAGAAACAAACCGTGAGGTTCAATATGAAAAAAGTGACATATATTTTCGTAAAGACTCTTTTATCGATGCTTGTGGCAGCAAGAATGGATATTAATCGCATCTCATATTTACATGGACCAGGTGATACCTAGTTGACCTTTTTGGTCAATATTTTCTTTTTTAATAAGGATAATATATAGGGTTTTAATCATAATAAAATCTAATTTTAAGGAGTCATAAATGAACGTTCTATTCCGCTTAACACCTAAAGAAAAGGTGGCTTATATATTTGATGATTTTACCATCAGACAAGCATTAGAAAAAATGCAGATTTATAGATATAATTCTATACCTATTTTAAATAGAAAAGGTGCCTATATAGGCACATTAAGTGAAGGGGATTTATTATGGTTTATTAAAGATAGAAACCTTGATTTCTCAAAGACAGAAACGATTTCAGTTTCAAAAGTTCCAAGAAATAAAGATAACGTTTCTGTTCCAATTAATACGAATATCGAAGATATCATTGAAGTAGCAACCAAACAAAATTTTGTTCCAGTATTAGATGATTTTGGAACTTTTATTGGATTGATTACAAGAAAAGATATTTTTAATTATATGGTTCAACGAATGATTAATAAAAATGATTTAGTCAATCAACCAAATCATTCAAATCATGAACTCGATCAAAATGAAAAACCACAATAATTTGTGGTTTTTTTATAAGGAAATTCATTAAAAAAAGGCGATACTATCGCCTTAAAAGTGGAATCTACGTTTAAATTCTTCTCTACTTGATTTGGAAGGTAGAAAAATGATACCTAGCAAAGTTACAAGCGCATAGGAGAAGCAAATCATACTTGGCATACTCTCATTGGTTAGATGTAAAATATTGAACAATCCCGGTACCAAGCCAATCAAAGTTATAATAATTAAGCCAGCAAAATAATCAAACCACTTTTTCTTATTTGTAACAATTAAAATTGAGATTAATAAAATATTAGAACCAACAGCAATAGGGAAAACATAATCCATTGCCCACGAATGATCTCTAATAGCCAAACCTATTAAAATAGTTCCCATCGCAGTGACAATAATACTTTTAGTCAACTTTGAAGTCCACATTGTTGGTACTGCAATAATAATGAACATTAAAATTGCATAGAAGTTAGTAATTGCAACAACAAGCGACCATGATAACGGCAAACCATTTCTCAGATCAAGAAATAGACATGTAAGTGCACTAATAACATTTGCAAATAAGAACAAACGGTAGAAAAATTTAATCGCAGGAGTTTTCTTCATCTCGCTAAATTTATAGACAGATTCAACTTTACCTTCTTGCTCTAGTTCCCCGTTACATAGGATGCAATGATCAAGATCAGTATCATAATGAACGTGACATGATTTACAATATTTCATCATAACCCTCCTTGTAATTAGTGTCTAATACGACATCTAAACCTTCCTGAACTAATAAGGAAATGACATGGTTAATGATTGAAAGTTCCTTAATGGGAGTGCTCATAATGATATTTGTATGGTTAGAGATTGAAATCAATGTCATAGATAAGCCGTATGCGCCATTTACAAAATCAGCATCTAATATTTTTTCCTTATATCCAGATGGCAAATCTATAATACCTAAGTTAGAGATAGAACAACTACTCACGCTTTCACCTAAAATGTTATAGCCAATTTTAAAGGCTATAGTTTTCAGAAATAGAGGTAAAATGCGGATAAAAGGGTTTTTTTCAAAGCCAACTAAAGAACTGAATCTAGCTTGTAATTCATCCTTGTTAAGTTGTTCTTTGAATTGCTGTTTTGTAAGTTCTAACATATTTTCAAATGTCCAATCAGTACGGTTGCATGCATAGACACCTTTAATGTACAATGAGAAATTTCTAAGTGTTACTGAGTCAAAATACGGACGCAAATTTACTGGAACAAATATCTTGAGAGGTTTTTTCTTATTTGTAAAATCATTTGTCTCTTTAAAGATACTATAAGCCAAAAGAGCAGTAATATATTGTGTAATAGTTGCATGATATTTAGTTTTTACAATGTCAATTAAAGCTTTAGTATCAACCTTTGCTTTAACAAATAAGAACCAGTGATGGCTAAAGGATTCTCCTTGAATATGGTAAGCATGGTCTTCCTTAAGATTACGCTTTTTAGCTTTATCATAATTTGAAACAAAATTATCTTCGCTTTCTTTCTTTGAATAAGGTTTTTCACTTAATATTTTGCCTTCATGATCAAATTTAAATCCGCGTATTTTAAAATAATAGTAAACAACTGAATTTAAGAAATGAAGTGCACCTGTACCATCAGTTAGTGCATGAAATGTTTCCATCGTAATTTTATTATCTAAGTAATAGATCTTAAACAAAAAACCATGATTAGTCATGGGTCTGAAAAATTTGCACATTTGTGCTGGTTCAGTGCTAACTTTAAAAGTATGATGATTTGCAGCAAAATAATTCCAAAAAAGACCGTTTTTTAATTGAACTGCAAATGTCTCAAATCTTGGAAGAACTTTATTGACTGCTTCCTCTAGAATAACGGGTTCGACAATTTCATCAAGATAAAAAGAAAGACGGAAAACATTACTTCTATCGTCTTTTGAAACTGCAGGGAATATTTTGCCTGCATTATCTATTTTGTACCAATATTTTTTCTTTTTCAATTGATTACACCTACATTATCAAGTATTTTTTTGTGTCTATTATAATTATACACTTTTTTAAAGAAAATTTGAAATAACCTTTTGATTTTAAGTTAGATATAATTTGATTTTTTTATTCATATTTTGCGATATTAATGTATCTTAATAAAGATATATTAGTTTTTAACTTTTTAATTTTTTTGTTAGTTTATTCATTACGTGGTAAAATATTTTTAAAGAAGTATAGTATTATCAATAAAATAATTGCAATTTTATTAAGGCATCTTTTGATTCATTAAAAATCAGGCCACGAGCCTAGTCAATGAATGGAGAGACTTAATGAAACACATATATATAAAAGGAAATAGAGATACTACTTTATTAATGTTGCACGGAACAGGTGGAAATGAAAATGATTTACTCCCTGTTGCAAAACAAATTGATTCTGATGCTAATGTACTTAGTGTTAGAGGCAATGTTTTAGAGTATGGCATGCCAAGATTTTACAAAAGAAAAACTATCGATATATTTGACACAGAAAGCCTAATTGACGAAACACATAATCTTTGTGATTTTGTCAGAAATGCCAGCGAGACATATCATTTTAATTGCAAAAAAGTTGTTGCTATTGGCTATGCGAGTGGAGCAAATATTGCGATAAGTGTTTTATTTCACTATGAACAAGCCTTTCATAAGGCGATTTTATTGCACCCTATGGTCCCTTTACGAGATGTTGATTTAGCAAATTTGAAAGGAACTAAAGTATTCATTGGTGCTGGAAGAAATGATAGAATGATGCCAAATCATGAAGTTGAGGAGTTAACTCAAATGCTTCAAAGTGCGAATGCGAGTGTTGAAGTGTTTTGGACAGATTATGGTCATCAATTGAGCAAAGAAGAGATTAAAGCTGCTAAAGATTGGTATGATGGCATAAGTCATGATATTGATTTGGATGGTGCGTAAAAGAAGGAGTAATAGGTGATGTTTGATATTACTGAGTCAGATATTATTAAGGTTAAAGAAAGTTTGCTTATATCAAGAGATCCGTTACGCATAAAGGTTTTTCCAGCAAAAGAAAAGAGAAAATATATTTTGCTCGGAATGATATGTTTATTATTTGAAGCGGGTAAACAATATAGTGAATCAGAGATTAATCGGATTTTAAAGGAAGTTTATGATGATTTTGTAACGATAAGAAGATATTTAATTGATTATAAAATATTGAAGCGTACACCCAATGGAAGTTTCTATTGGCTTATTGCAAATCAATTAGAATTTAAAGCATATCAATGAAAAAATGCTATGGGTTTAAGTAAACCTACAGCATTTTATTTATATATGGATTTAACAGGTTTAAGTGCTTGAATAAAATGAATTACTCTATGTGGCTTGATTCTGTTTTCAGAGACTAACCATTTCATCGTATCATAGATTGTTTCATCGAACGATCTGGGTGTGTAATTTAAATCGCGATGTGCCTTTTCATTAGAAAAATGCGAATTACTTTTTAATGTGTATAATGAATAAGCTGTATATATAGGGGGGAGTTTTCTAAGTTTATAGTATAGTTCTGCAAGTGGAGCTGTTAATTTAGCAAACCACATTGGTAAAACGTTAATTTTCATTTTTTTCCCTGATAAAAGACGCATCTGTTCAAATAGATCCTTAAGTGAGGTTCTATGACCTGATAGAATATAACAAGCTCCAATTTTGCCTGATATAGTTGCTTGAGCTATACCACTAGCAACATCTCTAACGTCAACAAAGTCGTATGCTCCATTGATTCTTGAGGTTAAATAACCATTAAGATAATCCTCGAACATCATTGTCATGTGTGCTTTTCCATAATCAAATGGTCCGATGATACCAGAAGGGTGAACAACAATAGCATTAAGACCATACTTTATCTTGGATAAAACATATTGTGTAGCAATAGCTTTTGTTTTTGCATAAGATCCATGCACTTTTTCTGGATCAAAACTATCTATTTCAATGATTGTTTTTGAATTTTCTTTTTCAGGAATTGCATGAACTGAACTCACATAAATAAATTTATCAACATGATACTTTAAAGATATATCTGCCATCAACTTAGTTCCATTTACATTAACATCTTCTAATAATGGACTTTTTTTCGCAGATATAGAAACGATACCAGCTGAATGAATAACTATAATCTGATTAGGAGCTTCTACAAAGTTTGAAATATCAAATAAAGGCTCAAGTGTTTCTTGTTTTCTAACATCGCCATAGTAAACGTCTGCGCCTATTTTTTTTAGCATTTTTTTCGAATCCGTGGGTAATATTAGACCGCGGACGTAATGATTTTGATTGAGAAGCAATCTAATAATGGAATTTCCTAGGTGTCCATTCGCACCCGTTACAATATATAGATTAGGCATAAAAACACCACCTTACACCTTTAAAATATACCAAATAATATAGAAGTGCAAACAAAAAAGACAAATCTTAAAACTGTGTAAAAAAACACACAAAGATATGTCTTTTTTTATAGAATTATAATTATTTCAATAAAGGTGGAATGCGATACATTGTTGCCTGTTCGTAGCAATGAGCAATAGATATTAATGTTCGATCATCATATTTCTTACCTACAAATACAATAGAACGAGGTTTTAAATCAATTAAAGCTTTAGCAGGGACACATATTGATGGGTTTCCAGCTATTGGTGCATATGAAGTCCATTTTGTTGAAATTAAAGCATCAAAACTATTTTCCTCCATAATGATTTGCAGTCTATTTGCTTCTGTTACTAACTTTTTACGTATGGCCAAATACTTTGGATCTTTGAGATCTCCACTCGTTTTCTGTGCAGCCTCAAGTATGCTTTGTCCATATTTTAATCTTTTTTTAGGATCTTCTAAATTGAAATCAATAATATCTTTGAGAGATCTCATTTTTGTGTGATTAGAAACAGTGAGTAAATAGGCGTTTAAACTATTTTTAAACTCATATAAAAGTGATTCATCATTTTTCATTGGATGTTCTTCAATTGTGATTTTCTCAACAATAAGACCTTCATTTTGTAATTTTGTCACTGCATCATCAAGAATTGCATTTTCTTCATCATCATAAGCTGAATTTGAAAAATATAATACACCAACTTTTTTGCCATATGCTGATTCTAGATAAGCATTTTTCACATCTTGCTTGTTTGAATCTGCATTTTTTGTATAGGAGTCATTGTGATCAGTACCAATTAGAATATCGAGTAAAATAGCACAATCAGCGACATTTCTTGCCATCGGACCCGCTGTATCTTGTGTTTCTGAGATAGGAATGATTCCATATCTAGAAACAAGTCCAAATGTTGGTTTTATAGAGACAATTGAGTTTTTGTATGCGGGTGCCATAAGAGAACCATTTGTTTCCGTTCCAATTGAAACACAAATGAGATTTGCAGCAACAGCAACGGCAGAACCAGTTGAAGATCCAAGAGGATCAATTTCTTTGTTATAAGGACAAATAACTTGTCCGTTTCTTGAACCGTAACCAGATGGCATTTTGTCATAACTCATAAAATAGGCGAACTCAGATAAATTTGATTTACCTAAAATGATTACTCCGGCATCTTTTAGTTTCTTCACAATAGTTGCATCATAAGGTGCAATTAAATCCACTAAAGATTCCGAATTAGCAGTTGTATGCATTTTATCATTTGTGTTGATATTATCCTTAATCAAAATAGGAATGCCATGAAGTAAACTCCTAGGTCCCTTCAAATCTTTTTCTTCATCAAGTGATTTAGCAATTGATAACGCATCTGGATTTAGTTCTGCAACGGAATTAAGTAAATGATCATATGATTTAATTTGGCTTAGATACATATTAACCAAATCAACAGCTGACCATTTATGTTCATTTAAACCAGTAATAAGCTCTCTTAAGGTATATTCTTTCATAAAATCACTCCTTTAAATAAGTTTATCACAATACACTTAAAGACAAGTAGTAAAAAGATTAAAAGCACTTCTGAAAATACATATAAAATGGTAAAATATTATTAACATACGATACATAGGAAGTGAATCAATGAAAATAGTTGAATTAAACAGAAGTGAATATCAAAATTATGAACTTGATTGTAAATATACAACAAAAGCTTACTTTGATGTTTCAATCAAAAAAAAGAAATCTATTTTAATAACAGTAAAACGAAAAAAGTTGCGGAGAAAACTTGAGAAGGGTTTTATTTCACACTTGTATGAATCCCATCTCGAAAATCCCAAGTCATTTGCTATTTTCGAAAGAAAAAGATTAATAGCGGTTATAGAGGGATCATTAGAATCGTGGAACAATAGATATAGGATATGGAATCTTTTAGTTGACAAGAAGTATAGAAAAGAAGGTTTTGGTAGTTTGCTTTTTAAACATATTGAGGTAGTCGCAAAAGGTTTGGGAGCGCGTGCAATCATTTTAGAGGTTCAGTCATGTAATGACCCAGCTATTAATTTTTATAGTAAACAGGGTTTACATTTTGTTGGACTGAATACAATGGAGTATACGAATGAGGATATTCAAAATAAAGAAGTTAGATTAGAAATGGGGAAGAGATTATGAATCATCAATTTTCAGTAAAAAATGGCAATAAATTTTTATTAAGAAAACTTGAATCAAAGGATGCAAAAAAGATATTGGAGTATATAAATATTGTTGGTGGAGAAACTGATTTTCTCTTATTTGATAGTAAAGGTTTAGGACTAAGCTTAGCTCAGGAAGAAGAAATTTTAGATAGAAATTTCAGACATCCGAATTCTTTACTTATAGGTTGTTTTATTGATGAAGAAGTCGTGGCTGTTGCAAATTTGACAGTTAAGAAAAGGGTAAGAATTAATCATATAGCATCAATAGGAATATCCGTAAAAAAGAAATATTGGAACCAAGGAATAGGCACAGAAATATTGAGCTATTTTGTTAATTACTCATTAAATAATAGGCAAATAGAAATTATTGATTTAAGAGTTCGAACGGACAATTTTAGAGCAATAAAGATCTATCAAAATATGGGTTTTGAAATGGTTGGAACGATACCAAAAGCCATTAAAATTGATGATGAATATTATGAACATTACATGATGATTAAAGATGTTTCTTAAATGATAAATTGAGCATTCTATTACTTGATTACTATTGTTAAATCGCTTTATTAAGGCATATACGGCGGTATAAATTAAAGTTGGAAATCATAAGATTTCCAACTTGTTTTTTAAGATTTTATTTTTAGAATTATACACTTTAAATATAATGATTCATCAGATCCTAATAATGCAGGATGATCTTTTCCTTGAATTCTAAATTCAACCATTTGTGCAATTTTATGAGCATCTTTTGCAGCATCCATAAGCATTTTCAAAAATAGTGATGGTGTCATATAATGTGAACAGGAACAAGTCACAAGATACCCAAAATCATTTATTATTTTCATTGCTTGTAAATTAATTTCCTTGTAACCTTGATATGCTTTTTTGATATCTTCTTTTTTCTTAGCAAAAGCAGGAGGGTCTAAAATAACAACATCAAATTTAGTATCTAAATCATGATAATTTCTCAATGCTTCAAAAACATCCGCTTTTATTGCCGACACTTGATTCAAGTGATTTAAAGTTGCATTTCGCTTAATCTGATTTACAGCATGTTCTGATATATCGATACAAGTGACATCCTTTGCTTTATGATATGCTGAATGAAGGCCAAATCCTCCCGTATGTGAGAAGCAGTCTAATACTGATTTATCTACGACATAGGGTTTCAAAGCATTATGGTTATCCTGTTGATCCAAAAACGATCCTGTTTTCTGACCATTTTTAATGTCAACTTCCATAACTAAATCATTTTCTTTAATCAAAACAAGATCGGGAACTTGTCCATAAATAACACCTTTAACTAAATCTAAACCTTCTTTTTTTCTGACAGAAACATCGTTGCGTTCATAAATACCTTTTGGATTGAATATTTCCACAAGAATTTTAATGAACATTTCTTTTCTCATATCAATGCCAAGTGATAACGTTTGAATTGAAAGAAAATCTCCATATTTGTCTATAATTAATCCAGGTATCCCATCAGCTTCCCCAAAGAGTACTCGATAACTATTTTCATATCCCAAATCACGTCTAGACTTATTAGAATTTACAATGATATTTTTAAAAAATAACTCGTCGATTTTTTGATCTTCATTACGAGAAAGAAGTCTAACAAAAATCTTTGAAGATGTATTTAGATAGCCTTTCCCAATAAACTTTTTTTGACTAGAATATACATAAGCAATTTCTCCACTTTTAATATCACCGTTGAAATTGTTAATTTCGTTATTAAAAACCCAAGGATGACCTTGAAGTAGTCTTAATTCTTCCCCTGGTTTTAAGTATATCTTACAGATTGACATTTTTATCTCCAATTCGCATAAACACTAATCTTCGTTTGAAGATTGGAATGCTTTTGTTTTTGTTGAATAATGATTTGCTGCAAACTCAATAAAATCAATATTGAAATCTTCCTCAATTAAATTTTTAAACTTCTCTATTTTTCTAAGATTTCCTTCAAAATGTAAAACATTGAAACAACGGATTAACATAAATTCATAAAGTTCAAAATTCTCTTTTTTATGATATGCTAATGCTTGATAATAATAGAAATATTCCATCAAATAAAAAGCTCTAGATTTGAGGTTTTTTTCAACACCAATTTTGCATACAGAAATCACATTATCGTAGTCTTCATGAATGCCATAAAACTTAGCGATTTTTGCTAAAATAAAGATAAACATTTTCTCATTTCCACCACTAATTACAAGAGACGGATCATTGATGAATTTTTGTGCTTTTTCTACGATTGCAGCATGGTGAGATTCATCAAAAAATTCGATTAAAGAACTCAAAATTAGCATTTCAACGGAAGTGATAATATTGGATTTCAAAATCTTCGGATAATTGATAAGTTTTGCATTTCTTTGGCCAGCATCTGTAACATCTATTCTTTTAGAATAATATTCGTCTAAGATAATACTATGTTGATAAAGCAACTGATTCGTTTTATCGATGATCTTGTTTAGAGGGACTTCCTTTGAGAGTTTAATGAATTCTTCATGGGCATAATTTACTGCAAGATTAAATAATTTGGTGATAAGTTCTGTTTCGACAACTTTTGCATTTTCAAACTCACGCAATAAATTATCGGTTTTGACACCGATTCTTTCTGTTAATTGATGAATGACTTGGAATGGAACTTCAGATTCTCCAGATAGATAACGTCGATATTGTCTCAAAGAGACTATTTCATCTGTGAAAGCTTCTTGAGATAGGTTCCTAGAGGAACGCAAATGTTCCAAAAATACACAAAGTTCTTTAGATTTCATGATAATTTAACCTTTTCATATAATTATAGGACACATACGCCCTGTCCAAAATCCCTAATTTGTAATACAATTAGATAAAAGGGAGGCATCATGCCATGAGAAAATTTTTAGTTATTGCATTAATTTGTGTAGTTACAGTAGTTGTTTCAGTTAGTTTCAATTCTAGTCAAGCAAACAAATCTTCAGATTTAGTTCTAGATTTTGCGAATTCGGGAATACCAGAATACGTTGAATTAGATTTTGCTAACTCAGGAATACCAGAATA
>CAZKLF010000001.1:0-46290 GCA_964553665.1 uncultured Mariniplasma sp. | reverse complement strand
CGGGAATACCAGAATACGTTGAATTAGATTTTGCTAACTCAGGAATACCAGAATATGTTGAATTAGATTTTGCGAATTCGGGAATACCAGAATACGTTGAATTAGATTTTGCTAACTCAGGAATACCAGAATACGTTGAATTAGATTTCGCTAACTCGGGAATACCAGAATATGTTGAATTAGATTTCGCTAACTCAGGAATACCAGAATACGTTGAATTAGGATTTGCAAATTCAGGACTTCCAGCACACGTTGAACTTTAATCTTAATGTGAATTCAAGTTCATTATAACATAGTTTTTGAGCAAAAAATATCTGTTTTTAGTGAATTCAAGTTATTCACATAAGAAGTAAAATTTCATTTAAATTGAATTTGTATTTGGGATTGTATCATTATACAGTTTTTTGAGTTTTGCGTCAATAGTTTTTTTATTTATTATTGGGTGTTTGTAGACTCAACAAATTCGTACAATATATAGTCAGAAATTCATATTTTGATTATTTGTCATTATCATTCGGAAACGTTCAAAAATCGTTTGTGATTAATTCCAAATTTGAATCCAAATTTCCAAATATCTTTATGCCAATCCCTTTTGGTTAAATCAATATCAAAGTTAGTTTGTCAAATGATTAATAATTTATTCTAATCACTGTAAATTTATAACACTTGTATATGTTATCAATGCTTCAATCTAGTGCATCTAAAGGTATTTGATAGGACTACTTCACGGAATCTTATTTAAAGCTTAGATAAAGCATTGATTATGTATACAAATTAAAAGAGTAACTTTCGTCAAGTTACATGCAAGTCGCTTAATTGTACAGGAAGGGATCTATCGTTTATGAAGAATGTTATTAAATTCATCTTAATTCTTAGTACATTTGCCCTCGTTTATTACGTTGGGGATCTTGCAATTACACATTTCATACCAGAAAATCATTCAATTGCTAATTCATCATTGCTTTTTCTATATGGTGGAATGACAGGGTATATTTTGCTTATAGTCTTTGTTGTTGTTATGCAAAAAAATAGTTACGAACAATTAATGCATTATAAACCTCGTTTAGGTAAAGCTCTTCATCATTTTCATATGTTGCTGGCTATGATTTTTATTGGGTTTGCCCTTGTTGGTTTTGATATACAATTTGCAGTGTTATTAGTATTAGTTTTTCTTTTTGTAACTACCTTACTCGATTATGTTAGAGAAAAATTAATGCAAGAAGTTAATGGAAATCGAATACATCCAAAGAAAATACTCTAAATTTTCTTAATTATACCCTTTTTGAGAAAGAGGTGTCTCATCCGCTTTCTCTTTTTTTTGTGAAAAAATTGTATGTTCTTCATATTCAGAGTATTATATATATATAAGGAGATGATTGTATGGGATTGGAAAATTTAATCAAGTCTAGAGTAAGTAATATTAAATTTAATACACAAAAAGTTGAAAACAAATTAATTATTAAATTTTTAGATACAGCTGTTTATGCTCCAAATCACAAAATGAGAGAACCATGGAGATTTATCCTTCTTGAAGGTAAAGGGAAGAAAAAATTTATTGAACAGTACTTAAATTCATTAAGTGTTGAACTTAAAAGAGAAACAGAACCTTCAGTTTTAAAGATATTTTCTGCTCCATTAGTTGTTGTATTTGTAATGCCTAATAATGATGATTTTCGTGATGAGATCGAAGATATGGAAGCAAACGCAGCTTTGATTCAAAACTTCATGTTACTTGCAACTGAAGCTGGATTGGCTACGGCTTGGAATGCGCCAATGTATTCGGAATCTGATCTTTTTAAAGAATCAATTGGTTTAACTAACGAAGAGTTAATTATTGGATTAGTTATGATAGGTTATAGTGATGTAATTGTTGAGCCTAAACCTAGGAAGTCAGCAGCTTCTTTAACAACAATCTATAAATAAAGAATATTAAAACATAAAAAAAACACCGATGGTGTTTTTTTAATCGTTATTTTTAAACTGACGTGTTGCTTTAACTGCAGTTTTCCAACCTTTTATATTTCTAGCTCTAACTTTTTCTGGCATTTTAGGTGTAAATAATTTTTCTAGTTTCCAAGAACTTTTTATCTCATCTTTAGATTTCCAATATCCTGTTGATAATCCTGCAAGGTATGCTGCACCTAATGCTGTCGTTTCTTGGATAACAGGACGTTCCACATTGAGATTTAATATGTCAGACTGAAATTGCATTAAAAAGTTATTGATTGTTGCACCACCATCAACCTTAAATGAATGAATTGGTAATTTCGTATCTTGTTCCATTGCTCTTAAAACATCCATTGATTGATAACATATTGATTCTAAAATAGCTCTAGAGATGTGTTCTTTTCCAGTTCCTCTAGTCAAACCAAACATAGCACCTCTGGCATCTGAATCCCAATAAGGTGTTCCAAGGCCTACAAAAGCCGGAACTATGTATACACCTTCATTACTCTGAAGTTTCATAGCTAAGCCTTCGGTTTCAGCAGCTGAATCGATGAGCTTAATACCATCTCGCAACCATTGAACGGAGGATCCACCCACAAAAACACTACCTTCAAGAGCATAGGTGATTTCCTGATCTATTCCCCAAGCAATCGTTGTTAATAATCCATTTTCTGACGTCACAGGTTTATTACCAGTATTCATCAACATGAAACAACCAGTTCCATATGTATTCTTTACAGTGCCTTTTTCAAAACATGCTTGACCAAATAGAGCTGCTTGTTGATCTCCAGCTATACCACTAATAGGTACTTTTTCACCAAAGAAATGATAAGCAACAGTATATCCATAAATTTCAGATGAGGATTTAACAGTTGGCAACATAGACATTGGAACAGTTAAAATATCACACAGTTCTTTATCCCACTTAAGGTCATGAATATTGTAAAGCAATGTTCTTGAAGCATTTGTATAATCAGTGACGTGTTCAGTACCTGTTAATTTATAGATAATCCAAGAATCAATTGTACCAAACATCAATTCGTTGTTATTTGCTTTTTCTCTTGCCCCTTTAACATGATCTAGAATCCATTTAATCTTAGTTCCTGAAAAATAAGCATCAATGAGCAAACCTGTTTTTTGTCTAAAAAGCTTATCATATCCTTCATCTTTCAAAGTATCACAAATTTGACTAGTTTGTCTAGACTGCCAAACAATAGCATTATATATGGGTTGTCCTGTTTTTCTATCCCAAACAATCGTAGTTTCTCTTTGATTTGTTATACCTATAGCGTGAATTTGGTTTGCTTTTATTTTTGCTTCAAGCAAAACACGAGCCATAACTGCTAATACACTAACCCAAATTTGATTTGGATTGTGTTCAACCCATCCAGGTTTTGGATATATTTGGGTGATTTCATCATTTGCCATAGCTATGATGTTGCTTTGATGGTCAAAAATGATCGCTCTTGTACTTGTTGTTCCTTGATCAATTGCTAAAATATATTTTTTCATTTTCTACTCCTTAGTTAGAGATTTCATAGCCACATTTTTAGTTGCCACCATGTCAATTCCAGTATTTAAGATATCTTTTACGATTATATCTCCTATTTTAACATTATTCTTTATGATAATGCTATCAAGAATTTGAAGTGCATGAAATAATAATTCTTTTGGAAGAGGATTTCTAGACTTTATACTAAGCCTTGGAGTATCTTTATTATTAGTTTTTACTGTTGTTGTTAGTATTCTTGTTGGGTGTGTCATTTCTTCTATAGCATATTTTTCGCCTTTTTTGCATAAGTTACCCGTCACTTTAAGGTTATCATCAATATGAAGATGACATCCGATAGGGCATGCGATACATATCATATCTCTCATGTTAAGACCTCCTCAAGAAGTATAGATATTTGACTTTGATCAATAAGCATTTCAGGTTTTACTGTGATTTTTTCCATTTCAGCAGGTGCAAGATGTTTTGCTTTCTTAGTGTAAATGACCTGGTTGTTTTGAATAACTGTGAATATTGCTTTTTCCATTTTTTTAGTTACTCTAAATGAGAAATCTATCGGTGCATTTATAGATTGGAAATCAATAAGTTGTGGGACAACATATCTAATTTTTTCATTATATTTAATTTCATGAACATTATTTGATTTTGTTTTGGAATTCAAATTCAGTATATAATTTTGAGCACTTTTTCCTGCTTTTTCACTTTCAATGCTGACATAATCGACTAAGTCATGGACATGTAGTGCGTTACCACATACAAATAAACCTTGAACATTTGTCTCATAGTATTGATTAACAATAGCACTTTTGGTCATTGGATCTTTAATAAACTCTAAAGAATCAAATAGAGATATATCAGGAATAAGTCCAACAGATAGAAGAAGCGTATCTACATCAAATACTTTTTGTGTATTTTCAATTGGATTGAAATTTTGATCAACCTCTTGAATTGTTATTTGCTCCAAACGGTCTTTTCCTTTTATATCCGTAACTGTATGTGAAAGATATAATGGAATGTCATAATCGTGCAAGCATTGTACGATATTTCTGGTCAATCCATTTGAGTATGGCATAATTTCTGCAACGCCTAATACTTTCGCGCCTTCGAGTGTCATTCTTCTGGCCATAATTAATCCAATATCGCCACTTCCTAAAATAAAAACACTTTTACCTACCAAGTAGCCATCAATATTCAGGTACCTTTGTGCACTTCCTGCTGGCATAATACCTTTAGGTCTTTCGCCAGGCAATGTTATTGAACCACGTGTTCTTTCATAACATCCAGTTGATAATATGACTGCTTTCGATTGTATTTTAAATAATCCTTGATCGAAACTTGAAACAGTCAATTCAAAATCATCATTTTTTTTAACATCGACAACGGTTGTATTTAATAAAAATTCAATATTAAGATTCATAAATTCATCCATATATCTAGCTGAGTATTCCGGACCAGTAAGTTCCTCTTTAAAAACATGTAATCCAAATCCATTATGAATACATTGGTTTAATATGCCTCCCAATTCCCTTTCTCTTTCGATAACGAGGATATCGATTTTTGGATCATTTGCTGAGAGCGCTGCAGCTAGACCTGCTGCACCACCTCCAATGATTACAAGATCTTTAATCATAATTTCACCTTCGTTTCTTTTGCCAGTATGGGTGTATTTAAACCATAATAATTGATTTGATCAAGACTTTGATTAGTTTCTCTAGCAATAATTTTGAGTATCATTTCTTCGCAATAACCACCTTGACAAAGACCACTCCCCGCGCGTGCGCGTTTCTTTATGCCTTTAATGGTATCATTTCCTAAGGGTCCATTAATTGCATCAATGATTTCAGCTTCTGTGATTTTTTCACATTTGCAAACCAAATTTCCATATCTGGGGTTTTCTTTTAAAAGTTCTTGTTGTTTTTCAAAATCTAGGTTGTAAAAAGTTGGTTTTTTAGTTCTTAGAGGATTATAATTCTCTTTTTTTATGAGTTGATGATTTAGAATATGATCCACTAAATATTCCGCTATTGCAGGTGCTGCAGTTAAACCAGGTGAGTCAATGCCTGCAACATGAAAGAAATTTGTATATTCTTTAGATTCTTGAATGTAAAAATCTTCAAAGGAACTTGAAGCTCTTATTCCAGCAAATGTTCTAATCACAAGATTAAAGGGAATATTTTTAGCGATTGCTTTAACATCTCTTTTTATTTGATCCAATCCAACTTTTGTATTTGATGCCAATTCCTTTTCATCTTGTAAAGTGCTGGTTGGTCCTAAAAGTATATTTCCATGAACTTGAGGAATGATTAAAACACCTTTACCTACTTTTGTAGGAAGTGGATAAAGCACATGGTTGATCAAACCTTTTACTTTTCGATCTAAAACGAAATACTCACCTTTTCTTGGAAAGATCTGATAAGGTACATTTTTTTCTAGTAAATAAGCGACCTGATCTGAAAAAATACCAGCAGCACTAATTACAGATTTAGCTAAAATGATTTCATTATTATTAATTTCAATTTCGAAAACATCTTGATTCTTCTTTATAGAAGTAACTTCACTATTCTTCTTAAAATCGGCACCATTTTCAATAGCATTTTCCAAACATGCAAAAGCAACTTCCCAAGGATAAGTTACCTTCGTTGATGGAAGTGATAATACCTGTGTTATACTATCTGCTAGGTTAGGTTCTAATGAGCTAGCTTGTTCTTTATTAAGAAATTCAATTTGTGTCACACCATTTCTTATAGCTCTTTCATAGAGATCTTTAAGCATTAATTCCTCATCATGATTATGAGCAACAACAAAAGCACCAGTTTTTAAAAGTGGTATTTGAAGTTCTTTTTCCATTTGCTCATATAAGGTGTTACCCTCCACACAAAATTTTGCTTTTAAAGTGTTTTCTTTTGGATCATGTCCAGAATGAATAATCGCACTATTTGCCGTTGTTTGATGATTTGCAGCATCATTTTCTTTTTCAAGAACTAAGACACTTACGTTGTATTGACTTAATTTTCTTGCAATATTGGTACCTACAATACCAGCACCTATGATAATATAATCGTACATATAAATCCTCCTATAAAATATAAAAGAGAAAAAAACAAAGTGTTGTTTTTTTCTCTCATTTTCTCTATCGTTGATTAACTTATATTTAAATCCATAAATCCACGTTACTTGTCGTAACTGCTATTGCTCCAGTACTTAAACACTTTTTGATTTGTTCTTTAGACTGGATAAGACCACCCATTAGAATTTCACAAGAAACTTCTTGTTTAATCCTTTCAATGATATCATAACAACCAGCTGGTAGTATTTCAAGATACTCAGGTTTTATTTTTCGTGCAATCTCCAAACTTTGATTAAGTGAGACAGTATCTTTTAGAAAGAAGCGGAAGATACCAATGACTTTTCGTTTCTTACAGACCTCAATGACTCTCGGTTTACTTGAAATAATCCCGTCAACACCAAGCGTTTGAATGAGATAAATAGCTCCAGATTCATCACTAGATAAACCTTTAATCAATTCAGAGTGTATTAAAACCTTCTTTTGATGATCCTTCATTAGTTGGACTAGTTCAGGTAGTTGTGCTAATTGAAAGTTCATTAGGATTCCGTATGTAAGAGGTAAACTAAGAAACTTTTTTAAATCCTGATGATTGCTAATTGCAGGTATTACTGTTTGCACATCTATCATGCCTTTCCCTCCTACTTTATAAAATAAACAGCAAAGCAAAATTGCTTTATGTAAGCATATTTTGTCTCCGCTCTATCTCTCTAAGCTTTTCTTAAATTGTACTCTTATTATAAGGCTAATAGTTTCAAATGTCAAGTCAGAACTAGTTTTGAAATTTACTAAGTAGATATAAGAAAAGAACTGAAGTCAAGCATCAATTCTTTTTAGTACGTAAGATGTATTTCGATAATACTATCAGAACTAATTTTCTCAAAGTTTGAAAGTATAATCATTCGATTGACCCAGTCAATTTTTTTGATTGTTCCAAATGTATGTTTTGAGTAGCCTTGACTGAAGAACTCGATTTCAATCTGGAAATTTTGTTGAAATGCTAAAACTAAATTTCTGTTAAGTTCATCATATTGATCATCACTCAAAATAGGTTTAATTCCTTTACCAAGGCGATACTTCAACTCTTTAATTAAAGAGTGATAGCCAACGAGTGCATCAAAAGGAGCCCATTTAACAATACCACGATCATGATATGCTTCACTATGCATTGTGGCCTCCAATCATCTTATTTCTAGCTTTAATTGTTGAATTTTTAAGTTCACTAGAAGCGCGATTAACGCTATTTTTTCCATAACGAAATTTGAGATTGTCAACAGTTGAATAAAGTTTTTGTTCTCTAATAATCTGATTAGCATCTTCAAAAATAGAAAATTGATAAATATGATTTTCTAATAGATTTGTTAAACTCACTTGAACTCTACGAATAGGTTGATCCGCATAATATTTATGAAATAGAAACAAACATGTTTGATAAATGAGTGAAGCATTTGCTGTGGGTTGATCTAATGTAATTTGGCGTGAAAAACCTCCTCCTGTTGTCTTGCTATAACCAATACCAAGATGAAGTGTTTTAGCGACTTTTTTACTCATTCTAAGACGTCTAGTAACATCGTCAACCATTTCAAGTATAATTCCAAAAATATCAGGTGGAAAATAGTCATAAAAAAGTGTTTGTCCACTACCATAACTCTTACGCACAGCTCGGATTTCTTTTTTTGATTGAATAAGACTCATGTCAATGCCGTGCGTATGATAATAAAGTTCCTCACCAAGAATTCCATATAGTCTCTTTAATGTCTTTGGATTATAATTTGCTATATCTCCTATTGTTTGTAATCCTAAACGATTCAAATTGAATTCCATATGTCGCCCGATACCCCACATTTCACTTAAAGGAGTTATAGGCCATAATTTGGTGGGTATGTCTTCGTAGGTCCATTTCGCAATAAAATCAGGGGCTTTTTTAGATTCAATATCAAGTGCAAGTTTAGCAATCAGCATGTTTGGACCAATACCACATGTTGCAAAAAGCTTTGTTTCCTGATAAATATTGTCTAAAATCATTTTCCCGATTTCTATGTCAGTTTTTTTATAATATGTCAAATATTCGGTGATATCAAGAAAAGCTTCGTCAACAGAATAAACGTATAAATCGTCTTCTGAAATGAACTTAAGATAAATCTCAATAATTTTTGCTGAGTACTCTAAATATAACTCCATTCTAGGCTTTTGAAAAATGATTGGGATATCTTCTGGAAGCTCATGGATTCGACAACGGCTAGGCATGCCCAGACGCTTTAGATAAGGTGTGACTGCTAAAACAATAGAACCACCACCTCTTGATTTATCAGCAACTACTAAAGGAGTCTCAAAGGGATCTAATCCTAAAAGAGCGCACTCAACAGATGCGTAAAAACTTTTTAAATCGATGCATAAAATGTTTCGATAAAGTTTGTATTGTTCCATGTGCAAACCTCTCTTGTGCCCTCATTATATCAAGTAATCTTTAAAAAGAAAGGGCTATTGACAATGTTTTTTTATGAAAGTGTTATCAGAAATTCTTACATTTATAATCATTTTAAAAAGATTAAAAAATGAAAAAAAATGTAACCCATAAATCACGCTTAGGGTTACATTTTTGTCTATTTTTTAATTGCTTCAAATAATTTATTTTTTTCCTCTTCGGTTAAAGTTCTGAATGTACCAATTGGAATATCAAGTTTAATATGCATGATGCGAATACGCTTCAGGCGGGTGACATTATAGCCATAGTATTCGCACATTCTGCGAATCTGCCTATTAAGCCCCTCCGTTAAAATAATTTTGAAACTTTTATCTCCTATTTTATCTATGATACATGGCTTTGTTATGGTGTCAAGAATTGGAACACCTTTAGACATTTTATCAAAAAAATCAAAGGATAATTTCCGATCTACGTGTACAATATATTCTTTTTCATGGTTGTTTTCAGCGCGCAAAACTTCATTAACGATATCCCCATCATTTGTCATTAAAATGAGTCCTTCGCTGTCCTTATCTAATCGTCCAATATGAAAGATACGTTTTGGATAATTAATATAATCAACGATGTTACCTTTAATTTCACGATCCGTAGTTGAAGTAATGCCGATTGGTTTATTAAAAGCAAGGTAAACCATCTCTAGATTTTTTTTGATTCTCTTTCCAGATACTGTAACGACATCCTTTTCAGTGACTTTTGATCCTATGATGGCAATCTGTCCATTGATTAAGACAATACCACGTTGAATAAGTCTATCAGCTTCACGTCTTGAGCAATATCCAGCTTCACTTAAGTATTTATTGATTCTTACATCCATATGGATTATTTGGCACTATAGCAAATAGGTGCTGGATATGATTTGCCATGTTTATCAACCGTAACGCTTTCAATGATAACAGGTTCTTTTGGTGCATCCCCGTGATCTCTTGAAACATTTGCCATTTTATCAACAACTTCAATACCATGTGTTACACCACCAAAAGCGGCATATGACCCATCTAAATGAGGAGAATCAGCATGCATAATAAAAAACTGGCTCGTTTGTGAATTTGGATCACTCGTTCTAGCCATAGAGATAACACCTCTCGTATGTTCTAATTGATTTTGATAGCCATTAATTTTGAACTCACCCTTAATAGTACAGGTATGTTTCTTTCCACCACCACCTTGGACCATAAATCCAGGTATAATCCGATGAAAATTAAGACCATCATAATATTTGCTTTCTACAAGACTGATAAAATTACTCACTGTATTAGGAGCAGCGTCGTAGAAGAGTTCAAGTTGAATTGTTCCAAAATCCTTAATAACCATTGTAACAGCAGGATTTTCTTGGTTTAAATAATTTCTATAATTCATAATAAAGCTCCTTCCGAAATAGGATGGCACTGATGTTTTTAGGAGTGTTCACCCCAAGTTCAAGATTTTTCTATTTCTTAAAATCATTATATCACTTTCATATCAGGAAATAGATAAAAATAGATTTGATGTATAAAATTGCGGATAAGAATAATAATCAATTATATATAACAAAGATTCAATAGGCTGCTTTGAGATATCATTAGAAGACATAGAATACAAATAAAAAACACTTTAAGAAGTGTTTTTTAAACTGTTAATATCATTTTTTCTTTTTGAAGTACCATTCAGCCTAACGGTTCCATAAACACCTATCAAAATCATTAAGCTACCTATATAATGATATATATATAATTCCTCAGATAATAACAATGCTCCAGCAGCTATTGCAACTATAGTTGATAAGTTTGCATAGATACTTGTAACATGTGCAGGTAATTTACTTAAAGCGAAATTGACTAAAAAGAATGCACCGACTGAGGCAATAATTCCTAAATATAAAATAGGCACTAATAATTCAATATGTTGTAGATTATTAAAGTAGTCTAAAATTCTATGTTCATATGAGAGTTGAGCAAAATATAGAATATTAAAAGTAACTGCTCCAGCAAACATCATAAAATATGTTAATTCATAAGGTTTTATGGTTTTAGATGCGCTACGGGATGCGATATTGAATAGAGCAGCAGATAAAACAGCAAGAAGAAGTAAAAGGAATCCCCATATTCCAGTTTCTATGCCACTGCTTGATTTAGATATTTGAATAAAGAGAACACCAGATACAGATAAAGCGATAAAGAAAATTTGAATCAATTTGGGTTTCTCCTTAAGGATTAAGGCACTAAGAATAGTAACAAAGATAGGAATCATTGCAATCATCATTCCAGCTTCACCACTAGTAGTTAAAGCTAGCCCATACGTTTCAAATAAAAAATAAAGTATCGGTTGAAACAAAGCAACAAAAAACAGATGTTTAAAGTGTCTTTTTTCAAAACGAATATGGATAACCTTAAAACGTCGTAAGATCTCAATAACGATAAATGCAACTAAAAATCGATAGGCAATTAATCCCATGGGTGTTACATATTCCATAGCAACTTTTGAAAACATAAATGTGAAGCCAAATATAGTTGCAAATAAAAGCCCTGCTAGATGTACGTGTTTGTTCATAGATACGCCCTTTTTTATATCTTATTGACACAACCTTTTTATCTATATTACCATTAAATAATAGTTTTTTAGTAAAAAAAGATGATCTCAGAGTAACTGAAATCACCTTTATATTGTTTAGTTTGTTAAATGATTAATTGACGTAAGGTCTTTTTTCTTCTGGTTCTTCAATAACTTTTGATTCTGGTAATTCTTTATCAATGTTTTTAGCATCATCTTTTTGAGATTCTTTTGCTTTACCTTCATTCAATTCCTTAGAATATTCGCGATATTTTTTGTAGCCTCCAAAGCCATCGATACCAAGATAGGTTGAACCGATTAAGGCAATGATTAAGAAGAAGACACCAACTGTAGTATAATCAAAATTAGGCAATACAGCAATAATCGCACCTAATGTTAATGCGGCAATATGAACCCAGAATTTTGGAATTTCAGTTTTTTCACCAAGAAAAACAACTGAATTGAAAAAGACCAACCCTCTAGCATAGAAGAAGAAAACTAAAGAATAACGATAAATACCGCTCCAAATGGCTTCATTTGCCAAATTGCTACCCTTTGTAATTCCAATATAAATCATAACGCCACCAATTAATGTGTCAAAGATGATCTCAATTAAATTAATTGTACGTAGTACTTCTTTGTGTAATGATTTAAGAAGAGGAACAACTCTAAAAATTGAAAAGATTACTATGGAAACACCTGTAATTGTATAAACAACCTCATCAGCGAAAACCATGTAAATTCCAACACCAAGTAATATGGCTGCTAATAACCATTTGAGCACCCACCCATAACCATACTTCGTTTTATTCATTTTCTTTCCTCCATTCAAGAGCTTCTAATTGCATTATATAGCAATATTTGTGATTATGCAATACAACATGCTCACTATAATATGATAACGATGATTAATAAAAACTTAGCAACTTCAGGAGCAACTGTTCCATTAGTTCCTGTAAATAATACATTCATTTTTATATTCCCCTCATTTTTTAGTAAAAAAGTCAACATTTCTTTACAAAATTAGATTAATAGTGTTATTCTATTTATATAGTATGAGAGGGGTGATTTTGTATGCTGAAGCTTGTAACACCAACCATTTTTTACAAAAAAAAATACTTAGAATATATGAAAACATGGAAAGGTGAGGTTATTGTTCCAGTCATTTCCGATTTAAAGGGAAGAAGATTTGAAACATTACTCAAAGAATTATATAAGTTAGAACATGAAGTGTATATACCTAAAGGGTTTATACCAGAAAAAAATTATCTTATTGTTAGTCAAGGAGATGAAATTATTGGTTTTGTTAATATAAGACATTATCTAAATGATGTCATGTTGAACACAAAAGGACAGATTACATATGGTATTAAACCATCATCTAGGTCTCTATCAATAGAAGAAGAAGTTCTTAAAGTTTCACTAGCTGAGGCAAAAGAAATTGGTATTAAAAAAATCAAGCTGATTTGTGAAAAATCTAATTCAGATTTATGCCAGTTTATTACTGAAATTGGTGGTCAATTTGAGAATGAAGGATTTAATGAAGTTGATAAATTTCCAATACACAGATATTTATTCAAATTAGGATGAGGATAACTCATTCTTTTTTTTTGAGTTTGAATTAAAAACACTAAAGATAAATATAAAAATCATGAAAGTGCCGAAAACTAAAAATAATAAAGACATAGAATATTCAGCAAGCAGTCCGATTAATGGAGCAAAAATAGCGATTAATATGGATGTCATTTGAGATTCAACACTTAAAACGCTTGCGCGCTTATCGGGATGTGTAACATCTCCTATGCGTTCAACCATCATCGGACGTCTAATATTCATTAAGACATATAGAATAGTGAAAATAACGAAAACCATGAGCATGGAATCTAGAGAAACACTTAGGATAAGTATCGCTAAACCTGATAATAACCACATATTTCTAACCATTGTTTTCGTTTGACCAAACACTTTGAATCGATATGAATTCTTACTAGCAATAGCGCTGATTAAATAGATAACAGCATATATTAAACCTATATATATTTTCGTGTTATCATCTGCGGAAAACGAAGTGAATAGTGCGTAAGATACAGTTATTGTTATTATAATAGGTTGAATATAATCTTTGATGCTTTTAAAAGCAGCTTGATAAGATGCTGAGTTGAAGATTGCATTTCTAACATTTGATTTTGAAAATGTATATTTAATACTTTCTACGTTATGTTTGATGAAAGATTTGATCGTGAATTCGGAATCTTTTCGGTCATTAAGATAATTTGGATAGGTTAATACGAGTAATAAATCTAATAGGTAAGGAATGATTGCGATTAAAAATAAATATCTTATTTCAGGTAACCATAAAACTAAAATAATAGAAACAAGACTTGCAATCATCGATCCAATAAGTGAGTAGGATCTTGTTAACCCGTAAATTTTTGTTTTTGATTCAGTTATTCGATGTTTATCGATATATGCCATAATCATTGACTTATGTGTGCCTGATCTAAATGCTTCACCAAGAGCATAAAAGAACATACCAAAGACAAACATCAAGAATCCATCAGCAATAAAAAATATCAGAAATGATGTGATATAAAAAATAAAACAAATAATTAGTTCGGTTTTTTTCCCATATCGATCAGCAATAACTCCTGATGGTATTTCAAAAACATATATAACGATTTCACGAATTGAAAAAAGAAGTCCAACATAAAATAAATTTAGACCTGATAGTAAAAAATAGATAATCATATATGGCTCAAAGAACCTTAAATTTTTCAACAACCCATAAAATCCAAACTTTAAGACTTGTACTTTATGTTCTGGTGCATTTTGCATAACACTTCTCCATATTTAATGATAAATTTTGTCATAAAACTGACTTATAAAAACTGACTTATCAACTTGGACAAGTCAGTAGATAAATTATAGATTCAACTGATATTTGATTTTAGTTTTTAAATCCTTAGGTACCTTTTCTAATGTTCTAAGTAAAGGCTTCAAATGTTTGACACCATGCAGCATAAAATGCTTCTCCAGATTTAAAACCTTCTCCTCGATATCTCTACCCATCAATCGATATAAAACATACCAATCTTCAATGGAAGTATAAAAAATGTTAACTTTAGCAATATCATCTGTATCCGTTATACTAAGTTCATCAAATTGATAAGTATATACTTGATTTTTGTACACAATTTTAAAATCACATATCAAATCAATCTTGATATTTCGAAATTCATATGTCGAGTAGAAAGATGTTTTATAGAGGGGATCTGGCTTCGAAGGTATTTTCGTACCCAAAGTAGATAAGATATGGTTAGCTTTCTTGACATCTTTTTCCATAACTAAAATATCGATATCGTTAACTGTCTCAACAATACCATATTTTTTTAAGACATTAGATCCTCCAAGAGCCCAAGTGATTTTTTCTTTATTAAATTGTTGTGCGATTAAATGCAATGCAAATAACATTATATCTCCTTTGACATGTTCATACTGTAGATTTTATAATCTAGCTTTTTATACAGTGAAATAGCAGCAAGATTATGTCCAAAGACATGGAGTCCTAATTTTTTAATATCGTGTTTTTTGGCTTCAGCTTCGATGAGCTTCATAGTTTTTGTTCCAAAACCTTGTTCACGAAAAGATTCATTAATAGAAAAATCGTAGATAAAGCCTTCGTTGTTTGGTTTCAGACCAAACCAAATCATTCCAATAATGGCATCTGTTTCATTAATGACGTGAAATAAGTATTGTTCTTTAGATTCTATACCGTCAGGCAGTAAGAAGCTAAATGTTTTTTTTGCCTGACTCATCGAGTCAGCTTCTACGCAACTGCCAGATTTAGTTAGTTCTTCAGCATATTCTTTAATTGCTGGCTTAGCATAATGTTCAAATTCGTAAGCGTTCATTGGTCTTAAGTGACACATCATAAAACCTCCTATCATTATAATGTAATTATACCACTTGTTTACATTGAATGATGCAGCATGGTAGTATATACTATAAATAGAAGAAGAAAATAGGGTGGAATAATGAAAGAGACCGAACTTTTTTCTCCAGTTAAAGCATACCTTGAGTCATTAGACTATGCTGTCAAGGGAGAAATAGGCGCAGTTGATGTATTTGCGATGAAGCAAGAACAATCAATTGCTGTAGAATTGAAAAACCAAATCAATCTCAAACTCATTTATCAGGCGGTAGAAAGACAAAAAGTATGTGATGATGTTTTCATTGCAATTCCTAAAGCAGCGATGAAAAGTCATCAGAGAAATTATCGTTCGTTTAGGCTTTTATTACGCAGATTATCTATAGGACTTATGATTGTGAATAACGATCAGGTAACAGTTTTAGTTGACCCCTGTGATTATAATTTGAGTGCTAGTAAAACTAGAAATAAAAAGAAGCACATAAGACTAATTAATGAATTTAACAATCGTAAGAACAATCTTAACATTGGCGGTAGTAAAGGTCAAAAACTTACAGCATATCGCGAAAAAGCAATCCTAATTGCCGAAACACTTCACTTGGGTGTTTTATCACCAAAAACGATCAAACAAATAACAGGAATAGAAGAAACAGCATCTATTCTGCAAAAAAACTATTATGGCTGGTTTATGCGAGTTTCAAGAGGACAATATAGTTTAACTGAATTAGGTGTCGAGGAAAATCGAAAAATAGAATAACGCATTTACTGATGATAATGGCGAATTGTCATATATAATTATAAATAAAAAAGGAATGAGATAGTCATGAAGAAAAAAGTTATCTTTAAAAGAATATTATTGGGTTTATTGATCACTTATGCGATATTGTTTTTATTACCTAAACCTCAAAATGTAGCAGGTGAGAACGTATTGATAAAAGATAGTTCAGGAAAACCAATCTTAATTGCACATGGCGGTGGCAATCATGAATTTCCTGATAATACACTTGAAGCATTTTATCATGCATATTCTATTGATCCAGGGGTTATGATGGAAACAGATGTCAATTTGACAAAAGATGGCATCATTCTTTTATCTCATGATACGACACTCGATTGTAAAACAAATCTAATAAATACAAACATCATTGATGTCAATTATAGTGATTTAATTAATGATAAAATTGACTTCTCATATCAAAACGATGTTGTTCCCAATTCGAATGGATTTAATGTTTCGGGGGTGCTTAAACCCTATAAGACTTATCTAGGCGAAAATGTTACGCCTTTGGATGTGAGTTATCCTAGTGGTGTGCTACCAAGAGATAATGATATATTTTTAGCAACAACTCTAGAGGATTTAATCGTGTCTTTTCCAAATAATTCAATTAATGTTGAAGTGAAACAGGAAGGTGATATTGGATTAGAAGCATTAGCTAAAATTATTGAGTTGATGGATAATCTTGACAATCAATATGATACATATTCAAGAATTGTTTTGGTCACTTTTCATAAAGATATTTATCAAGAAATGATGCATCTAAAGAAAACGACACATCCCGATTTGATGCTAGCACCAGAACAAAACGGCGTCATTAAATATTATGGATTGTTTATTACAGGATTAAGTTTCTTCTATAGAGACCCAGTTAATGTTTTGCAAATACCAACAGAACAATTTGGTATAAATTTATCATCAAAAAGATTTATTAGTATGGCAAACAAACATAATGTTGCTGTGCATTATTGGACGATTGATGATCCGGATGAGATGAGAAGGCTGATCAATAATGGCGCTGATGGAATCATGACCAATAGACCAAGTGTATTAAAACAAGTTTTAGATGAAATATTTGAATAAAAAAACAGGTTCGCTCTAATTGAGTGAACCTGTAACTATTTAATATTTATAATTTACGAAAATATCGTTATATTGTTTAGATACTCTGATGAACGTCGTACATTTAGCTAGCTGCTTAAGTGTAGGTGCGCCAACATATGTACATGTTGAACGAATGCCTCCAAGTAAATCCCTAACTGTTTCTCTAACAGGACCCTTAAATGGGATTCTTACTGTTCTCCCTTCGGAACTTCTATATTCAGCTACTTCCCCATGATGTTTAATCATCGCTGTATCTGAGCTCATTCCATAAAATTCAACAAATTTCTTTGTTTCTAATATTGGGGTATTTGTTTCTAGATTTCTTTTTAAAGTGTCGTGGTGTTCTGTTATGATGGTTCCACCACCTTCATTATGTCCGGCAAACATACCACCTAACATAACAAAATCTGCTCCAGCTCCAAATGCTTTTGAGACATCCCCTGGGCATGTGCAGCCACCATCGCTAATGATGTGTGCACCTAAACCATGTGCTGCATCAGCGCATTCAATAATTGCACTTAATTGAGGATAACCAACACCAGTTTGACTTCTAGTAGTACAAACACTACCAGGTCCAATACCGACTTTAACAATATCGGCACCTCTTAAAATGAGTTCTTGAGTCATATCAGCAGTCACTACATTTCCTGCGATAATCGTATGCTTAGGGTACAATCCTCGAACTAGTGAAACAAATGTGCCAAAACTTTCAGAATACCCATTAGCAACATCAATACAGATGAATTTAATATTTATAAATGTATCTAATGTTGTTTTCAATTTGTTTAAATCTCTTGAACTAGTTCCAGTGCTTACTGCAAAATAGTCAGAGTTTAAATTTGATATTTGTTTTTGATAGTCTTCAACTTGATAATTTTTAATCATACATGTGAATAAATTAGCCTTTTGTAATTCTAAAGCCATAGAAAAAGTTCCTAAACCATCCATATTTGAAGCCATAATTGGTATGCCAGACCAAGATAGTTTGCTATGTTTAAAGTGATATTCTCGATTTAAATCGACATCTTTTCTACTCACTAGAGTGGATCTTTTTGGTCTAATTAGCACATCACTAAAATCTAATTTATCATCTTGTTCAATACGCATACCAACACCTCTATTCTTTGTTCTACCTTGTTATTATATGACATTTTTTTCATTTTTAAACATTGATTTGTAATTTTTTTTACTTAGGACAGATTTAATTAGATTTACTAGGGGTTATAAAAGAATTAGGGAAGAGATTTGAAGCAAAAATTCATTTATATTTAGATTATCTTATCTATTTACATTTATCGGTTGGTTCACATCTGATTATGATTCAAAATGACTGCATGTATCTCTATATCGGAATATTCGGATTATATTTCATTTTAAAGATTGCAACATTATTAGAAACTAAATCTAAAAAAGCATCAGTAAAAAAAATAGCATAATAAATATTTCTGTAATTAGTAAGAATAACAGCTATGGCTGTTTTTTTATTATATTTAAACTGAGCATATGAAATTAAAAAAAGAAACAATCCAATGGAATGTTTCTTTTTATTGATTAAAGACTGAGTGATGATAACCATTTTTTCACTTCTAATATATTTTCTTCTATATGTTTCTCTACATTGACAAACCCTTTTGAGCTAAGTAAAGTATTGTTTGGTTCAATGGATTCACGTGCTATCTTTTCTACTTTTCCCGGTCCTCCAGCATGTGTGTAAAAGAAATAAACTTGTTTTCCTTTAAGTTTTTCATAATCTAAAAGTGTCTTAACGGGAGGTGCAAATGTTCCTGCCCAAATTGGTGTACCTATAAAAATAGTCTCGTAGTTTGAAATATCCTTATCGAAACTTACTAATTCTGGTTTCTTTTTCATATAGATTTGGGAACCACCCCAAAAGTATTTACTAAAACCTTTTGATTTTAGTTCCTTTATGGGTTTAATATTTAGCAATTCTCCTTGAGTCATTTCTGCAATTGACTTTGCTATAATTTCTGTATTACCTTCAAATGAATAATAGATTATAAGAATATTTGGCATAGTTTTTCTCCTAAATTTTGCGTTTATTGTTAATTCATAGTAAAATGTTAACAGTTAAACACATTATGGACTAGTTAGTTTAATATGTCAATAATAAGAACATATTACAAAGGAGAAAAATTCATGATAAAAAGAAGAATTATTGCTGTTATGCCGATGCTTAGTTTACTTTTATTTTTAGGTGCCGGACTGTTTTTGGATAATTGGAAATTAGGGTGGACATTTTTTCTACTGATTCCAATTAGCATAATTTTATTAACCGGGAACCCATTAAAAAAACTAAGCGAGATTATGCCAATGATTTCTTTGATTGTTTTTCTATGGTTAGGTTTTGGGGCTGGTTGGTGGCATCCTGGTTGGATGGTATTCTTATTAGTTCCTATTGTTAACATCATTGTAGAAAAAAGAATTAGACCTCGCAAGATGGTAGGTATTGTTATTACAGCGACTTATATTGCAATTGGTTTGCTAACTGATGAATGGCATCCAACGTGGATCATATTCTTACTCATTCCTATTATAAACACAATCTTTTTTCCACAAAAGCACGCTTTTGTTGAATTTGGAACTGAAGCTGTGAAATCTAGATTTAAGAATTTTATTATTGAAGAAGAAAAAGATGACGAGGATAGAGATTAACCACGAATATTATTTAATACGATATCAATTAATCACTCAACACACTGGGATATATATTTTAGTGAGTTGAGTTTTTATTTACGCATAAAGGCTTAAAAAAAGAAATCGGTTTCCCTTTTTATTTTTTTATGATATGATGGGTTTATAGAACTATTAATGTGGAGGTATTTTAAATGATTAAAAGAAGTGCTATCTTAATGCTTTTCCTATTTTTATTTGTTTTTAGCGCATGTACGGATGATGGCAATCAAAATCCTCCTACAGATGAAACACTACAATTATCAATCGAGCAAATTAGCGGATTAGAAGATGTTGAAGTCATTCAAAATGAGTACTTTGATCCTTTAAAAGGTATTGAAGTCATTAACCAATTAGGTGATAATATATCGTATATGTTTGAAGTTCAAGGGTCAGTTAATTATGGTGTAATTGGAACTTATTCTTTATCATATCATATGACATATGGTGATGATTCAATAGATGAAACAAGAAGTATTACTGTCAAAACTGGAACGATTCATCGTGATTTAGATATGAGAAATACAATCACTGCAACGACAATTTATGCCGATGCAGGATCCTATAGAAGTGGTGTAGCATCTGATATTGATCATCCGATTCAACCACAACTTCTTAATCAAGATTTATTGAATTCGGCGGTTCCATCTAATGGATGGTGGACGTCCTTACTAGCTGAAAATTATGGTGGAAGTAATGGTATTTATACCAATCCTTTCAGATCATCATTTAGTAATGATGGTGTAGAAATAACAAACCCTGGAGCAGGATTTGTTCAATACTGGAATCCAGACGGAGTGGATACTATGGCAAACTTTTCTTTGGCATTGCCTGATATGTTCTTAAAAACGTCTACTTTGAATTTAGGATATACAACGCATGTGATTGATAGTAGTGATACATCTGTCAAGGTAGCTATGAGAGATAACAGTCAGCCTCAAGATGAGATGGTCATCACGTATGCACAAGGATCACCTTATATATTTGCCGAAGTTATGGATCCAAGTTCAGCTTATTTGAGTTTAGCTACTGCAGGCGTTGACAATTATGAATATTTTTCAGTTGATGGTAATCTAATCAGCGGTTCTTCATATGTCGGTGATGGCATCGTCGTTAAACTCGTACATAAACATGTAGGATATGATACATATCGTCCTGCACAGGTAGGTCAACCAATATATGCTGATCGCTACTTTCTAATCAGCACACCTAATGATACAGTTTTTAACCTAAGCAGTGTTAATCACCCATTTGGATTATTAAACAGAATTAGTATGGACTTAGGTGATGATAATTATTTGTCAGTTGCAGCTATTCAATATTTAAGCGAAGCATCTTTCTATCATGATCATGCTTATGCAAAAATCTTAACAGGGAATGTATCATACAATGTTAATCATGTAGATAGCATTGTTGCGACAGATTATAATATTTCAACTCAATATCTAAAATCGGACAATAATAATGAACCTGTTCAGTTTATGATGCCTCATCACTATCAGAATAGTGAACAAGCACTAACTGATTATTCATTTGAAACTGTTCGTGGAGAGTTAAAAGCTACTTTAGGTTCTCATTTTAGAACAAAATTATCATTTAATGGATTATTGCCTGGTATGACATTGCCTACAAATTCTGAATTCAGTGAATCTGATTTAACATCATATTTAACAGATTTAGGAACCAGAACCGAAATCGATGATACAGAAAATTTCATAAATGATGAAGGTCCATATTGGAATGGTAAGGCTATTTATCCTTTAGCTCAAGGTATTATCATTGCTGATCAAATGGGGAATAATACCCTTAAGCAAGAATTTATTTCAAAATTGAGATATCTATTGGCGGATTGGTTTACTTATTCATCCACAAGTGATAGCAGATATTTATATTATAATGAAGCATGGGGAACAGTTTATTATTCAAATAATGATTTTAATACAGCAGGAGAACTGAGTGATCATAGTTTCACACATGGTTATTTAGTTTATGGAGCAAGTGTGCTTGCTATGTACGATGATACGTTTACAGACGATTATGGCGATATCGTTTCTTTATTGCTTAATGATTATATGTATCCAGAAAAAGACGATTATGATTTTGCTTATTTGAGAGCTTTTGATCCTTGGGCAGGACATACTTGGGCTCATGGCTTTGGTACATTTGCTGAGGGTAACAATATGGAATCCTCCAGTGAAGCTTTACAATCATGGTTAGGTGGTTATCTTTGGGCATTAAATATTGGTGATACCGAATTAAGAGATGCTGCTATTTATGGTTTCGTATCAGAACTTAATTCAGCTAAAACATACATGTTTGACTATTCTGAAGAGATATTTCCTCATGAATACAGTGAGTATGCATCTGTAGCTGGTATGATTTGGGGTGGGAAATATGATTATGCAACATGGTTTGGAGCAAACCCAACATTTATCTATGGTATCCAATGGCTACCCAATGGTGAATATTTATCGAATTATGCGACAAATGATACAGAAAGAGCACGTTTAGCTGATATCTATCAAAATTATTTGAGTTCAAACAACCAAACAATTGATACATGGTACGCCAATATGTGGAGCATTCAAGCACTTATAGATCCAACAGTAGCTTTGAATCAGTTTAATGCATCACTCATTTTAAATGATGATTATCCAAGTGATTTGGCACAAACATATTATCTGATTAATGGCTTAAAGAGCTATGGTCAAAAAACTGATAGTTACCATATGATGGTCCATGAGCATGCAACATCATCTATATATATTGACGCAAATGGAGTTGTCATGGCTATGGTTTGGAATTCTAACAATCAAGATGAAACAGTTTTCTTTGTTAATCCTAATGGAGAAATGATAACTAAAATAGTACCAGCAAGAAGTTTTACTTCTATAAAATTATCTTAATTCAAAAGTGGGAATTCATTATAAAATAATTTATTACACTGAAAATTAATTTATAAAATTTATTGAGGTGAAGAGTTTTTAGAAAATATGTTAATATATAATTAGAGATGAATACCTTACAAAGGAGAAAAATTATGGAAGATCAACGTTATCAATACAAAGAAAAAGCCAAGGAGTTAATGGTTGGCAAGTATGGAGCAGTTATACCAATTTTATTAATATTTGCAGTGATTGAAGGAGCTTTTTCTGCAATTTCAACATCACTTCAGCCAAAGTATGAGATTGATTGGGAAACTATGACTCGAGTTCTGGTTGCTGAAGGAAATTCAGCATTAGCGAGTATAGTTTCAATCATAATATTTATTGTTGGTGCAATTGTCATTTATTCAACTACAAAAATGTTTATTCAAACAGCAGACGATCAAACACCTGTTATTGAAGAGATTATAGTTGCCGGCGTCAAAGAAAACCCTTTAAGATCAATTGGATTACAATTTTTAATTGGTTTATTCACTCTTCTATGGGCTTTATTATTTATTATTCCGGGTATTGTTAAGGCTTATGCATATTCTATGAGTTTTTATTTAACAATTAGAAAACCATCAATATCATCAAGTGATGCTATTGACATATCAAAGAAAATTACAATGGGTTACAAAAGCGATTTATTTATGCTTGACTTAAGCTATCTAGGTTGGTATTTCTTAGGACTATTTACATTTGGTATCTTATGGTTATGGATCATACCAAAGCATATGACAGTAAGAACTTTATATTTTAAAGAAATATATGAAGTTAATTTCCCAGAACCTATCTTTGAAGATGGAGAAATAGTAGATTAGTTCAAAAAGTAATTAGTAACACAATAGACAAATGCTTATGCGTTTGTCTTTTTTTTGGACATTTCCTATCGATTTCAATAAGTTGACATTCTGATATTTAAGAGTATAATAAAAGTGTATTCCCCATATATAGATTTTTAGTTTAACTAGATTAAAGAGTTTAGTATTGGGATTTACAGTTTCAATTTTCTCATTAAGCAATGATTTACGATTTATTTTTAAGTAGTAGGTTTTGTGTTTGTATATATGGGGAATACCTTTTGTATTTTAATATGAAGCTGAAATGCTTCTTTTTTTTGCTCTTTTTAGCATTAGTTTATTAAGTTTGATATAATATCCTTAGATAATCGTAAAGTCTGGAGTGATTAATCATGAATAGAAAAGAACCATTAAAAATACTGGCCGTAGGAAATAGTTTTAGTGAAGATGCTATGACTTATTTAGGGGAGATATTTTTTGATTACGGGATGAAAGAAGTAGTTTTAGGATATTTATATATTGGTGGAGCATCATTAAAGTTACATCATCAAAATATGTTAAGCGAAAGTCATGATTATGACTATTGGAAGAATGAAAAGAATCAGTGGAAGCATCTTCATGATCAGAGTTTTTCATATGGAATATTCGATGAACCATGGGATATTATCGCGTTTCAACAAGCTAGCGGTTTAAGCGGTATAGAAAGTAGTTATGAGCCTTACTTAAGCAACTTAGTTAATCACATTAAAGAGACTAAAGATAGCCCTACAGTATTTATGTGGCATTCGACCTGGGCTTATGCTCATGATAGTACGAAGAGCGCATTTAAAGATTATAAATTCAGTCAATTGTTGATGCATAATCAGATTAAAAAAACAGTAAAAAAAATAATTGATAACCATAAAGAATTTGAGAAGATCATTCCAGTAGGTGATGCTATCCAAAATATCAGATTAACTGAAATTGGTGACAACCTTACAAGGGATGGATTTCATTTAAATGTTTTAGGAAGATATATAGCTGCATTAACATGGTTTGCTAAAATAACAGGACTACCTATCCAAGATATTGAATATAGACCAAAAGAAATAACTGAAAATGAAGTAATACTTGCTAAAGAAGCAGTTAAATTAGCTTGTGAGATATAAATAAAAAACGGCTAATTAGGCCGTTTTTATATTTTTAATATTTATTAGTTATATAAATCAAATGCTGTTTTTAATATATAGTAAGATTGCTTCAGTCTTTCATGGTAAGTAGGCAGGTCCCATGCATCCCAAGTGTAAGGATACATTTGAATATTCACTGTATCTTGACTTGATTGGATAGAAGCAGCACCAATGCGAATGCCATCGATAGGTATTGAAACAATACTATTAGATTCATAAAAGTCAGCAAGCTGCATTTTTGTTGAAGGATCTGAGATATTGAGTAATGCCCAGGGTATTTGTATTTCTATTTTATTATTATTAACGTAAAAATCGGATAAAGAATCATATTCTGATGTATCTGGATTCGCATTACCATAACGCAAAACTCCGGTTTCATATGTACTAAATGGAATCGTTACTTGATCTTCTGGAAGAAGAATCTGTGCTGATAAAGCAAGTAACATTGAATTGAATATACCACTATTTTTTTGGGTATAAGCAGTATTTTTGGGTAGTAGAGTTGAAGCTTCAGAGTATAGATAATAAAATGAATCATAATAAGCATCAACAGTTATTTTAGAATTTGTTTGTCCATCAATTTTTATTAAAAAATCAGTGGAATTACTAAAGGTGATATTTGAATTTATAAGATGATCATTACCTTGGTTTGGTAAAGTTGAAATCGGGATATATAATATATCTTCATCAAATTGAAAATCTGTTGAATCAATATATAGATACATATATCTTTCATCTGTTTGCATAGATAGTGTTAAGGATGCATCTTCATAAACAGGTGTGATATCATCCCATTCACTAAACTCACCATCGGCATATGATACTCTATGTTCACTTCCGGGTTCTAAACTCAATATGCCAAACATTTGTTCATTGGTTTGTACATTTGACCAAAATGGACGTCTCAGTGATAAGTCAAAATCCATGGTATTCCATGTTCGTTTAAACCATTCGTCTTGCCAAGCAAAGACCAAACCACCCATATATCCTTCATCGTGAATATCTTTTAACATAGCAGCAAGCATTTCACCTTGCTGTATTTCAGTGACATTTCCTTGGTTATAGCCTGAGTAAATGGCTTCGTGTGCCATTCCTCTAGATGCGGGTATCCCAAACTCAGAAACAATCACTGGGACTGTGTGCGCTTGAAATAGGTCCCTTAAATAGGCTTTATAGGGATTAATGTTTCCATCATCATCAACAAATGATCTATATTCGTTCGAATAATTCATAAATTCAGGATAATAAGGATAAACGTGGTAAGAAGCGAACATGCCGGGCAAGAAAGCTTCAGTAGGTTTGATATGTTCTGTATTAACTGAAACGATATCTTCTCTAAGATCGGGTTCATTTGGATGATCGAGTAGATCAGTGCTTAACCAGTTTGTAAATGCAACTGGTCTCATCATTTGATAATTTTCAGCTTCGTAAGTGATAATAGCATCACCAAATTCAGCTAAGAAGACTTCAAAAGGAGAAGCAAGTGGTGTTGTTTTTAAATAGGTTCCATCATGAGCAATCTTTGTAGGATTATTTGTATTGGTCCCTATAACAAAATCAGGATTCCACTCAACTCCTAATATCCATCCAATCACATATCTTGATATATCTTTTGTGTATGTTCCATAAGCAAACCCTAGGGTCACATCTAAATCAGCATTACCATGGAAGATATCAACAAGATCTTGTCCATCTTGTATTAACTCTTTGACGAGTTGCCCATCATTCGCATAGGCATCACCTAATAATTTAGAAGTATCTTCATTCATCCATAAGCCTTGCATTAAATATAGAGGTCTTGTTTTCCCTTTATTAAATTCACTTAATGCTTCATAAAATACTGGCATCATTGTCGTATAAACTCTAATAACATCAGAATTCATTTCATGGATATATTCAAACCATCTTAAGTATTCCTCTTTTGTAATTCCCAACTCACCAGGAAAAGTTCCAGGTTTAGTTGCACCTATGTTAACACCAGTTAAGAAGTTTTGATCAAATTCACCATTTTGATAAATAACGAAATCTCTTCCATGAACTTTAGAAACGTATTTTATGTCTCCCTCAGTATAAATATCTTTTGATTGTTTTACTAAAAAGAGGACTAGAAAAGTCGCTGATAGTGTTAAAACTATTGATAAAATTATAAAAATCAATTTTCGTTTCATAATAAGTCCTTATTATTTAAGTTTTCTATTTCTAGAAGCATTATAATATATATCAGGTTAATAATGAAATTATATGTCTTTTCTTTTAGAGTAAAACATGAAAATGAATAAAATAATGATGCTTTAGTGCTGTTTCTTCATGATAATCCATTTATTGATAGGAAATTGAATCACAAAAGCCAGAGTCATCATCATGTTTTTAATAATGAAATCTGCCCAATTCTGCCCAGTTAATCTAGATAGAGGGATTCGAATCATCGTTGGCAACCATAATTGCAACAAGAATATAATTAAAATCATAACGATATACATTAATGCACTGTTTAATACTTTATTATCCGCTTTAAATGTTGCCTTTCTTTGAACAAAGAAGTTAAAGATTTGAGCAATAATAAAAGAAAGACTAAAAGCTAGAAAAGTACGTAATCCACCATTTTCTATTGAATAATCTAGCAACTATAATTTAAATGAAATTAAAGATAAAGACGAAAAAATTAAATAGTTGAATAAAGTGAAAGTAGTAAGTTCTACGACAGTAGTTATTAAACTGACTAATGTAAACTTAATGAATTGCCACAAACCTTTTTTTTATTTATTTTTTCTATACTTGTTTCAGGGTTATTTATCATAAAGAATGATCTCTTTTCTACAGTTTCATCATTAGTGATTGTTCATCATCTTTAAATATACCTGTATCAATAAACCCGTACTTGATATAGAATTGATAAGGCATATCATTCTCGATTTCACAAGATAAATACAAGGATTTCTTATTTTCGTCTTTACATTTCCGGATAAGAAGATCTAATGATTTCTTGCCGTAACCTTTATTTTGATAATCTTTTGCAATCATAAAGCGCCATAAATAGATTGCTGGTTGATCGCCTTCAGGAATGTCATCTGGTGTTAAATCAAGCATGATAAAACCTATAGGTGTATCATCAAGGTATATAGCTCTAGGCCAAGCGTGTTCTTGATTTACATAAGCTTGTGCTAAAGAATTACCATTCATAGCAACGCACTTTCTTTGAGCTTCATCTAAGGTGTCGCTCAATTCAATAATTTGTCTCAAATTATCATTTGTAATTTTTTTGAAAGATATACAATTCATAATTGCCTCCAGTATTTGTTAACGCATATATTCCGTATTTCAACATTTTTTATAAAAAACGGTTCAGTCGAACCGTTTCTTTGAGTTGATTTCTAATAGAATTATGGTTTTTAAGAACCTAATGAAATGAGCTGTGTTTCAACACCATCAATTGAATTTAAGCCATCTTCTAATGCTTTTATCTCTTCTTTTAATCCATCAAGTTGAAGAAGTAGTAAAGCATCTTCAGCACATACATTAGTTGTTTCATGTAATCCAAGTCTCATTTTGATAATGCAACCGTACTTAGTTAAAACATCTTGAACTGCAACTGCATCTTTAGTTCTTTGACTAACAAGCACACCTAAAACGACATAACCTTTCATCTCATAACCTCTTTTCTCAATACAATTATAGTTCTATTTTACATCAAAAAAGGAACATGGGAGAAAAATAATGCTTTCTATAATAAATAATACTTGAAGATAAAATGTAAAAAAATAATATTCACCGTAAAAATATGAAATTCATTCAATTCAAGGTATAATAAACATATAGCGGAGGTTCTTAAATTATGAAAAAAAATAGCAAAGAATTTTTTAGAGAAGTAAGAAAACAAACGAACAAGGTCGTAGATTCAGTAAAACAATTTGCTGATGACACTCAAGAAAAAGTTGAAATTTACCAAGCTTTTAAGAAAAAAGCTGTTAAAGTCAAAAAAATAACCAGTGAGTTGATTAACTTGGATTTACCTATTTATGGTATTTTAGATAAAAATTTAGAGTCTATGACATTTAGAGCTAAAGATACCCTTGAAGTCAATGAATTACTCATGGTTTCTAAAAAGGCCTTTAAAGTAGAATACATTCATGATGAGATTGTTCAAATACCAGTTGTTGTAAGTGGATTTGAACATCAAGTAGATTGTAAAGTTGCAGTATTAGTAAGACTATAAATTAAAACAAAATGAATAAAAAGGTTGCTTTGTGCATCTGAATCTAGAAAAGAGGAGCAAATGAAAGTACTATTTATTGGTGGAAGTGGTGTTATTAGTACACAAGTATCAAAACTCGCAATTGAGAAAGGTATTGATTTATATGTTCTAAATCGCGGGAAGCAAAACTCAAAATTACCTAAACAAGTCAAAATCCTAAGTGGAGATATTAATAATAAAGATCAAATTAAAGATCTTTTAAAAGGGCATTTCTTTGATAGTATTGTCCAATGGATTTCATTTAATGTAGAAAATGTCAAACGTGATTATGAACTATTTAATGGCCATACAAAACAATTTGTATTCATTAGCAGTGCTTCGGCATATTTCAAACCCATTCCATTTATTCCTATAACAGAGGAAATACCTTTAGGAAATAAATACTGGGATTACAGTGAAAATAAGAAGAAATGCGAAGAATATTTATTAAGTATTCATAATGATCAGTTTAGTGTAACAATGATTAGGCCTTCTCATACATATGATGAAACAATGCTAATCTCTCAACTTCCCAGTAGAAAACATCCATATACAATGATTGATCGTATGCTTAATGGGAAACCAATTATTTTGCCTGATGATGGTCAAAGTTTGTGGACACTTACATATAGTGGGGATTTTGCTCATACGTTTGTTGATATATTAGGCAATCCGAAAACTTATGGTAATTTCTATCATTTAACAGGCGAAAAGGTTTATACATGGGAACAAATAAATCAATTTATTTGTGATGCCGTAGGCGTTAAACCAAATGTAGTGTGTATTCCATCAGAATATATAATTAAGCATTTTCCGGAATACAAAGCTGAAATTTATGGAGATAAGATGGCTAGTACCACCTTTGATAATAGCAAAATAAAATCCGTTACAAAGAACTATCAATCAGTCGTGGAATACAAAGATATTGTTAAACTTGCTGTACAAAGATTAAAAGATCATAAAGAACTTCAAGGAATTGATGATGAGTTTAATGAAAGATATGATCGTTTGATTGAAGAGTACATAACATTAAATAAATAAAATGAAAAAGAACTTAATATTTTTAAGTTCTTTTTTTTCTAAACATATTTAGATTAATATATGCTCTTTTATCTCTGGTTCAATTTTTGGCAAGCTTTGATAAACTTTGTAGGCGTATAAACATACGGCAATTGTTAAAACGATAATAACTGATTCAACGATTAATAGATTGGTAAATTTATCAATACAACAGCAGCAAAGTCCACAATTGTGAACAATAAAATAGTAATTAATAAAAGTATAAACATTTGAATATAAAAAAAATTGGAGAAAGCTAATCTCCAATTTTTAAATGATGCCTAACAACTTCAAATCTTTCCATTTTATAGGGTTGATCATTTCTAATTCCACCCTTTTGTAAAGCGATACTCACTTGTTCTTCAGGTGTATCAATACCTTCAAGATTTGGTAGTAACAATCCACTTCTTTGTCTAAACCTAACAATGACGCCGTAACGTTTTGTATCCAACTCATTTATAGATTCAATGGGTTCATTTTTCCCTAAAACATCAACACTATAAGTGACGTTAGGTAATTCATTTTCTTGTATGGGATCAAAACGATAATCTTGGGTACCCGCGCTAATTGCATTATAAATGATTTCATCAGCAATACAGGATCTTGTTGCGGAAATAGTACCAATGCATCCTCTAAGCCTTCCATGTATTTTTAGTGATACAAATACTCCAGCTTTTTGATTGAGCAGTTCGTCAATTAAATTATTTGGCATATTTAAAAGATGATGTTTTTTAACGTAATGTTCCAAAGATTTCCTAGCAAGACTGACATAAGGGTCTTCACTTTGTTTGAGTATTTCAATTTTTGTTAATTCAGCATTGTCATAAATTTTGTCAAAATGTCTCGTTTCATCTAAACCGGAAATCATGAAAGAAGCAACTGCATAACCTACACCAAATGGACCTTCATAAGATAGGAGCTTAGAATCAACTTTTTTACCATCAAGTGCACCTGCCATCATAATGAATGATCTTAATCCACATTCTGCAGCTTTCTCACAAAAAGAATCATCAAAAGTTAAAAATTTCATAAAATCGGCATTCCCCATTGCCTTTGTAATTTCACGATCAAAAATTGAACCTTCTTTTGATAGTCCATATGGCCCACTTTTCTTCAATTTATGAGATAAATCACCACTTGCTATCCAGATAACCCGTTTATTAGATTGTTCAATAGCTTGATTAATTAGTTTGCCAAATTTGTAGTGTGTTATCGGTGAAAATCCTGATAAAGATAAACGAATTAACTTGTAATCCTGGTATTTTTGATTGATAAAATACAATGGAACCATCGTACCATGATCAAGTGCATTTTCCTTTTGGCCTAATGTGCCTGCCGAAATACCATCTTTTTCAGCATTATTAATAATCATTTTAACCAATTCCGTATCATAAGTAACTTGCATTTTTACCTGAGGAGCACCAAACATTTTAAAATCTCCTTCAGAAATATCTGAAGGTGATATATGAAAATAATCAGAATAAAGTACCGCATGTGGCGTAGATAGAATAATGGTATCAGGCTTTAGTGAAGCTATCTGTGTACTGACATCTTGATAAGCATCAATTGTGTTTTGTATTTTATTCTGATCACCTCTTCCAATCTCAGGGACAATTAGAGGTGGATGAGGAACAATAAAAGTTGCAATTAGAGGCATGAAGTCATCTCCTTTTCATTTAAATATTTCCAATATGAATTATTTTAATTCCAGCATTTTTTCCTAAATCATATGCTATTTTAAGTGTATTTAATGGCGTTATTGGAGTATCTTTCATTTTCCAAGCTGGAAAAAATCTGCTGATGTGCCAAGGAATATCAGTTCCTAGTTCTGAAGCGATTGAATGAGCTATTTCTTTAAGTTGAGAAAATTGATCATTAACTCCAGGAATGACGAGAGTTGTCACTTCAAGATGGATACCAGCATTTTTGAGATACTTCATATTTTCCATAACTTGAGTTGCTTTCCCCCCACAATATTTTTCATATACTCCATCATCTGGACCTTTATAATCAATATTTGCAGCATCCAAATAAGGGATGATCTCATCTAAGGTCTCCTTGGTCATAATACCATTTGACACCCAAATGTTTTTGAGTCCATTTTCTTTAGCAATTCTCATTGTAGCTAAAGCATACTCTAAAAAAATTGTAGGTTCTGAATAAGTATAGGCTATAGATGGACAATTATTAGCAATTGCATTTTTAACATGTTCCATTGGAAGTATTTCCACGCCTTCAATAGGAAGAAATGGTTTGGGGCTTTGTGAGATACTCCAATTTTGGCACCATGAACAATGCATATTACAACCAACTGCAGCAAAAGAATATACCTTTGTTCCTGGAAGAAAATGATATAAAGGTTTTTTTTCGATGGGGTCAATCCCTGTAGCAATGGCTATTGGATAATTAAGAGTATAGAGCGTCCCATCAATATTTTCTCTGACACCACAAATGCCTCGTTTTCCTTGATTAATCTTGCAATGCAAATGACATACATTACATTGTACTTGGTTATTTGCAAGTTTTTGATAAAGCATAGCTTCAATCATTACACTCCTCCTAATCGTAAATTGAAATATTAAGTAATAAATTGATTTATTTTTTCAACTATAGTTTACCACTATTTTAATTCAAGACTTGATGAATATTTTCATTTGGCAATTCATGCGTTATATCATCTTATCTATTTCGGATTATGGGTTTTCTATAACAGTCGTAATTTACAGTTTCATTATATATTATTCAATAGCATTTGAAATTATTTTTAATGTGTAACTAATTTTTGAATATTTGAACATCTCATATTTTTCTTTGAGATGGTATACTTTACTTGAATTGATTAGAATTTTAAAATGATACATCATGATTGGAGGTGTCTATTTTTGAATCAAACACTATTACTTGAAACATTTCAAGCTGAGTTTGATGTCGTCGGTGTTATTCAAACCCAACGTTATTTGGATGAAGCAAAAAAATTAGGAATAGATGTACCAAATGTAGCTTACCCAACAATGGTTGTTTTAGGGTTAGCATATCCCAAAAGGATTGTTAAACATACACAAACACACCTCGTATCATCTTTTTATACTTTCGGTATGGATTACCATCATGTCTTGAAATCACGCATAAAATCTGTAATGATGAATTTTTCATATTCATATGAGATGGGTGTTGATAATCATCCACATGATGAAAGATTAGCAGCAACTCTATCAGGTGTTGGGTATTTTGGTAAAAATCAACTCATTATTAATAAAGAATACGGCACATACATATTTCTAGGGATTGTATTTATTGATGTTACTTTGGAAAAGGAATTTGTTCTAAAGATTGATGATGATTGTGGGTCTTGCCATAAGTGTATCGATGCTTGTCCAACACATGCACTCAAAGAGGGTAGATACGAAATGGAAAAATGCATTAGTTTCTTTAATCAAGATAAGCATACTTTATCTAATGATGAAATCAAAGCGAACTATCTTCTATTTGGATGTGATATTTGTCAGATGGTTTGCCCAAAAAACATTGACAAAGGTGTAAAAACGCATCCGGAATTTGCATTATCAGGCAAAGAGTTGGTATCTATTACTGATCTGTTCACGGATTCGGAAAAACAATTCAAATCTAAATATCAAGATATGGCTTATCTATGGAAAGGGAAAACGATTCTCATGCGTAATGCACTAACACTGTTACTCAGACAAAAAAACAAACAATACAATGATTTAATCGGGGCATCACTTTTGAAGCATCATGTGCCTTGGTATAAAGATACAGCTAACAGGATTCTTGAAAAGCTAAAAGATGAAGATAACGATGAAAAGAGGGACTAATCATGTTTAAAGAGTTAACTAGGAAGAAGAATCAAATGAGTCAAAAGGATGCTACCGAATTATTAATAAACGGAAAATATGGCGTTCTTGGTACTTTATCAGATGATGGATATCCATATACAATACCAATGAATTATGTATATCTTAATCAAAAGATCTACTTTCATAGTGCAAAAATTGGCCATAAAATTGAGAACATTAAAAATCACGAAAAAGTATCATTTACAGTAGTTGGAAAAGAAAGAGTCAGCGGAAAAGAAGTAACAACAAAATATGAAAGTGTTACCTTGTTTGGTATTGCAAAGATAATCCCAACAAATAAAACAATTCTACTTGAATTGATAAAAAAATATGCTAAAGATTTCATGGTTGAAGGAGTGAAATCTATAAAAGAAGACTTTAATTCAGTAGCAATCTTTGAAATAGATATTAAGCATATTACCGGTAAAGCAACTAGAGAAGGCGAGGATAAATAAATGCATATATTGATTACTGGCGGTACGAGAGGTATCGGATTTGGAATGACAAATGAATTTTTAAAAAAAGGTCATAACGTTTCTTTTACTGGAACAAAATTAGAAAGCATTAAAAAAGCGACATCTGCATTAGAAGGCCATTTTATGGGCATTGTTTGTGATGTGAGAAGTAAAGAACAAATAATTAGCGCAAAAAATCAAGCAATAGATAAATTTGGGGATATTGATATTTGGATTAATAACGCAGGTGTTGATCAAGACCGACTTGATGTTTCGGATTTATCTGAATCAGAGATTAAAAGAGTCATTGATATTAATGTAAATGGAATGATCTTAGGGACAAGTGTTGCTTTAACCCAAATGAAAAAACAAGGATATGGACACATCTATAATATGGAAGGGCTAGGAAGTAATAATATGGCGATTCCGAAAACACTTATTTATGGGTCTTCAAAACATTTACTTACTTATTTTAGTAAAGGCTGTAATAAAGAACTTAAAGAATATCCATTGATATTTGTTGGGACTTTGTCACCTGGAATGGTATTTACTGATTTACTCAATCATAACCTAGGAGATGACGGAACTAAGATTGCTAAAATTTTAGGAAACGAAGTTGAAGAAGTTACACCATATCTAGTTAAAAAAATGTTAAAAGGAAAAAAAAGAATTGTTTGGTTGACTAATTTTAAAGTGATGGGGAAATTCATGTTTTCATTTTTAAAAAAATGATTTGTAGAAGATGAAAAAAATCAGAAATCTTTATATATTTCCTACAGGTTCTATGGAATCATAAACATAAGATAAACAATAAACTCTTATGGATTAATAAAATAGTGACTTTAAATCTCAATAGAGATAAAAAGTGACTTTTTATTTTATCATTCGATTTTTTATATGTGAGCAAATACATAATTTTTTTAAATAGCAAATCTCTCTAATATTATTCAACTCTGGTGTAGAATGAATTTGTACTTATTGGAGGTAATTAAATGTTAGAACTTAAAAATATTAAAAAAGATTATTATGTTGCAGGAAAGCCTGTACCTGCTTTAAATGGTATTAGCTTAAGCTTTAAGAAAAATGAATTTGTTTCTATACTAGGTGTATCAGGAAGTGGGAAGACAACATTACTCAATATCATTGGTGGACTAGATCGATATACGAGTGGTGATCTACTTGTTGATGGTAAATCAACACGAGATTTTATTGATACTAATTGGGATGCATATCGAAATGCTACGATTGGTTTCGTTTTTCAAAACTATAATTTAATCTCACATTTATCCGTTTTAGATAATGTTGAAATGGCATTAAGATTATCAGGTGTTCCTTCGAAAGAAAGAAAAGAAAGAGCGATAAAAGTATTAATTGAAGTTGGTCTTGAAGATCATATATATAAGAGACCAAATCAATTATCAGGTGGACAGATGCAAAGAGTTGCAATTGCTAGAGCACTTGTTAATAATCCGATGATTTTATTAGCTGATGAACCATCTGGAGCATTAGATAGCACAACAAGCCATCAGATTTTGGATTTGATTCAAGAAATTTCAAAGGATCGATTAGTCATCATGGTCACGCACAACGCAGAATTAGCTAATGACTTTAGTGATCGAATAGTTAGACTGGTTGACGGAAGAGTTGTGGAAGACTCTAGACCAATTGAAATTTCTACAAAAGAACAAGTAAACGATAAATTACTCAATAAAAAAACATCAATGAATTATATAACTGCATTAAAAACCAGTTTTATAAATTTACTTACAAAAAAAGGGAGAACTTTGATTACTGCAATTGCAGGTAGTATTGGTATTATTGGGATTGCCCTCGTTTTATCCATATCATCTGGTATGACCAGTTATGTCGATGAATTGCAAAGTGATACATTAGCTGGATTTCCTATCAGTGTCAATTCTCAAGTAGCGACCGATATCTTTTCAGGCGCTTCTGGAAGATATAACGAATTAGGTGAGACAAATGATTTTCCAACTGATCCTACGATTTATCCTTATGATCAAGCTTATAATACAACGCTTCATGCCAATGTTATTGATGATGCATTCATAAGTTACTTAAGCAATATGGACTCAACACTTTCCAACTCCATCTCATATTCAAAAGCCGTTCAGTTAAATATGATTGCGGAAACAAATGCTGGCGGCTATATCAAGGTTGTTTCTAGTGTTAATCCCAATTCCTTATTTATTGGTGGTAGTGTATTAAGCGAAATACCTAACAACCCAGAGTTTATTCAATCTCAATATGATGTGCTTTCTGGAGTTTATCCAGAGTCATATGACCAAGCAGTACTCATCGTTGATAAAGAAAATCTAATTGATGTCTCAATTTTAGAAAAACTAGGCATCGACGTTACCGAAAGCTACACATATGATGATTTTATTGGTAAAGTCTTTAAAATCATTTCAAATGATAATTATTTTACAAAAATGGGTAGTGTCTATGTACCACAAACTAATTATGAAACCATGTTTAATAATCCTGAAGCAGTGCCTATTACTATCGTAGGTATCATGAGAGTTAATGAAGATGCATCAACGGAATTATTATCTACAGGTATCGGTTATACTACTATGCTTACTGATTATATTATTAATAATGCAAGCACATCTTTAATTGTTGCTGATCAAATTGCATTACCAGATACAAACGTTTTAACAGGTTTACCATTTAACACAACGATTACATATAAAAATGTGATGAGATTTATAGGTGGTGATGCTACACCTATAGGTGTTCAAATCTATCCTGTTTCATTTGATTCAAAAGATGCAATAAAAGAATATATTGATGCCTATAATGTTGATAAGACAGAGATTCAGACGATTATATATTCTGATTTAGCAGAAACCATCTCAACAACGATTTCTAGTCTTATAGGTACAATAACAATCATTTTAACAGCTTTCGCAGGTATCTCACTGATTGTATCATCGATTATGATAGGCATCATAACCTACGTTTCTGTTGTTGAAAGAACAAAAGAAATTGGTATTATGCGAAGTCTTGGAGCTCGCAAGAAAGATATTTCAAGAATCTTTAATGCTGAAACTATTTTAATTGGATTAAGCTCAGGAATTATAGGAGTTGCATTAGCAATACTTCTAAATATTCCAGTTAATGTTGTTATTAATAGATTAATTGGTGTTGAAGGATTTTCAAAACTCAATATAAGCAGCGCATTCCTATTAATCATATTAAGTACTGTTTTGACCTTAATTGCAGGTTTGATTCCAAGTAGAATTGCAGCAGGAAGAGACCCAGTAGTTGCATTAAGAACTGAATAAGATATAGTAAAAAGGACAAATTGTCCTTTTTTTTGCTTTTGACACGCTTTATATCTAAGCGTATATATATTCATAAATTTAGTAAGGTTTTTAGATTCCAAGAGCGCTAGGGTTATTTTGATGATAGATGAATTTCCTTAAAAGATATCCGTATGTTTATGATTGAAAAACACCAAGAACACCAGTAATATTGTAGAAAGAATGAAATATCCGGGAATAACTTATATGCATTTTTCATAAAAGAAATAGTATTGAATGTAAAAAAGTGCTAAAATAGAACAAATATACTATGTATAAGGTGGTAATTAAATGGGACATGTCAAAAAGATAATTGGATTAGGTATCTTTCTATTAGCTACCATTTTAACAAGTTGTACAACGTCAGTGGCATTTACCATTAATTTCGATACTAATGGAGGCACAGATGTTGCTGATATTGTGACAGATGGGGATTCGATAATAACTATTTCTGATGATCCAGTTAAGGAAGGATTCTTTTTTGGTGGATGGTACTGGGATAATAATACTTTTAGTCAACCTTTTACAGCTAATTCCTTACTTGATTCACCGTTATCAAGTAATATGACTGTTTATGCAAAATGGAATGAAGATGACAACTACATACCACCTGGATTTATTCAAGTAACTTTTGATTCAAATGGTGGGACTGTGTTAGATCCGGCAAATGTACTTATTGGTCATACGATTGCTATCCCAGTAGTAACTAAAGATGGATATACGCTTGATGGATGGTATACAAGTATTAATGGTGGAGCTACTCTTGATGAGAAATGGTCCTTGACTACATCAGAAGTCATTAATAATTTCACTTTATATGCGAAATGGAATATAAATACATATACGATAACCTATCATTTGAATGATGGAACAAATAATGATAGTAATCTAGACGCATTTACATTTGAGACAGAAATAATCTCATTAGAAGATTCTATAAAAGAAGGCTATTCATTCTTAGGATGGTATCAACATGAAGATTTCACAGGAGATGTCATAACTGAAATAGCACCCCAGTCATATGAAGATTATGAACTATATGCCAAATGGGAAATCAATGAATACACACTGACATTTAATAGTAACGAAGGATCTTTGATTAATCCAATCACACAAGATTACAATACAACAGTTGTAGAACCATCAAACCCTACAAGAGAAGGATATACCTTTGGTGGATGGTACAGTGATGTAAACTTAACAGCAACACATGTCTTTACATTTATGCCTGCAGAAAATATCACATTATATGCCAAATGGGAGATTAATGAATACACACTTACTTTTGATAGTAACGAAGGAACTTCGATTAATCCAATTGTTCAAGATTACAATACTATAATTATAGAACCATTAGAGCCTATTAGAGCAGGTTATACCTTTATTTGGTGGTATACTGATACAAATTTAACAGCAGATTATACCTTTACAAATATGCCGTCAGAAGATCTAATACTGTATGCCAAATGGAACCTAAATTATTATCAAATCGTTTATGAACTAAACGATGGAATCAATAATATCAATAATCCAAATTCATATACAATTGAAACTGAACCTATTTTATTACAAGATCCTGAAAAAGAAGGGAACACATTCTTAGGGTGGTATGAAGCTGAAGATTTTTCAGGAAGCGAAATCACATCAATTATTTCAGGTTCAGTAGATCACATGTCGCTTTATGCCAAATGGGAGATTAATCAATATACTCTCACTTTTGAAAGTAATGAAGGCTCTTTAATTGATCCAATTGTTCAAGATTATAATACAGCAGTTATAGAGCCATCAGGATCAGTTAGAATAGGTTATACTTTTAGCGGGTGGTACAAAGATATAAACTTAACAATACGTTATACCTTTACAAATATGCCGTCAGAAGATCTAATGCTATATGCCAAATGGAACATAAATTACTATCAAATCGTTTATGAACTAAACGATGGAGTCGAAAACCTGAATAATCCAAACTTATATACAATTGAAACTGAGACTATTTTACTAGAAGCATCCGAAAAAGTTGGGTACACATTCTTAGGGTGGTTTGAAGCTGAAGATTTTTCAGGAAGCGAAATCACATCAATTATTTCAGGTTCTGTAGGTCACTTGTTGTTTTATGCTAAATGGGCGATCAATTAATAATCAATTAACTTTGATTCAAATTATAGAAAAATGATATATAGGAATTTCACTAGTTCAAAAGATATAAGGCATTCTATAATTAAAGAAATTACGAATTTTTGTGAACAATAATGAAGACTAAGGACAAGAATCCTAATTTAAAAAAGTGGCTTTACGTCTCAATAGAGACAAAAAGTCACTTTTTATTTTGTAACGGGGATAATCTAAGTGTCCTCCCCAAAAACCATGCTATGGCACAATACTTCTAGGGGCAAATCATCATTTTGTACTAATTGACACCATTTTTATGAGGATTGTGCTAAAAGCTGTAAGCTTCTAGTGCACAAAAAGTAAACTTTGTATAACTCCGGAGTAAAACACGCTATTTTCTATATAGTATAAATATAGTATTTAAAATCTGTATAACATGTTTTTAATTTTTTTTCTGTAATGCTATTTTTGCTTATAACACATAATTCAATATATGGAAATTGATTTTTTATAGCGTCAATGTCATCAACATTATTGGAATACAGAATAACAAATGACATGGCATTAATATCTAGATGTTGGGTGTCGTGGAAATCTGATTTGATTATTATGTCTCTTCCTAGACTGCTTAATTCATGTGGTAAATCTGATTGCTTAGAAATTACCAATACATCTTTATATCTTGATACGATGGGTTTATAAATAATCTTTAAATAGTCTTCAATGCTTAAATCCAGATTTATTTTCGTTTGTTTTTTAGGAGATAAATGCAATAATATATCGGAAAAACCTGTAACATAGAAGATACCAATAATTAACCCCATTTGAACAATTTGAAAATCCGGAAGCCTATAAATTTTCATTTCGTGAATATAAAATATTACGACAGTTAATAGAATTATTCTAGCATAAAAAACTAAATCATACACTTTAAATTCTTTATGAATCAATCTAAGAATAATATCAATCATCCATGTGAATAATGCCAAGCACAAGAAAGTTGCAAATAATTTTTCCTGCGTATCATCAATATAAGTGATAATCATAAAAATTGCAAGAAATAAAACGAATGCATATCTTAAAGTAGTCCACTGATGATTTTTATATAGCTTAAATCCATAAAAACAAATGCTGAACAATATAACAAGAATAAATAGAATTTGGAATATAACGGATTGCACATTAGTAAAAGCTCCAGTTTCACTAAATAAAGTATTTCCAGTTGCGATAATAATAATATAATCGAACACTCCAAAAACTATACTGAAAAGAAAGACCTCTTTAAAAGTGATTTTCTTGGATATGAGATATTTGTAAGCTAATACCAAAAGCAGAACTAAGCTAAACACAGAAACTAGTCTTTCAATTCCCATTAAATATTGGTAAGTATATAAGAAAACAGCAACATTACCAATATATCCGAAAATAAAATGGCTCTTTTCATCATTTTTGATTTTTGTAATCCGCTTTTTAATGGCTAGCACATATAAAATTCCAGTTGTTATGAGTACAAATAACACATTTGTAATCAAGCCAACAACCCATTGATTTGCATCATTCATATTTTCAAAATTAATCATAACCATAAAGTAAATGAATGGTGGATATAAAAACATTATATACGTCATGATGTAGTATATAAGATTGTTTTTCATTAAAACCACCTCTTTGCTCATAGTATACATCTAAATGGAATGTTGTATAAAAGAAATAATGTTTAATGAGTAAAAATGCTAAAATAGAATAAATATATTATTTATAAGGCGGAGATTAAATAAAGAATATAAGAAATCTCATTGGACTGAACATCTTACTAGTTGTAATCATTCTAGCAGGATGTACACAAAGCAGTAATTTTAAAATTCACTTTGATAGTAACGGAGGAACTGATGTCTTCTTTGTACGAACTAATTCAGGTTCATCTGTAACGATGCCTGATGACCCAACAAAGGAAGGCTATATCTTTTCTGGGTGGTATTGGGATAACGATACATTTGATCAACCTTTTAGTGCAAATTCACTTTTGGATACACCCTTATCGAGTGATATAACGATCTATGCGAAATGGGGTAGAACATTACATGAGTGAAAAAATTAAGAGCACCTTCCTAAATTGTGAATCAGAGAGATAAAGAACTACCTGACGTTATTTGTTGATTCAATCAAAGATAACTTCACTGCAATTTTAGATATCAACACATAAGCACCCCATTGGGTGCTTTTTTTCGCAAAATAAAAAAGCCTAACTTGTAGGCTTAATTATGCGATGAACCACTACAAAGATGGTTGTTCATAAAAGTAGATTATCAGCTTCATAAAGCCAATTAGGTTCTTCTAGTGTTGGATTTGCCATCTATAAAGGATAATAAGGTGATTGATTCGGTCTTTTAAACGGTGATTTCATAAATCGCATGTGCATATATTATGTAATTGATTTCATCACCTGAAATCAGTGTTCCTCCATTTGCATTGAATTCAACTGTGTCAAGGTAAAATAGAGAATAGTCTATCAGCAAAATCACTCCAATTAGCAGCTGTTTTGTAATCATCAATGATATCACCTCTAACACAAATCTTCAAATTTGAGCTGCAATCAATAAATACACTAGAATCGAGCTCTGGTAGGATTATAGAAAATAAAGTGATATTTTCTAGTACTGTACATTTATAGAAATTCCAAGAAGAAATGTAAAGTAATGATTCAGGCATTACTATTTCAGTAATTTGATTTCCTCCATTGATCGCCCCAGTGAGTATATGTGTGACACCATCGGGTATCGAAACAAGACCTGTTAGTCCTGATGGAACACTAAAGAGTATCTCCCCACTCTTATTTAAGAGCATCCCATTAACTGACTTAAAATTAGGATTATCAGGGCTGACATTGATGCTTGTTAAACTATATGTATTTGCAAAAACAGTGCTCCCAATATAAGATACACCACTTGGAATATAAATCTCTGTCAAGCTACTACATCCATAGAATGCGTAATTTTCTATAGTTTCTAGACTATCTGGAAGATTGATTGATATAAGATCAGCAAAATCTACAAACGCGTATTGATCAATTTTGATCAAACTATCAGGCAAGTAAACTTTCGTAAGACTAACGCTTCCTGAAAAAGCCTGTCTACCAATACTTGTCACAGGTTTATCTAAATATAGATTATTAATACGAATGATACTTGAAGAACCCGTATAACCTGTGACCTCATACGTATTATCATCTTTTAAAGTAAACACAATACCATCAGTTGAAGTATCTGGGTCCCACTGGGCAATAACAGTTAAATTGGATATCACATTGGTAAACGAAATATTCCACCCATTAAAATTGATACCTTCATTATCATAAATGGGTGCGACTGCATCTCTGTTAGCAATAACGATCTGTTTTTCAATACCTGAAATCAGTGTTGCACCATTGCCATCAAAAGTGACAATATAGGTTGAAGTATTCCAGATGACACTAAAATTATTGTTATTCCATGTTAGATCCCATTGTGCTTTTTCAGCAGATGCTCCAGTATAAATGACTAAATTTTCGTAACTACCCAAGAAAGCATATTCACCGATGATACTTACTGAAGAAGGTATATAAATTTCTTCTAATCGATCACACCCTTGAAATGCGCGATCTTCAATTTCTGTAATCTGTTGCGGTAGCATGATAGAAGTTAGAAAAGTACAATCATAAAATGCATACGTTCCAATTGTGACAAGTTGATCCGGAAATATGACATCATTACCTTTGTTTGAAGGATAAAAAATGAGTTTGGTTCCTAATTTGTTGTATAAAACACCATCAAATGATTGGTAATATAGATTATCTGGTGACACAAAAATATTCTTTAGATACCCACATCTATAAAATGCCATATCTCCAAGATGTTCAACTGAAGCAGGAATGGTAACACTATTCAGATTCCAAAGTCCTGAAAATGCGGCATCTCCAATTTCAATGAGACCTTCTGGAAGTTCTAATGATGTTATATGAGAACATCCTGCAAAAGCACCATCATCAATGATTTCTAATGATGCAGGAAATGACACATCTCGTAAATTTTCACACTCACTAAAAGTTCTAGGTCCAATATAGGTCAAGTGATTGGAAAAAACAACGGTTTCCAAAAAAATGCAATTATAAAATGCTCCATTTTCAATTCTTGTTATACTATCAGGCATAACCAAGTGTGACAAAGTACTATTACTTTCAAACGCATATCTTCCAATGCTGGTGACAGGCATTCCTAAGTAAGTATCTTGAATATAGACATTGGTTTCTGATCCAGTGTAACTAGTTACTTCATAAGTTGAATCATCTTTAAGCGTAAAAGTTAGACCCTGTGATGTAATCGGTGTTGTGCTCCATTGAGCTGTTACTAATAAATCTTGAGATATATTCACAAATGAAACATTCCAATAAAGGTATAATGACCCATTTTCATAAACAGGTGCAACAGCACTACCACCTGAACTTATCTGTTGAATTTCTTGACCGCTAACTAAAGTTCCACCATTCCCATCAAAAGTGATGGTATAGTATGTAGCAGCCAATATATTATTGGCATACATACTCCAATTTGGTGCATTTTGATAGAGACTAAGACTTTCAAATGGCACATAGATTTTTAAGGTTAAAGATGTATTTGAGAAAACATCGACTCCAAGAGTAGGCACACTTGTTGCATTGATGTAGACGACATCCAAACTGGTACAATTTGCAAATGCTGAATCTCCAATCACTTCAATGGTGTTTGGTAGTTCAACGCGTTCTAATGTCGTTAAACCTTCAAATGCATTGGAGTCAATCCCAATCACATCTGTATGTGAAACTTGATTTGGAATCATTAAATCAATTGGATCTCCATAATAACCGGTAATTATTGCGCCATCTTCATCATAACTATAATTGAATAGGTCTTCTTCACAAACATCAAAACTAGGCACTTGGATATGGGTTTGCATAATATCAGTAACTGTAATTGTAATACCCCAATATAACTCTGGGTTTTCCACGAAAAATGATAAAGCAAAACCCTGATCTGTCAATGCAATTTCATAGAGATCAATTACCTGAGTGTCTTCATCAAACAAGAGATCACTCATATCTTGGTAATAATCTTCATCAAGAGTAAATGTTAGCAGATCTTGATTGAACCATGACATATTGAGACCATCGGCTAATAAAAGATCAATCATGGAATTAAATTGAAGTGTGGAAATCGTCTCTTGATACTCTTCATCAGAAATAACATATCTTGACCAGCAATTAACCTCATCATCACTACAATCTCTTGTAAATGACATATAATCTTGATCTTCTTTAACAATATATGCTTCAAATGATTCATCAAATACAGGATAACTCATTATCGTATATATCGTATCGACTTCTATATAATAGTCGGAATCACTATAAATTTGGGTTGAAGAATCAATTGGATCAAGACTCCGATACATTGAATAGGTTAAACTAAAATTTTCTGATGTAAGGACTTGTTGAATATAAGTATCAATATCATCGATAGAAAGCCACTTTGCAAATAATAAAATGTTTTCGTTTGGCATATTCACAAAGTTATATTTTTGGATTAATGTACTATCTATATACCATCCCTGGAAAATATGATTTGGAAAAGTAGGAATCGGTTCAACAATAGATGTTCCAGGATTGACTTGAATCGGTGCGATGATTGAACCACCATTAGAATTAAAACTGATACCGTCTATTGAATATACCCATTTAGCATAAAGTGTAATAGATGATAAATCAACAACAGTGTCATAAGTAAATGGTGTCGTTAAAGCAACATCAAGATACCATCCATCAAATTGATTATCTTGTTTTTCAGGTGTAGGCAAAACCATCTGTGTCTGATTGAGTTCAAATTCAGTTTGATTAATGACAGTACCTCCATTTGTTTCAAATGTGATAATAATCATTTCATTTGTCGTACAGGATGATAAGATAAATATTAAAAAAATAAACAAAAACATTGTCTTTCTCATAGTTACCCCCTCGAGTAAATTTCATAAAATAAGTAAAATATGATTCAAAATGTATAAAAGTCAAAACACAACAAAAACTTATCTTTTGCCATGGCCAGTAGAAGACTAAACTATTTCGAGTGAAAAACGCATCGGATGCATATTAAAACAATTTTACCACAATTCATCAGAAAAAATCTTTTTTATAAAAAAAATAGATAAATAGCGAGATCTAAGAGTATAGTTTTAAAAAAAATGGAAATACCTGATAAAATTTGATATTAAATTTACTTATTATGCAAAATATATTTATAAATGTTACAATAAAATAAGAGGTGA